>NZ_CP049259.1:1945714-2270000 GCF_011047315.1 Altererythrobacter sp. BO-6 | reverse complement strand
CGGAAAGAGACCATCGCCGTCGCCGACGCCAGTGAGAAATTCCGTAGCGGCGGATACGAGATCGTCGTGCGCGCGCAAAGCCGCTTGGGGCAGCTCTTGATAACCGACGCAGTGATTGATGGCGTTCGCGCGACGGTGATTGTCGATACCGGTGCGCAGACCAGCCTCGGAAATCTGGCGCTGCGCGAACGCATCCGCGCCCGGCGCGCGCAGGAAATCGAGACGATGGACGTCAATGGCGTGAAGCTGATGGGCGAGCTGTCCTATGCGCGGAAGATGCAGATCAACGGGCTGCAGATCAACAATGTGCCGATCACCTATGCGGATGCCCCTGCGTTCGAAGCGCTGGGCCTGAAGGACAAGCCGGTCCTGTCGCTGGGCATGCAGCATCTCAAGATGTTTGACCGGATTGCGATCGATTTCTCCAAGCGCCGCATCCTGTTCGATGTGCCGGACGAGTTCGGATATCAGAAGGTGAACTTTCGCGATGGTGCCTCCCGCCTCTAACTGCGGCGCACGATCGATGTCAGACGGCGCGCACTTGTCTTAACCGCGCATTGGCTCCACATCGGGGCCCTGATGCCGCCCGATACCTCCGACCCTGCGCCGCTCGAAGCAGACGGCTGGCACACCATGCGGCGTTTCCTGCCGTATCTCTGGCCGCGCGAAAATCCCGCGCTCCGGCGGCGGATCGTCGCGGCGATGGCATTCGTGCTGGCGGCCAAGGCGGTCACGCTCGCCCTGCCCTTTGCCTATAAATATGCCGTCGATGCAATGGCTACCCCGGCCAGCGAGAGCGCGATGGTCGCGCTCTCGCTCGTACTGGCTTATGCGCTGGGCCGCTTCACCGGCGTCGCCTTCGACAATTTGCGCAACATCGCCTTCGAGCGGGTCGGCCAGATGGCGACATTCAACCTCGCGCGCGACGTGTTCGAACGGCTGCACCGCCTGTCGCTGCGGTTCCACCTGAACCGCCGCACCGGCGAAGTCACCAAGGTAATCGAGCGCGGCACCAAGAGCATCGACACGATGCTCTATTTCCTGCTGTTCAACATCGCGCCGACCGTGATCGAGCTGATCGCGGTGGGCGTGATCTTCTATCTCAATTTCGGATGGGACCTGGTGCTGGCGACTGGCCTGGCGGTCGTGACCTATATCCTCGTTACCCGCTGGATCACCGAATGGCGCACCAAGCTGCGGCGCGAGATGAACGAGCTTGACGGCAAGGCGCTGCACCGCGCGGTCGATTCGCTGCTCAATTATGAAACGGTCAAATATTTCGGCGCCGAGGCGCGCGAGGAAGCGCGCTACAGCCAGGCCGCCAGTGCCTATGCCGAAGCCGCGATCAAGTCAGAAAATTCGCTCGGCATCCTCAACATCAGCCAGGCGCTGATCACCAACCTGCTGATGGCCGGTGCGATGGCTTATACCGTGTGGGGCTGGAGCAAGGGTCAGCTGACGGTGGGCGATCTGGTGTTCGTGAACACCTATCTG
This sequence comes from Altererythrobacter sp. BO-6, assembly GCF_011047315.1. NCBI lineage: Bacteria > Pseudomonadati > Pseudomonadota > Alphaproteobacteria > Sphingomonadales > Erythrobacteraceae > Altererythrobacter > Altererythrobacter sp. BO-6. Next base: position 2,268,506 of record NZ_CP049259.1, on the reverse strand, counting down.
ATGCAACTGTTTCGCCCGCTTGATATGCTGGGCTTCGTCTATCGCTCGATCCGGCAGGGGCTGATCGACATGGGCGAGATGTTCAAACTGATGGATACGCCGGTCGAAGTGCGCGACCGGCCGGGTGCGCCGGCGCTGGTGGCGCGGCGCCCGCATATCACCTTCGATCACGTCACTTTCGGCTATGATCCGGACCGGACTATCCTGCACAATCTCAGCTTCGAAGTGCCTGCGGGCGCGCATATCGCGATCGTCGGCCCGTCAGGCGCGGGCAAGAGCACGATCGCGCGGCTGCTGTTCCGTTTCTACGATCCGCAAGCCGGGCGCATCCTGATCGACGGTCAGGATATCGCTGCGGTCACGCAGGAAAGCCTGCGCGCGCAGATCGGCATCGTCCCGCAGGACAGCGTGCTGTTCAACGACACGATCGGCTACAATATCGGCTATGGTAGCAACTTCGCGCGCGAGGAGGATGTGGTTGCCGCAGCGCGCGACGCCGCGATCCTGCCTTTCATCGAGCAGCTGCCGCAAGGGTTCGCCACCGAAGTGGGCGAGCGGGGGCTCAAACTGTCCGGCGGGGAGAAGCAGCGCGTGGCGATCGCGCGCACGCTGGTCAAGAACCCGCCGATCCTGCTGCTCGACGAAGCGACCAGTGCGCTCGACACTCGCACCGAGCAGGACATATTGGCGACGCTGCGCCGGGTCAGCCGCAACCGCACCACCATCGCCATCGCCCATCGGCTGTCAACGATCGCCGATGCCGACCGCATCCTGGTGCTGGAAAATGGCAGGCTGGCAGAGGCCGGCCGCCACAGCGATCTGCTGGCAGCGGACGGCCTCTATGCCGATATGTGGGCGCGCCAGGCGGCCGAGCGCGAAGGCCAGGCCGAGGCCGCCGAATAGTTGGCGCTTACTCGCCCGCGGCCTGAGGTTTGCGCAAACCCGCGCTGGCAAGGTCGAGTTCGCTGAAGGGGATCACTTCCACCTCCCCGCGCAGGGCCTTGAGATCATCGAGGAAATACTGCGCATCGCCCACGATCACCAGCGAGGCCCGCTCCGGCGCGAGATATTTGGCGGCCGCATTGCGGACATCATCCGGAGTGACATTGGCCAGGCTTTGCGCCACCTCGAAGGCTTCCTTGGGCTGAAGGCCATTGAGCAGCAGGCTGGCAACGATCCCGTTGAACCCGCCGCTGGTTTCCAGGCTGCGCGCCAGGGCACCGCCCAGAAACAGGCGCCGCTTTTGCAAGGCATCCTCGTCCAGCGCCTCCTTGCCCAGCAGCGCGAACTGATCGAGGAACACCGCCGCCACTTCATCCGCGGTTTCGTTCTTGGTCTGCGCCTGTGCGGTCAGTGTCGCTTCGTCCCGCCGCGTGTCGAGCGAGCTATATGCGCCATAGCTGAGCGCGCGCTTGGTGCGCACTTCTTCAAACAGGCGACCATTGCTGCCCGAACCAAGCACGGTGTTGGTGAGCCACAGGTCGTAATAGTCCGCATCCTGGCGCGCCAGCGCGCGGACACTGGCCCGCACCGCCGCCTGGCCGGCGTTCGGTAGGTCGATCACGATGGTGCGGGGCGCCTTTGCAGCGCCTGCGGCATCGTCGATCGCCGCCGGAACGGGGCGGTCAGAGGTCCAGTCACCGAACAATCCGCCCGCCAATGCTTCCGCCTCGCCTGACGACAAGCCGCCACTGATCACGATCCGGGCCGCGCCCGGATGCCAGTAAGTCTCGCGATGGGCGATCAGGTCGTCGCGCGTGATCGCCGGAATGCTGCTGGCATTGGCGACCATGCCATAGGGCGCATCGCCATACATCACCCGCATTTCGACAAAGCTTGCCAGCGTTCCGGGGTCCTTCATCGCGGCGCTTAATCCATCGAGCAGCCGCTTGCGTTCAGTCTCCAGCTCCCGTTCGGGGAAGCTGGCGTTCTGCAGTATGTCGACCAGGACAGTCCCGGCTTCCCTGAGATTGGCGGTAGGCGCCGTGAGGCTGACAAAGCTGCCGTCCATACCGGAGCTGAAGTTCAGGCGCGCACCAAGCGATTCGAGCGCAGTGGCGATCTCACTCGCACTGCGGGACGCGGTACCCTTGTCAGCGACCGACGCGGCCAGCCCGGCCAACCCTGCCTTGGCCGCCGGATCGGTCGCATTGCCACCACGGAACAAAAGTGTGATCGTGGCGATCGGGACATTGGTGGTCTGCGCGCTGACCAGCGGAATACCATTGGCGAGCTGAGTCTCGACGAACTCGGCGCGCACAACTTCGGGCGCGGCAATCGGCGGCGGGGGCGCTTCGCGCTCCGCTTCCGGACGGACCGCCAACGGCTTGCCGGTTGGCGGCGGCACGGTGTCATATTGCGGCCGCGGCACAGGGTTCGCATAGCTCGCGGGATTATCCTCACCCGCCTGGTAGGTAATGTTGACGAGGCCATCGGGGCGCAGCCACGCCTGCGCCACGCGCTGGACATCGGCAATGGTAACCGCTGCGATACGTTCGAGGCGAATATCCGCCGCATCGGGATCGCCGGTCGAGACGAGCGCTTCGCCCAGTTCGAAAGCCCGGCCCTGGGCGGTCTGGCGCGAAGAGAGCGCAGATGAGAAAATCTCGTTCTTGGCCTCGCGCAATTCGGCTGCGCTGACCGGCTCGGTGCGGATGCGGTCGATCACCTGCGCCAGAGCCGCCTGCGCATCCGGAATGCTCGCTGCGGGCGACAGGACCACGGAAGAGGCCAAGAACCCGGCATCTTCGAACATCTGTTCGTTATGCAAAGCATTGACCGCCAGCCCGCTGCGGACAAGAGCCTCATACATGCGGCTGTTGTTACCCCGGGCAAGGATCGCGCTGAGGACTTCAAGCGCTGCGGCATCGGGGTGGGTGGCGGGCGGCGCCTTCCACAGGCTGCCAACTACCGGCAACGGCACATTGGGCGCGGTGGCATTGACCGTGCGCGGCTCCGTCCGCTGCGGTTCCTCACCCTCGATATCAAGGCTGATGGGATTGGCGCGACGCGGGATATCGGCGAAGTATTGATCGACCAGCTGGCGCAGACGGCCAATTTCGAAATTGCCTGCCACGATCAGGGTCGCCGTGTCGGGCCCGTAATAAGCCTGGTGGAAGGCCCGCGCATCATCGAGCGTGGCCGAATCGAGATCCTCGATGCTGCCGATCCCCGGGCGACGCATCGGCAGCACGTCATAGGCGTTCTCGGTAATCACGAAGGTCTGCAACCGGCCATAGGGCGGTGCGAGTACACGCTGGCGCAGCTCTTCCTTCACCACGTCGCGCTCTTTCTCGAACACCACGCTGTCCACCACCGGGAACGCCATCCGTTCGCGGTGCGTCCACAGCATGGTCTCGAGGTACTCTGCCGGCACCGTCTCGAAATAATTGGTGCGATCGACCCAGTTCGATGCGTTGCGCTGCCCGCCGACATCTTCAGTCAGCTTGTTGATCATGTTGTAGGGCATGTTGAGCGTCTGGCGGCTCAGGATATGCTCGAACAGATGCGAAAAGCCCGAGCGGCCTTCCGGATCGTGCTTCGCGCCGACTTCGTACCACAGCGAAGTGGTGACATTGGCGGTCGAATTGTCGGGGATCGCGATCACCTGCAACCCGTTGTCCAGCACCCAGCGGGTATATTCGATCTTCGGCGCGCTCAGCGTGGGCGCGGCGGCGCCCGCGTGGTCATCCGCCAGCGCTGGCGTGGTGAGCGCAATCACGGATGCAGCAGCGCTTGCGAGCAAGAATCTTCCAGTCATTTTCGTCCCCGTTTGTCGAATTCCACAATGCAACGGTTTGGCCGCAGGAAGCGTTCCGAATCAATCGGATCGGACAAAAAGTCTGTGAAGTGCCGAGTTCTATCGACGTGCGGCTTGGCTCAACGCCTCAAGCAGTGCCAGCGCCCGTTCGCCATCCGCTGCCGGGACGAAGGCATGGTCGTGATGGTAGGCCGCCACCATGTTGCAGGCGATGCCGTGCTCGGCCAGCGTACTGGCAACCGCCGCGGTCAGCCCGAAGCCTTCCAGCGAGGAATGCACCATCAGCGTGATCCGCGCGAACGCCGGCCCTTCCTCGCCCAGCTCGCGCGCGAGCGGCTCCGGCACGATCGCGGTGACGCCCTCGTCTTCGCGGAAGGTGCCGATAGCCGCGCCCAGCGCTTGCGGCACGGTGGAGGGCGTGACCACCATGAAGCAATAGTGCACCGGATCGAGCCGCGGCGCCATCTGCGCCACCATCTCATGCCGATCCGATACCGGCTCCATCACAGGATGTATTTCGAAAGGTCGCTGTCGCCGGCAAGGTCGGCCAGCCGGTCGCGGACATAGCCTGCGTCGATCGTCACGGTTTCGCCAGTATGTTCCTCCGCCTCGAAGCTGATGTCTTCGAGCAGCCGCTCCATCACCGTCTGCAAGCGACGCGCGCCGATATTCTCCACGCTTTCGTTCACTTGCGCCGCAATCTTGGCGACTTCGGCAATCGCATCCTCGGTGATGTCGAGCGTGACCTCTTCGGTGCCGAGCAGCGCGCGATACTGTTCGACCAGGTTCGCGCGCGTCTCGGTCAGGATCCGCACAAAGTCCGCTTCGGTCAGCGCCCGCAGTTCGACCCGGATCGGCAGGCGCCCCTGCAATTCGGGCAGCATGTCGGATGGCTTGGCAACGTGGAATGCCCCGCTGGCGATGAACAGCACATGGTCGGTCTTCATCGGCCCGTATTTGGTGCTGACCGTGGTGCCTTCGATCAGCGGCAGCAGGTCGCGCTGCACGCCTTCGCGGCTAACCGAGCCGCCGCGCACGTCGGAAACCGCGATCTTGTCGATCTCGTCCAGGAACACGATCCCGTTGGTTTCAGCGTTTTCCAGCGCGACGCGGGCGACATCGTCCTGGTCCATGCGCTTTTCGGCCTCTTCGTCGACCAGCCGGTCCCACGCATCGGGCACCTTCAGCTTGCGCCGCTTGGTCGGCTTGCGCCCCATCGCCTTGCCGAACATTTCGGACAGGTCGATCATGCCGACATTGCCGCCCATATTGCCCATGTCGAAAGGCATTTGCGGCGCTTCGACCACGTCGATTTCAACCTCGACGTCGTTCATGGCGTTCTGGACGATCCGCTCGCGGAAAGCCTCGCGCGTCGCTTCGGACGCATTCTCGCCCACCAGCGCGTTGAGCAGCCGGTCCATCGCCGCCTTGCTCGCCGCCTCGCGCACGGCTTCGCGGCGGCGCTCTTTCTCAAGCCGGATCGCTTCTTCGGCCAGGTCGCGTGCGATCTGTTCGACGTCGCGCCCGACATAGCCGACTTCGGTGAACTTGGTCGCTTCGACCTTGATGAAGGGTGCATTGGCCAGCTTGGCCAGGCGGCGGCTGATCTCTGTCTTGCCGCACCCGGTCGGCCCGATCATCAGGATGTTCTTGGGCGTTACCTCGTCGCGCAATTCGCGGCCCAGCCTTTGGCGGCGCCAGCGGTTGCGCAGCGCCACGGCCACGGCGCGCTTGGCATCCTTCTGGCCGATGATGTGCTCGTCGAGCGCGGCGACGATCGCCTTGGGAGTGAGTGCTTCAGTCATGGGGCGGGTGTTTCTCAGATGCTCTCAAGGGTGACATTGCCATTGGTGAAGACGCAGATGTCGGCCGCGACCTGCATGGCCTTGCGGGCGATCACCTCGGCATCGTCTTCGTAATCGGCCAGTGCGCGGGCCGCCGCGAGCGCATAATTGCCGCCCGATCCGATCGCCGTGATCCCGCCTTCAGGCTCCAGCACATCGCCATTGCCGGTCAGCACCAGCAGCACATCCTTGTCTGCCACGATCATCAGCGCTTCGAGATTGCGCAGGTATTTGTCGGTGCGCCAGTCCTTGGCCAGCTCAACCGCGGCGCGCAGCAACTGCCCCGAATATTGCTCCAGCTTCTTTTCCAGCCGTTCGAACAGGGTGAACGCGTCCGCGGTCGCACCGGCAAAACCGGCAATGACCCTGCCGCCTTCGCCGATCCGGCGCACCTTGCGGGCATTGGGCTTCATCACCGTATTGCCCATCGAAACCTGGCCATCGCCCGCGATAACGGTGCGATCGGCGCGCTTGATGCCAACGATGGTGGTGCCGTGCCACTGCACCAGGCCGTGGCTGTCGTTCTGTGTGCTCATGCCGCGGGATATGGGGAGCGGCGGCGCGCGGTCAAGCTACGGACCGCCCGGCCCGCCTCCCGCGCCGGGAGCGCCAACCTGCCCGATATTCCCGAACAGGTCTTCGAAGAAACTGCGCTCGCGGCCCAGGGTCGGGGTCTTGTCACCATCGGGCGAGAAGAACGCAACCTGGTCGATCCCGCTGCGCTCGGCCGAAATCACATTGCCGGCGTCGTCGAAGCGCACCGCGAGGACCGAATGCTGCTCAATGCGCGGACGGACAAAGGGGCGGCGGCCAGTCACGCTGGACACATAGTACCAGGTCGGCTGGCCATATTGGCTGGCAAAGCTTGGCCGGCCCAGCGTCTGTTCGACCGAACGCTGGTTGTCGAGCCCGGGCTGGATCGCATCGACCAGCAAGGCATCGGTCACATAGCCACGCGATTCGCGGATCGAATTGCAGCCTGCCAGGCCCAATCCAATTGCAGCCACCAGTGCGATCTTGAACGCTTTGGTCCTAACCATGCGAAACGCAAACCTTCTTTGTTTCGGGTGCCTCGCGCATTGCCCGCGCAGCAACCCTTCCTATATGTCGGCCACGAGCCTTAGGGCGATGGCGCGCGGCTTGCAACGCCGCGTGTTGCCGCCACTGGGCAAACTCGATTGAATTGCGGCTGAACGCCGCCGATGCGGAGCGCAATACGCCATGTCATTCCTGTCCAAGCTGTTCGGTACCCAGCCTGATCCGCGCGAAGCCGTGCGCCCGCTGTGGCACAAGGTGGTGGAACTGGCCCGCGATCCCGCATGGTATGCTGCCTGCAAGGTCGCGGACGAGGTCGACGGGCGGTTCGACATGATCACCGCTGTGCTCAGCACGGTGGCGGTGCGGCTGGAAACAGCCGACCTGCACCGCGAAAGCGCGCTGCTGTGCGAATTCTTCGTCGAGGATATGGACGGCCAGCTGCGCGAATTCGGCATCAATGACGTAGTGGTGGGCAAGCATATCGGCCGGCTGATGAGCGTGCTCGGCGGGCGCATGGGTGCCTATCGCCCGGCGCTGCTCGCTGGCGACTCTGAAAAGCTCGGCGCGGCGGTGGAGCGCAATGTCAGCTTCGCCGAGGGCGGATCGCCCGCCTGCGTCGCCAGCAAGCTGCAGGCGCTGCACAACCATCTTGCCACGCTGGATGGCGAGGCTTTGCTCGCCGCCAGCTTCGGCCTGCCTGAAGCCGCCCAATGAGCGCACCTGAATTCTCGCGCATGATCAAGGTCCGGCCGCTGCCGGGTGACCGGTTGCACATCGAGGCGACCGAAGCCGAGCGCGCCGCGCTGGCGCAGCGGTTCGGGCTGCCGGAAATCCGTGCCTTGTCGGCTGACCTTGACCTGGAACAGGACGGCAAGGCCGTGCGCGCGACCGGCAGGCTGAATGCGGCGATCACGCAGCTTTGCGCCATCTCGGGCGAAGAATTCGAAACCTCGATCAAAGAGCCGCTGGTCCTGCGGTTTGTGGCTGAGGGCACTATCAGCCAGGCCCTGTCCGAAGATGACGAGATCGAAATCGAACTGGCCGCAGACGATCTCGACGAGATCGAATTCAGAGGCGACGCCTTCGACCTGGGCGAAGCGGTGGCGCAATCGCTCGGCCTTGCGATCGACCCCTATGCGGAAGGGCCCAATGCCGATGCGGCGCGCAATCGGGAAGGGATCAGCAGTGACGAGGACCAGGCGCCATCAGGCCCGCTGGCCGAGGCGCTGCGCGCGTTGAAAAAAGAATAGCGAAAGCAGCTTGAGGCCGGATTGGCCTGACGGGCCGAGACCGTTTCAATCCCCAAGCCGCCTCTGTTCGCTTTCGATCAAGGATTGAAGCTCGCCAATCCGCGCCTTCATTCCTCCCAATACGCGAAGATTGAACTGATGGTGCTGGCCGACACTGGGAATTTCCCTGATTGCGTCAGGTCGCGCGGCAAGCGCACGCGCCAATTCCTCCGCCCGGTCCGGTGTAACGTTCAGTTCGCGGACCTCGCCCTCAAGCTCTTCGAATTCCAGCAATTCCTGAGTTGAAAGCAAACCGGCAGCACCCGCGTCGAACCTCTCTTCTGCGAGACGGTCCTCCCCAACACGGGCATCATTGGCGATTTGCCCATAATGGTCCGCCAGCTGCCGACGCAGCTCGAACGAAGTGATCAGCCGCATCTGCCCAGTATCTTGGAGCTCCCTGTAGACGAAAGCGCTTACCGCCGGGAACGAACGCCAGGTGGAAGTTTCGATCGCCCATGGAACCATTGCCGGGTCATTGCGGGCGCGCTCGGGAGTTTTGATCAGGCTATCCAGCTTCTCCACCGCATCAAGGCGTGCGGCTGCCCATCCTTCCGCAGCGATAACGCCCGATAATTCAATCTCCAGATCGTCGTGCAGGCGTGCAAGATATTGCCGTTCTCGTTGTCGATCCGCTCGCTCTTCGGCCCATTGGTCGAAACCGAGCGCGATCAAGATACCAGCAACAACAACGACAAGCTCGACAAAGACAGCCAGCCAGTCCTGCCGTGCCAGCCTGGCCGGCAACCGATCCCACTTCGCGCAAAATCGCTCAAGGAACACCGCTTCCCCCCTTAATGCTCATTCGCAAATCGGCATCATAACCAATCCGAAGCGTTTACAAAGACGACAGTAGGAGCCGGAACAGCGAGTGCCCAACGTTTCGAGGCCGGTTGCCTTGAGCGGACTTTAACCTTCGTCGCTTTCGCCCTCCTCCGCATCGGAGGTATTGCGCTTCATGCGGTAGAACACACGATCGATGCAGCCGGTGATACCCTGTTCCATCGGCTTGAACTTGGCCCTTTGCAGCATGGTGAAGGCGGATTTGCCGAATTCCTCGGTCGGCTGCGAATCCAGCACTTCGATATTGCCGATCTCACCCCAGGTCGCGACATCATAGCGGACGATCGCCCAGCCTTCGATTTCGCGCCGCAAGTAGGCGGGCGGATAGCTGAGGCGCGGCGGCGCGGACCAGCGATCGTCGACATCGCAGGCAGCGGGCGATGCGCCGAAATCTTCCTCTTCGGGCGCATCGGGTGCGGCGATGATCTCCGCTCCCTTGCCAAAGCTCGCGACGCATACAGTGCGCGGCCCATCGCGAAAGCGCGACTTGGCGATCGCTGCCATCGCTTCCTGTTCCAGCCCGGCATTGCCCGAACTGGCAACGATCCGCAGGTTCTCCGGCACTCCGGCGGGATCGATGTCATAGCTGAGCGTCAGCCAGCCGCGCGTGCCGGCTTCTTCGGCAACCGCGCGAAAATCGGGATAGACCCGCATCAGCGGCAAGGGCCGGGGCGATGACCGGCAATCACCCGTGGCGACCCGCTCGCGCAGCTCCCTGGGCCATTGGCGGGTGGCGGTATAGCCGTCGCGCCGCAGCAATTCGCTCAAGGGAGCATCGGCGAGCGAGGCCGCTTGATGGGTGTAGGTGAGCGAACACTTGACCGGGGCGCCAACAGACTTGAACCGGCTCGCAGCGAGTGAGGGCATCAGGTCTGGCACCGGGGCGTTGCGCTGGTTGCCTTCAGTCAGGGCAATCGACAGCGGCCGTCCGGTGTCATCGAGCGTGAAACTCAGCGTAACCGGCGCAACATCGGACTGGGTTCGCCAGGCGAGCACGCCCATCGGCCGGTGCAGTACGAGCGGCGCAGGTTGCGCTGCGCCGTCACAGTTTAGCTCACCCGGGACCCAAGCGACGAATTGCTGCTCGTACTGAACGCCGTTGGGGCTGGTTGAGATCGGCGGTCGAAGGGGAACATCGCCCGCAGCAGCAATTGCGACCAGGATTTCGAACAAGACAGGCTACTCCCGAAGAGGTTGAGTTCGCCGGTTATGCATGTTTTTGATCAGAAAGGAATATCGTCGTCGAGATCGTCGTAATTGGAGCCGCCGCCGCCCGACGAGCCGCCCTGCCCGCCGCCGCCGAAGCCGCCGCTCGACTGGCCGCCACCGCCATAACCTCCGCCCGAACGCTGGCCGCCGCCATAGCCGCCACCGCCACCACCGCCGCCGCTCGCGCCGTCAAGCATGGTCAGCGTGCCATTCATGCCGCGGATCACCACTTCGGTGGTGTAACGGTCCTGCCCGTTCTGGTCCTGCCATTTGCGGGTCTGCAGCTGGCCCTCGATATAGACCTTGCTGCCCTTCTTCAGAAAACGCTCGACCACGCCGACCAGACCTTCAGAGAAGATCGCGACGTTGTGCCACTCGGTCCGTTCCTGCCGCTCGCCGGTGTTCTTGTCCTTCCACGTCTCGCTGGTGGCGATGCGCAGATTGGCGACCTTGCCGCCGTTCTGGAAGCTGCGGATTTCCGGATCGGCCCCCAGGTTCCCGATGAGCATTACCTTGTTGAGTGACCCGGCCATGTGTTCTTTCCTTCGCTACAATCCCAGCGCTACCGCGCCCCAGTAAGTGATTCCCGCGAAGGTGTAAGCGAGCGCGAACAAATACCCAACCATGAAGGCGGGCCATTTCCACCCGTTTGTCTCGCGCCGGGCGACAGCGATCGTGGAAATGCACTGCGGCGCGAACACGAACCACGCCAGGAACGCCAGCGCGGTGGGCAGGCCCCACAGCTCGGCAACCTTGCCGCGCAGCGCCTCCAGCGTCTGGTCCTCGCTCTCCGAATCGACCGCATAGGTCGTCGCCAGCGAGGAGACCGCCACTTCGCGCGCGGCCATCGCTGGCACCAGCGCCAGCGTCATCTCGCGGTTGAAGCCGATCGGCTCGAACGCGGGATGCATCGCGGTGGCGATCTGCCCGGCGAAGCTGGCATCGACCTGGCTTTCGCCCGGATCGGCCTTGGGGAAGGTCAGCAGCAGCCACAGCACCACGGTGGCGGCAAAGATGATCGTGCCCGCGCGGCGCAGGAACACGAAGGCGCGCTGCCACAATCCGATCAGCAGGTCCTTCAGGATCGGCCACTGGTAACGCGGCAGTTCCATGATGAAGCCGCTCGCCTTGCCCTTGGTCACGGTGCGCCGCAGCAGCAGCGCCGCCGCCATCGCGCCGAGGATGCCAGCGACATAGAGCCCGAACAGCACCAGCCCCTGCAGCCCGATGAACGGGGCTACCCTTGTATCGGGAATCACCGCACCGATGATCACCAGATAGACCGGCAGCCGCGCCGAACAGGTCATCAGCGGGGCGATCAGGATCGTGGTCAGCCGGTCCTTCGGATCGGCAATGCTGCGCGTCGCCATGATGCCGGGAATGGCACAGGCAAAGCTGGAGAGCAGCGGGATGAAGCTGCGGCCAGAGAGGCCCACGCCGGCCATCAGCCGGTCCATCAGGAAGGCGGCACGCGCCATGTAACCCGACGCCTCCATCACAAGGATGAAGAAGAACAGGATCACGATCTGCGGCAGGAACACCACCACCGAGCCGACCCCGGCGATCACGCCTTCGGTGACGAGGTCCCGCAGGAAGCTCTCGGCAAAGTTCGCCCGCACGATGTCGCCCAGCGCGCCCGCGCCCGCATCGAGCGCGTCGGCAAAGGGCGTGGCCCAGGCGAACACTGCCTGGAAGATCACGAATAGCAGGCCGAAAAGGATGACCGGCCCGATCCACGGATGGAGCAAAACCCGGTCAAGCCGGCTGTTGAGCCGGTGCGCGGAGCTTTCGGAAATGATTGCGGCGCGGGCAATGTTGCGCGCCGCCAGCCGCCGCTCGGGCAGCGACAGGTGCCCGATCCGGCGTTCATCCTCATGCCCGGGCGCGGTGACCTTCGCTTCGCCGATGGCTGCGGCAAGCTGGTCAAGCCCGCGCCGCCGCACCGCCACTGTCGGCACCACCGGCACGCCCAGCGCATGGCCCAGCGCCTCGGGATCGATCACCAATCCGTCGCGTTCGGCCAGGTCGATCATGTTGAGCGCGACCACCGTTGGGCGGCCCAAAGCGATCACTTCCTGCGCGAACACCAGATGCTGTTCGAGATTGGCCGCGTCGAGCACCACCACGATCACGTCAGGTTGCGCTTCGCCCGCGAATTCGCCGAGCACGACCTTACGGGTCACTTCCTCGTCCGGGCTGGAGGTTTCGGCCAGGCCATAGCTGCCCGGCAGGTCGATCAGTTCAGCCGGCTCGCCCGAGGGCAGCACCAGCCGCCCGGCCTTGCGCTCCACCGTCACGCCCGGATAGTTGGCGATCTTCTGGCGCGCGCCGGTCAGCGCATTGAACAGCGCGCTCTTGCCGGCATTGGGATTGCCCACCAGCGCCACAGTGCGGACGGGGTTCATTCCGCCACCTCTTCCAGTGAAACCTGCATCGCCGCTGCATGCACGCGGCGCAGCGCCACCGTCATCCGCCCCAGCGTGATCGCCAGCGGGTCGGCCCCGCCAAAGACGCCTCGATGCGCGATCGACACCTCGGCTCCTTCGTCGATACCCAACGCGCGCAAACGCAGCGCCTCTTCGGGAGCGAGCGTCTCCCATGCCACACTTGTAATACGGGCGTGGGCACCGTGCGGAAGCTGGTCAAGCGTCATGCCGCCGCGCTGCCAGACCGCGCAGCTAATTGCAACCGATTCTCAATAGACATAACGCGCGCGCCTCAAAAATCGACGCTTTAGGAGCAGCTAACTCGTTCAGTGTGAAGGGTAACGCAACCGGCCAAGGAAGCGCGTGACGCTGAACCCTTCCCGCTCGCCGACCGTGAACCTCGCCTTGAACTTCTCGAACTTCATTACCCCGTCGATCCGGCGATCGAGGAAGGCACGAGTCGCCTGCTTGCCCTCGCTCTCATCATCGATGAAGACGGCCAGCGTAGCGCTGTAGATCCCGGCCAGGATCGCCCGCTTGGTGTAATGGTTGTAATCGGTCGCGGTGTCGCCTGCGAGCCGCCACATCTTGTCCGCGCTGCGCCAGCCGATCTTCAGTCCGCGCGCGGCGTTCTGCGGCTGCGCCATAACCGCCATTGCGCGGCGGACGGCTTCCTCCAGCCCTTCCACTGCATCCAGCCGAAACTGCACCAGCGCGCGGATCCGCTCGCGGATTTTCATCGTGGCGAGCTTTTCAGCGGGCAGTGCCTCGGCCATCTGCGCGTCGATCGTGTCGATCCAGGCTTCGATCATGTCCATCGCGCCGCCCGGATAGGCGAGCCGAACGACATCGGGATCGGCACCGGCCATATCGGCAGCATGCAGCAGTGCCGCATCGCTCCACCCGTCGAAGATCGCCGAGGCGGCGACTTCGGGGGCCAGTGCCAGCCGCAGCTCGTCCAGCGTCATGTCGGCAAGATCGGCCATGTCAGGCGCCCGGCCCATAGCTGCCCGATGCGCCCTTTTCCTTGCGTGCGGTATCGGCCCGCTCGAATTCGGCCAGGATCGTGCTGTTTCCGGTCATCAGCGAAGCATAATCGCGCGCGGTGCGGCCGGAATTGTCCGAGCGATCGGGGTTGGCGCCCTTTTCGAGCAGCAAGCGGATCAGCGCAGCGTCGCGCCGATGCACGGCGGCAATCAGCGGCGTTTCCCCGGCATTGTTGGTCACTTCGATCTGGGCGCCCGCCTTGATCAGCGCTTCCACGCCTTCAAGATAGCCCAGCGTCACCGCCAGCTGGATCGGATAGACGCCCTTCTTGTCGCGAATATTGGGATTGGCCCCGCGCGAGGTGAGGAAGCGGATCCAGATCGCATCGCGCCGCTCGGTCACGATATGCAGCGCGGTTTCGCCGCTGGTGAGGTCACGGGTGTTGACGATCGTGGTGCCCGGCTGGTTGAGCGCCTCGGTCACGGCATCGCCATCGCGATCTTTCACGGCCTTGAGGAATTCATAGCCTTCCGAAAACATCTGCGCGGACGCTGGGCTCGCCGTGAGCGCGCCCAACGCTCCAAACAAGGCGAAAACCATTGCAATCCTGCGCATAACGGCATGCGTCACGCTGTCATCCTTTCAAAAACCCTGTCACACCCTACATCGCGGGCTGTTCACTATAGCCGGTTAGCAGACCATGAACCGAGACACCATGCTTGAGAAATTCCGTAACTTGCGCTGGGTTCCGCTTGCCGCCAGTGCGCTGGCGCTTGCCGCATGCCAGGATGCCACGCCGCAGGCCGAAGCGCCGCTGGCCGGGGCCAGCATCGGCGGGCCGTTCGAACTGACCGATTCCGCTGGTGAAACGGTGCGTTGGGACGATTTTGCGGGCAAATACCGCATGGTCTATTTCGGCTTCACCTATTGCCCGGACATCTGCCCGACTGACGTCCAGCGGATGATGCAGGGCTATAACGCATTCGCCAAGGCCGAGCCTGAACTGGCGGCGCAGATCGCCCCGATCTTCATCTCGGTCGATCCCGAGCGCGACACGCCGCAAGTGGTGGGCGAATTCACTGCCGCCTTTTCCGACAAGCTGATCGGCCTCACCGGTACGCCCGAACAGGTCAAGCAGGCCGCAGACAATTTCCGCGTGTTCTATTCGCGCGGCGAAGACACGCCGGGCGGCGGATACCTCGTCGATCATTCGGCCATCGTCTATCTGTTCGGCCCCGATGGCGCACCGATCGCCACCCTGCCGACCGACCAGGGCGCCGATGCCGTGGCAGCAGAACTGGCGAAATGGGTGAGCTGAGGGACAGTTTCTGGACCCTGCCGCTGGGCGATCTGACCCGGGCGGAGTGGGAGGCGCTGTGCGATGGCTGCGGGCGCTGCTGCCTGCACAAGATCGAAGACGCGGATACCGGCGAAATCGTCGATACCAATGTCGCCTGCAAGCTGCTCGACACCAGCACCGCGCGCTGCACCGATTATCGCAACCGCAAGGCCTTCGTGCCCGATTGCTTGCGGCTGACCTACAATATCGTCCAGCATGTCAACTGGCTGCCCGCGACCTGCGCCTATCGCTTGCGCGCTGATGGCGAGCCGCTGCCCGAATGGCATTACCTCATTTCGGGTGACCCGGAGGCAGTGAAGCGCGCGGGCATTTCAGTGTCCGGGCGCGTGGTGAGCGAGACCAAGGCCGGCCCGCTGGAACATCACATCGTCGATTGGGGCACGCCATGATCGACTGGCTGCGCAAGGAAATGCTCGAGCCCGAGATCGAACTGGGCGGGCGCACCGTTCCGATCGTGCTCAAGCGCCATGCCCGCGCGCGGCGGCTGACGCTGCGGCTGGCTGCCGATGGCCAGGCGGTGCAGATCACCCTGCCGCAATGGGCACGCAGCCGTGAAGCGATTGCCTTTGCCCACGCACGGCGGGAATGGCTCGCCGCGCAGATGGCCAAGCTGCCTGTGCGCGCTGCCCCCCTGCCGGGCGGCACGATCGCCTATCGCGGCGAACAGCTGCGGATCGAATGGCGCGAGACTGCCGCCCGCCGGCCGGTACTGAGCGATCGGCAGATCGTCATCGGCGGACCGCACGAGGCGCTGGAGCAGCGGCTGGCACGCTGGCTGGAGCGCGAGGCGCTGGCCCTGTTCGAGGAGGACGCAGTCCATTACTGCCGCACGGCGCAGCTTGAACCGGTGCCGGTGGCGATTTCGCGTGCGCAGCGGCGCTGGGGCAGCTGTTCGGACCGCAAGCGCATCCGGCTCAACTGGCGGCTGGTGCAGGCGCCCGATTTCGTGCGGCGATCGGTCGTCGCACATGAAGTGGCGCATCTGGTCCATTTCGATCACAGCCCCGCCTTCCATGCGCTGCTTGGCGACATCTATGAAGGCGATATCGGCGCGGCGGACCGCTGGCTGAAGCAGCACGGCAGGTCGCTTTACACCAGCTTCGGCTGAACCGCGCCGCCATCGCCGCGGGCGCGCAGCCACTGGCGCTCGCCCGCTCCACGCCCTATGTTGCGCGCATGAGCAGGCTTCAACGCTACAATCCCGGGCCCGGCGTGGCCGATCTGTGGGAGTATTTCCGCAGGCCGCAGCCCTATCGCTGGCCGATCCTGATCGCCTCTACCTTGCCGATGGTGCTGATTCTGGCCTGGGCGACATCGGAAACCGCGCTGGTCGAGCCCGAGCGCCCCAAAGTGACCTACATCTCCACCCTGGCCGCCGATCGCAGCGACGAGGAGATCATGGCGTCCAACATCGCCAATCAGGAAAAGCAGGATGCCCGCCGCGCCGAACTGGAGGCGGTCGAAGCCCGCAAGCGCGAGCTTTACCGCGCGCTGGGCGCTGCCAGCGGCATGGATGTCGAGGCGATGGAAAGGCAGGCGGCGGAGGAACGCGCGCACGAGGAAGCGGCAGCCGCTGCGAAGCGACAGGAAGTGCTGGAGACCCGCGTCGTGCCCGGCGCAGCGGATGCCGCCGAACGCGGGACGGACTGAGCCACATTGGGTCACGACGCGCGATGGATGGCCGCGGCAGCGCAGATCGCCGCCCGCGCCCGCCCGCTAAGCCGCCCCAACCCCGCTGTTGGCTGCGTGATCCTGCAGGACGGCATCGTGCAGGCGCGCGGGTGGACGCAAGCGGGCGGCAGGCCCCATGCCGAAGCGCATGCACTGGCGCGACTGCCTGTCGGCGGCGCCCGGGGAGCAACGATCTACGTCACGCTGGAACCCTGCGCACACCGGTCTGCGCGCGGCCCCGCCTGCGCCGATGTGCTGGCCGAAGCGAAGCCAGCGCGGGTGGTGATCGGAGTGCAGGACCCCGACCCGCGCACCTGCGGCAAAGGCATCGCCCGGCTCCAAGCGGCGGGGATCGCTGTGACGGTGCTCGATGATGCCGCAGCGCGCACGAGCCTTGCCGGCTTCCTGACCCGCGAGACCCGCCATCGCCCCTATGTCACGCTCAAGCTGGCCATCTCGGCGGACGGTTTCATCGCCCGCGCCCCGGGGCAGGACCAGTGGATCACCGGCGCGGCCGCCCGCGCGCATGTCCATGCCCAGCGCGCGCGGCAGGACGCGATCCTGGTCGGCGGCGGCACCTGGCGCCATGACGCACCGCGGCTCGATGTGCGGTTGCCGGGGATCGAGGACCGTTCACCCGCCCGCTACGTCCTCACCCGCGGCGCAGCGCCTGTCGGCACCGCAGCGATCGCCGCGCCGCAGGACATCGCGCAGCTCACCGAGGTGCAATATCTCTATGTCGAAGGCGGCGCGGCCACCGCGCAGGCCTTCCTCGATGCCGGGCTGGTCGACGAGCTGCACATCTACACTGCGCCCGTCACCGTGGGCGCTGGGGTGAAGGCCCCGGCGGCCCTCTTGCCAGCCGACCCCGCCAGCGGCTGGCGCATCACCCAACAGCGCCAGCTTGGCAGCGACACGTTCACCGCCTATCAGCGCCCCAGCGAACAGGAGGCACAATGTTCACCGGCATAGTCACCGCCATCGGCACCATCGCGCAGGCTGAGCAGCGCGGCGATCTGCGGCTGCGCATCGCGGCCCCGCTCGATCCCGCGCGGATCGACATCGGCGCGTCGATCGCCTGTTCGGGCGTGTGCCTGACCGTGGTCGATCGCGGCGGAGCGAAGGACGCGGCCTGGTTCGATGTCGACGTTTCGGGCGAAACCGTGTCACGCACCGTGCCGGGCATGTGGGCTGAAAGCGCGCGGTTGAATATCGAGCCGAGCCTGCGCATGGGCGACGAGCTGGGCGGGCACATCGTCACCGGGCATGTCGATGCGGTGGGCGAAGTCATGCTGGCCGAACCGTCGGGCGACAGCTGGCGGGTCGATATCCGCGCGCCTGCCAGCCTCGCGCCCTTCATCGCCCCCAAGGGATCGATCACCGTCCAGGGCGTGTCGCTGACGGTTAATGATCTGCGCGACGAGGCCGACGGCGCCTGCACCTTCATGCTCAACATCATCCCGCACACCGGCGAAGTGACGACGCTGGGCGCGCTGCGGCCGGGCGACAAGGTCAATCTCGAGATCGACGTGCTCGCCCGCTATCTCAAGCGGATGCAGGCGCTGGCGGGCTAGCCCGAAACGAAACCGGCCGCGAAACCTGCGTTCCGCGACCGGTAAACGTCGGCTTTATGGCAAGCGCCCTATGGCGCGACGTACCATTGCCCCGTGCCGACGGATTTTTCATCCGAATACCAGTACATCGTCAGGCCGCCCCGCGTGCCTTTGAACTGGCCATCGGTCGCTTCCATGGCGCCGACGCAGCCGAGCGGCGTTTCCGGCCCCGGCTTGCCGATCCAGTTGCAGCCATAGGCCAGCGAATAGGTTCCCTGCTGGTCCTGCGCGGTGCAAGCGAGGTGAATCGCAAAGACGCCCGGCGGCTGCCGCGTGCCGACGCACTTGACTGTGCCGTTGGCGACTGTGCCATCGTTATCGGTCGAGACATAGGTGCCCTTGACCGCGCCCCCACGATACTGCGGCCCGTCCGGGCTGGTCAAACCGCCATAGGGCTCGACCGGCTCCCACGTGACATCGTAGTTGAAACTCTGCGCCAGCGCCGGTGTGCCCAGCATCATGGACGCCGCGATCGCAGCGCCGATTACACTCTTTTTCATGCTTTCCGTCTCCCTTGGTAGTGACCGTTGGCCAAGGCGAGACTCGGGCCTTGCGATCACGCAAGCGGCCCTGTGGAGCGAGATAGCACTCTGTCGGGTAGTTGGCAAAAGGGAGCCGTTGGGAGGAAAGGCACCACGCCTGTTCACGACCCCAAAGCGGCCGCTCAGGAACTTATGACGCATGCTTGAAAGCGGCCCAAAGTTACGTCGGGCGCGGTTCACCAACCTCATAGACGCGCAGATTTCGTTCGCCGATACTCAGGCTTGGCCAAGCCTGTCGCCAGTCGGCGAGATGCTGGGTCGCGAAATGGCGATCAAGTGCCGGCTGATCGACCCATAATTCTTTTACATGGATAAGCCCGGGGTCGAACACGTCCTCCGCGTAGGTATATTCAACGCAGCCTTCTTCGGCTCGACTTGCGTCAGCCATTCGCTTCATGAAGGGCCGAGCCGCTTCCATGTTTTCGGCAGGCAGACGAACGGTTCCGACGATCAGCAGCATAAAGCCTAGGTATAGCGGCAGCCGGCCAATGGAAAGAATGGTCTGCATACCTGAAAGCAGCCATTGCCTGCTTAAATTAGGCCAATCGAAATCGCATTGCTCGTCCGTACGAATTCGAGTAAGCGCAGCAGCCATTGGAATTTGGTTCCGAGGTCAAAATGATCAGGTCAGTGTTCACCGCGTAGCGGCGCAAACAAGCGACTGAACGCGCGCGCTTATCCGCGCGACCTCTCCATATCTGATCATCGAGACTTACCATGTTACTCGAACTTGCGCGCGTCCATCGTGGACGCCTTTTCACTGCTTATTGTCTTACAGCCAGCGGCATGATTGCCGCCTTGCTCTATCCTTTGGCTACTGGCTTTGCCATCAACGGTGTGCTGACCGGGGAGTACGTAGCGGTGCTGTGGCTCGTGGGCTGCCACACCGCGCAGCTAATGCTGACGGTTGCGTCCAAGCGATACGATACCCGCGTGTTCACGAGAATCTATGGCGCCCTCGCTGCAAGTGTCGTTGCCCGGTCTCGCGCTGATGGGCTTGAGCCTGCACGGGTTGCCGCCCGCGTTGCGCTTTCACGCGAATACACGGTCTTTCTAGAAGAAGACGTGCCTAGGGTCCTCTATGCCGTCATAGCCTTGACCGTTTCGTTGTCGGCGCTTGTGTTCCTGAATCCACTGCTCGCTTTTGCCTGCCTAGCGCTTGGCGTTCCATTGCTTCTTGTTGGCGGGTGGTTCGGACGCAGGTCCGGCATTTTGAACCAAGGCCTCAATAACCGGCTCGAGAACGAGGTCAGGCTGCTCTCGAATGGCGATGAAAACTCGGTCCGCCGTCACTTCGAGGCATTGGCTGGCTGGAGGATCAAGCTTTCAGATGCCGAAGCCACCGCGTTCGGCCTTATGGAAATGCTCGTTATCGTTCTCTTCGTAGTCGCCCTCTGGCAGGTTGGCACTGCTCAGGAAAAGCCACAGGCGGGCGATGTCTTCGCAATGTTCTCATATCTTTGGCGTTTTGTCGAAAGCCTCGATCAGGCACCGATCCTGATCCAGAAATCCGCCAAGCTTAGAGATCTGGATCGGCGCCTTGCATCAGCTACCGCGTAATTGCGAATTCTCGATGCTGGTCCGAAAATTGACGCAATCGCGCAAGAGCTGACATTCAGCACCCCACCCATTCTCGGACATTTCCTACATCGCACGAACCGGCTAATCCGCCAGGGCTCTTTCTCTCCGTCCAGCCTTCCTCGCCACGAGCAGTGCCCGCGCCCGCCGCGTTCCACCTGTGAATCGCCAAGGTCACACTTTGCGCCCGCGCAGAGTCACACTTTAGCGCGCAAGGGTCACACCCGGCGCCGCCAAAGTCACACTTCAGCCCTTAGAGTCACAGTTTTGACCGCCAGAGTCACAGAACGGCGGTTTTTGCCCTTGGACCGTGTTCCATGTGTTCCATCGGATCGGACGTCGTGGCCGCCAATCCGCTGCGCGAACTGCCTCAGCCGGTGACGACGGCAACCGCCGCGATGAACTTGTCGATATTGCCCATGGTCAGCCCGGCGATGTTGATCCGGCCGGAACCCGCCATGTAGATCGCGTGCTCTTCGCGCAGCTGCTTGACCTGCTCCGGCGTCACCGGCAGCGTCGAGAACAGCCCGTTCTGGTGCGCCAGCGGGGCTAGGTCGACACTGCCCGCCATGCCGGCCGCGCCCAGTTTCTCGCGCACTTGCCGCATCCGCATGCGCATTTGCGCCAGCTCGTCGAGCCACATGTCGGTAAGGTCGGGATCGCGCAGCACGATCCGCGCCACCGCGCCGCCATGGTCGGGCGGCATCGACCAGGCCGCGCGCGCCAGCGCGTTGGCGTTGGAGAAGACGGTGTCCAGATCGTCAGCCTCCCGTGTCATTGCGTAAAACGCGCCCACGCGGTCACGGTAGACCCCGAAATTCTTGTCACAGCTATAGGCGATGAACGCCTCGGGCACTGCCGCCAGCACGCGGCGCAGGCCATAGGCGTCTTCTTCCATCCCGTGGCCGAGCCCCTGATAGGCGAGGTCGATGATCGGGAAAGCGCCGCCTGCCGCAAAGGCATCGGCAATCGCGTCCCACTGTTCGGCGGTGTAGTCGATCCCGGTGGGATTGTGGCAGGCGCCATGCAGCAGCACCGCAGCATTGGGCCCGGCATTCGCGATCGCTTTCCAGCACCGCTTCGAGATTGGCGGTGCCATCGGCGCGGGCATGATCGAACCAGCGGGTTTCCAGCGAGATGTCGCTGAGGATCTGCGCATGGTTGGGCCAACTCGGCTTGCCCAGATAAAGCTGCTCAACCCCGGCCCGCTGCGCCAGCGCCACCGCCAGCCGCACCGCACCGGTGCCGCCGGGGGTCTGCATCCCGCTGATCCGGCCGCCCATCGTTGCGTCAGTGCCGAAGATATAGGGCATCAGCGCGTTGACGAAGCCCATGTCGCCTTCCGGCCCGAGGTAGGACTTGCTGTCCTGCGTATCGACCAGGATCTGCTCCGCCTTCTTCACGGCGGCGAACACAGGCGTATCGCCCTGCCCGGTGCGATAGACGCCCACGCCCAGGTCAACCTTGTCGGTGCGCGGGTCAGCGGCGTAGAGCTTGATCAGCGCGAGCAGCGCGTCCGGGGCTTGCGGTGTGAGTCGTTCGAGCATGCCCGGCGCCATGCAACGAGATGCAGGGTGCCGCAACAGGGAATTCCCTATTCCGGCATCAATGCATACTTATACGTGATTGCGCGCGGGCACGGATCAGAAGGGCAGCCAGCGCTGTTTCTTGGAAAACTTCATGTAGCCCGCATTGATCCCGAGCCTGAGGCCGGCACCCACGCGGATCGGGATCAGCACGATATCGCCCTTACGCATGTAGCTCGCGTTCAGACCGCCGACCAGATAGGCCTGGCCCTCGCCCGCCGGGAAGCGCTCGTACAGCTCCTCGGTATCGTAAAGATTATAGACCAGCACAAAGGTGTTGGCCGCGTTGGCCCCGGCATCGAAGCCGATCGACGGGCCGGTCCAGTAGACTGGCATCTTGCCCTCGACCTTGTGATAGAGCGTGCCCGAGCCATAGCGGGCTCCGACCACGAAGGCGCCGCCCGCCTCGCGCCCGACGATATAGGCATTGGGTTCGCCCTGATCGCGCAGCAGGTTCTCGATCATCTTGGCAAGGCCTTCCGCGCCCTTGCCGAACACGCCTTCGGCCGCGCCGATCAGATCGTCCTCGCCATAGGTCGTTTCGCTGCCGGCGAAGGTCGGTTTGTCGGATGCTGCCGGGTCGGCGGCGGGGGCCTGTTCGCCGGTAGCGGTGGTGGCCGCCTGCGGATCGGCCGTTTGTGCCTCCTCCGAGCCGAAGGCGACGAGATCGTTGCCGGTGGTGTCAGCGGGCGCGGCCGCTTCCGGCTGCGGCGCAAGGTCGCCATCGATCGGCGGCGTAACTGGCGTGGCGGGCGCTGCCGGCTCGTCAAACGCGCTATCGGGGTCGATCGCCTGCAGCTCCTGTGCGGCAATCGGGCTGGTGGCCAGCACCAGCGATCCGGCCATGGCAAGGCCGAGTTGGCGGATGAAGGTCGAAAGCTGTTTCGTCATGGTGTATACTTCCCGGGCCCGTGGCGGGCCCTCTCGCGCTGCATCAGAATCCCATGCTGACGCGGCGACAATTGCGCGGCGGTGAACCGAATCGAAATTGCGGTGAGTCGAGTCCCCCGGCAGGCGAAGCGAGCGCATGTCGCTTTTTTGTCAGGACGGGTTGAAGCCTTGAACGGGCGCTATTATAGCGCGCCTCTTGCAGCCGGGGATGCGCGCCCAAATCGCGTGTTTCTTGCGGAGACGTGGGTGAGTGGCTGAAACCAGTTCCCTGCTAAGGAACCGTACTCGAACTGGGTACCGAGGGTTCGAATCCCTCCGTCTCCGCCATCTACATCATCCCAGGAAAGCCCGATTGATCCCGGAAAGACGCAGATTTCTGCGGTTTTTCTGCCTTGATCGCGCCTTCAATGTTCTTATATTGTTCTTCATGATCTCCCCAAATCCAACTTGAAGTGTGGGGGAGATTGTGGGGGGCGGAACAGGATGGATGGTCATGGGCCGGCTCACGCCACTGCAGATTCGAAACCTCAAGGAACCTGGGCGCTACAGTGATGGCGACGGCTTGTATCTGGAACTGACGGGACCGAACAAAGGCAACTGGCAGCTCCGCGCTACTGTGAACGGCAGGCGGCGCGATATCGGCTTGGGTTCGCTGGCGCTGGTGTCCTTGAAGGAAGCCCGCGATGCGGCCTACGAACTGCGCCGCGACATCCAGCGCGGGATCGATCCGGTGGCGGAGCGCAAGCGGCGCAAGCTCGAGATCCTGACCTTCAAGGCAGCAGCCCTGCGGGTCCATGCCGAACAGAAGGCAAGCTGGAAGAACGGCAAGCACCAGGACCAGTGGATCACCACGCTGGAGAACTATGCCTTCCCATTGTTGGGCAATCGCCTGGTCAACGACATCGAAGGCCCGCTGATCCGCGAGGTGCTGCTGCCGATCTGGCTGACGAAGCCTGAGACCGCCAGGCGGGTCAAGCAGCGGATCGGCGTGGTGCTCGACTGGGCCTATGCCAGCGGCATGCGCCCCACCGAGGCACCGATGCGTTCGGTCTCTCGCGTGCTGCCAAGGCAGCCCAAGAAGGACGGTCACTTCGCGGCGATGCCCTTTGAGGCAGTGCCCTCATTCATGACCCACCTGCATGCCCGGCTGAGCGCCCCAAGACTGGCATTGGAGTTCCTGATCCTGACAGCGACAAGGTCAGGCGAGGTACGCGGTGCCACGTGGAACGAGGTCGATTTGGAGGCCAGACTGTGGACCATTCCGGCCTCCAGAATGAAGATCGGCAAGGAACATGTTGTTCCCCTTTCCGCTGCCGCGATCGATGTCCTGGAGCGCGCGAGGCAGTATCACGCACCATGCAGCAACCTCCTCTTCCCGGGACGCGCTGTACGCCGTCCGCTGTCCGACATGACCCTGCTCAAGATTCTGCGTTACGCCGAACTCCCCTACACCGTGCACGGCTTCCGTTCGGCCTTTCGGGACTGGTCGGCGGAGCAGACCAGTTACCCCGGCGAGGTCGCGGAAGCGGCCCTCGCGCACACCATCGCCAACAAGGTCGAGGCCGCCTATCGGCGCACCAACTATCTCGACAAGCGACGCGATATGATGGCCGATTGGGCGACGTTCTGTGCCAATCGTCAGCCCTGGAGCGGATCAATCTGATAAGCCATACCGCTCCAGCCGTCGCCTGTAGGCATCGTGGGTGCACTGCCTCAGTCTACCATCCCACGGCTCGACAGGATGGCATCGAGCGCAGCGGAATGAAAATTCCCTGCCAGGCTGGATCGCGGCCAACTGGTCTGTCCGCGACCTCATTGTCGCACTGCCATGGTGCGACGATCAGGTCGCGAACAAAGATGTTGACGCTCTCGCGTCAGTCAGCTGCCTACCGCCTCACCTAGTGGCGACGGGAAGCGGTACGAATGTCTGAAGCTCATCGTGACAGGCCATGAATCAGGTTCCTTGCCTGGCCGATGGAACCTGGTTCACCTTGCGAATGGTCATCATCAAAGCAAGTCGTGAGCAACTCTCCGTCGGGTACCGCTTTCGGATTTTAATTCAGGTACATAACGGAATGAGGGTTGCTAGCGGATCGGCACAAACCAGCTCAACTCGCTGGCGGGTTGAAAGTGCGCAAAACTAGGTTGAGCAGGACTTTCAGATAGATACTTCCCGAAATCGCGGGGTACGGTGTGCCTGCGAACCAACTGCTCTGGGAGCCCCGGATCACGCCCGCTTCTTGCACCAAATGAATGAGGAGTGTTTCAATGAAGGATGCAGCCGCGTGGCGTTTGAAGGTACATGCTTCGACCAAATTCCCAACGCTCCGGGGCTGTCGCAGTTTCGTCAGAAGCAGACATCCGTTCATTGAATGTGCTGCCGCCGATGTTCGACACAAGGAATGTCGATAGTCGTAATCTCAACAATCTATCTCGACCTTGCGAACCGCCTCGCCGAAATAGCTGTTTACCTCGCGCCGCCCGATCTCGGCTACGTAGGCATCGGGGCGGATCAGGATGTGCGGCGCGTTGCGGCGGATCAGCTGGGTTGCGCCAGTGTGGCGCAGGTGGTCGAATAGCCGCGAGCCATCGGGCAACAGGCGGTCGGCAATCCGGTCGCCCGGTGCAATTCCATCGTCTGCCTCGCCTTCATTCAATGGGCTGTTACCGTAGCCAAGCGAGAGGTGATTGGTGAGCTCGCCCCGCTTGAACGAGCCTTTGAAGTGTAGCGTTCCGGTAAGGTTGAGCATGGCCGCCGCAATCGGCAAACGCTCTTGCTGGTAGGTGTCAAGCAGTCCGTCATCGCCAGTCCTGATCGCCGCGGCCAGCTTCCAGCCGAGGTTCCAGGCATCCTGCGCGCTGGTGTTGAGCCCTTGGGCGCCCGAAGGTGGATGGATATGGGCGGCATCGCCTGCCAGGAACGCCCGGCCGACGCGGTAGCGATCGACCATGCGAGCCTGGTGGCGGTATTTGGATTGCCATGCGATGCGCTTCACGTGCTGGCCAGTGGCACGCAGAACGCCTGCCTCCAGACCTGCCTCCGCGATCCGGTTGGACCATGCCAGCTGGAACAGATTGGTCCCTGGTAGCGGGCACAGCAGTGCAGGCCCAACGCGATTGAGCGGCCAGACATGCCAGAAGTCACGATCGAAGCGGCCCATCGATATCTAGATCGGCGACAATCATCGTCTTGTCGTCAAGCGATTTGCCAAGCAGCTCTAGCCCAAGGAGCTTGCGCACGGTGCTGCGTCCACCGTCACAGCCCACGATGTAGTCGGCCTTGACCGTCTCGCCGGTCGCAAGACCCGCGGCGATACCCTGATCGGACTGGGTGAGGCTGACGAGCGCTGAATCAAACTCAACCCTGCCGCCAAGTTCGGTGAAACGGGTGAGCAGAATCTCGTTGGTCCGCCACTGCGGGATCATCAGCATGTTGGGATAGGGCCGATCGACCGTTGCCGTGTGGTTGCTGCCAATCGAGAACAGCGGCAAGCTGAGCGGGCCCGCATGGAGTTTGAAGCGGGGATACAGCCTGCTTGAAGCCACCATGGCGTCGGCAACGCCAATGAGGTCGAGGATTTCGAGCGTACGCGGTTGCACGCCCTTGCCGCGCGATCCCGCGAACGGACCGCTCGCCGCATCGACCAACCGGATTGCAATGCCCCGCCGCAACAATTCGATCCCCAGCACGATGCCAGTGGGACCTGCGCCCGCGATCAGGACCTCAGTCATCGGCCATCTTCATTAACGTGCATAATGCACGCATATTGCCATTCGCATTTGCATGCAATAACTATGTGCGTTATGCACGGATCATGCACTGGACTGACAGGTTACACGCCGCCGTTCTGGCACTCGCCGATCTGGTCAATCGTTCGGATCTCGATGCGCGATTGCTCGCTGATTCCGGAATAAAGCTCGATCGGGCCCTGTTTCCGCTGTTGTCCCGGATCAGTGCGGCTGGTGAAATCAGCACGGTTGCTCTGGCCAACCTGATCGGCCGGGATCATTCGACTGTGAGCCGCCAGGCAAGCAAGCTCGAAGAGCTTGGCCTTGTTAGGAGGGTGCCCAGTTCCAGCGATGCCCGGATGCGTCACCTTGTGCCTAGTGATGCCGGTAAGGCGCTGATCCGCAAGGTGGGCAATGTCAGGCGCAAGATGCTCGAGAGGCATTTCCAGGCATGGCCAGAGAACGACCGCGCTACTCTTGTCGCGCTTCTCGAACGAATGGTGGGCAGAAACTGATCCAGTATCCCCAGGGTACTGGCTTTGCGATGCTACGAGTTAACATTCATAGGAGCTACTAATGCCGGACAGCCATTCCTACCTGCTTCTGCTATCCGCCATCTTCGAGCTTCTGATGGGCCTTGGCCTACTTCTGGCGCCAATATCCACGCTTCGAAAAGTATTCCTGCCCAACGCCACGCCAGGCCCCGACGCTCTGGTGGCAGCGCGAGTGGCAGGCGCTGGCCTGACCTCGCTTGGCATGCTGGCTCTTATGACATTCGATGCAACCGAGCCCGCCGTGCTGAAACCGGTACTCCTGACCATGGCGCTGTACATGGGACTTGCCACCGTGAACCGACTGCTGTTCGCGGCAAGCCTTGCTGCCAATTCGCAAGGCGACAAGGCACCGGGCAAAAAGGCGGCACACGCTTCAGCCGCGATCCACGGGCTGCTTTCGGCGGGGCTGCTGTACTACTGGTGGAGGCTCCTCTGATCTCTGAAAAGATCCTGAACACAGCTGGGTCAGCGGCCTACCCACCAACGAAGTAAGTCTTGGGTTCGGTATAGGCCATCAGCCCCTCGATACCGCTCTCAACCCCTAGGCCGGATTGCTTATGGCCAGCGAAGGCCGCAAAGGGACTGAGCGCAAGTGCCTCGTTGATCCACACGTTGCCGATCTCCATCCGGTCGGCCAGTTTTAGAGCCGCCTCGATGTCCCGCGACCAGATCGTTCCGGCCAACCCCATGTCGCTGTCGTTGACCTTGGCGATGACGTCATCGACTTCACTGAACCGGATCAAGGGAAGGATCGGACCGAACTGCTCCTCCTGAACGATCCGGCTTTCCTGCGGGGGATTGTCGACGAGGGTCAGCGGCAGGAAATAGCCTGTTCCGGTAGGTGACTCGCCCTGAATCATCGCGTAGCCGTTCGCCAGGCAGTCCGCCACGAGATCGCTAAGCCGATCGAACTGCGGCCGGTTCTGGATTGGACCATGGGTGCTGCCGGGCTCGCTGCCATCGCCCACCTTCGCGGAAACAATCAGCCGGGCAAGGGCATCGCGAAACTCATCGTAGATCGCGTCGTGAACATAGGCACGCTTGGTCGCAATGCAGATCTGCCCGCTGTTTGCGAAGGCCGAGCGGAAGACCTTTTGTGCGGTCTCTTCGATCGAGACATCAGGCATAATGATGGCGGCGTCGTTGCCGCCGAGTTCCAGGGTCAGACGCTTCAGACTCGACGCAGCAGCGGCCATGACGCGCTTTCCGGTCGCGGTGGAGCCGGTGAAGCTGATCTTGTCAAAGCCAGGGTGCGCGGTCATCAGCGGCCCCAATGCATCGCCGCCAGTAATGATGTTGAGCACGCCTGCAGGCACGAAGTCGCGCACCAGTTCGCCAACGCGCAGCACGGTCATCGGCGTGAACGGCGAAGGCTTCAGCACCATGGTATTGCCAGCCAGCAGAGCCGGCGCGATCTTGAAGGCCGAAAGCGCGACCGGGAAGTTCCAGGGCGAGATCGCCGCAACCACGCCGATCGGAACATAGCGGGTGATGTGCTTGCGCCCGGGGGCCGTCTCAGTTGCGCGGTCGGGCAGTGTGAGTGTCGCGGTCGAACGGAGCCAGTGCGCTGCGGTCATGATCTCGGTTATGGCCTGGTCGGTGGGTTTGCCCTGTTCACAGGTGAGCATGGCTGAAAGCTCTGCCGCGTTCAGGGCAATGGTATCGCCAATTCTGCTGACAATCGCGGCGCGTTCCTCCCACGGAGTATGCCGCCAGGCTGTGCAAGCTTTGCGGGCTGCCGCCACGGCTGCATTCAATTCAGCTTCGCTGGCGTCAGGCACAGCTGCAATGACAGCGCCGGTTGCCGGATTGCGGACTTCCAGCGAGGCGCTGGCGGTAGCGGGCATTCCGCCGATGGTCATTGTCAGGTTAAGCTCTGCCATGGACTAGCCTGTCTTTGTGACTTCTTCGTGCTCGCTGGTGACACGCCGCTTCGATCGGCTGGCGCCATCGCTGGTGCCGACAAAAACAGGGGGAAGCCGGTTGCCCGACTCCCCCCATTGCAAGTTTTCGCCTGTCGGTCGGGTGATGAAGCAGGCGGATTTCAATCTTGGTCAGAACTTGGTTCGTACTGTCACGCCATAGGTGCGCGGTTCGTCGAAAAAGGTCAGATACGAACGGGCTCCAGCAACGCCGCGAAGTGGGGTGTTGGCCGTTACTGTCCGAGTTATTTCATTCGTCAGATTGGTTCCCCAGACTTCAACCGTAAACCGCTCGTCAGGCGTCGTGAACCCAATGCGGGCGTTCACCTTGAAGAAATGCTCCTGGATTGGAAACAAGTCGCCATTCGTGTCCCTTGGCTGGACCTGCACTCGGAAGGAGTCGGAGTATTGCAGATTGACATTGGCAAGGAGCCCCCAATCGGATCCTCCCAAAGGACCGTCATAAGTAAGCCCGGCAACGCTTGAGAATTTGGGTGACCGAACCAGCTTCGCTCCGCAAAGACGACTGATGGTCGGAACATCGCTCGGGACAATTCCCGCAGTGCAATCCGTTGGATAGCGCGTGTTGAGGTACGTTCCGGAGAGATTGAGCGTGACGTGATCAGCCAGCTTGCCGAAGACTTCAGCCTCGACACCCGTCGACTTCACTTTTCCGACATTGAACGTGCGGAACTGCAGCCCGTTGAATTCAAGCTGTTGGAAGCCGGTAATGTCCATATGGAACAGGGCCACATTTACATTCATCCTGCCCAGGGACGCCTTGACGCCCAATTCGTAAGCATCAACTTTTTCAGATTCGAAACGCGGATCGGTATATTGCGGCGCAGCCCCGGTGGTGAGTACTGCAGCCGAATTGCTCAGGATCGCTGCTGTTGGATCCAGATTGAACCCGCCTGATTTGAACCCATGGCTGAAGCTTCCGTACACCAGCGTGTCTGCGTTGGGCTTGTAAGAAAGCTGCGCGGTGTAGGTCAGCGCATCATCCTTGAAGGTGTTCGAGAATTCTCGCGGAAGCGGCAGGAAACGACTGGCCAAACCTCCACCCAATCCGGCAGGCGCAGCAATGGTAACCGGGGTTGCCGTGTTGAAGCAATTGAGGCCTTGGAGACCCCCTCTGACCGCTGCAGGCAAGAAGTTATACGCGCCCGTCAGGAGTCCGCTTACGACTGCCTGACACGCGCCGTTGTTTCCTTGAAGTTGACGGAAGCTGCCATCCTTTGTTTCGTTCACATAGCGAGCGCCCAGTGTGACACTGAGCTTGTCCGTGAGATCGAAGACATTGTGAGTGAAGATGGAGTACGTCTTACCGTGCTGGTTGAACTGGTTCGAAGCGTTTGCGCCCGTAGCATTGACAGGCACCCCGCCATTTCCGAGAGCCGTGAAAGCAAAGAGCGGATTTGGGCCAAGCGCGGTTCCAAAATTGAAAGCGCTGGCAGCAGCCTGAAAGTGTGTGCCCAGGGTCGTTGTAGCCGTGCTTACGATCTTTTCGTCACCGAAAAATCCGCCAACCAGCCAATCCAGCTTACCATCGAATGCATCACCCTGAAGACGCAATTCGTGCGTTGTTGACTTGATGCGATCGCCGGTCGGAGGCTGACCAGGAAGACTTGACTCTCCGCCCGCTCCTTGGGTGAACACTCTCAGTCCGACGAAGTCTGTTTCGGCCGTGGAAGTCGAGTCGTAATCCCTGTACGAGCCGATATAGGTCAATTTGGCGCCGCCAAACTCATACTTCAGTTCGCCTGAAAATCCCCACTGCTCAGCGCCATTGAAAAACTGACCGCCGTTGGATCGAAGATTGCGCAGGGCAGAGGGGCCTGAATTCGTTACACCCGAATTCGGCAGGCCATGAAGCGCGATATTGGCAGGATTCAGCGCCAGCTCGGTTTCACGAAAAACTACGCCGTCGCAGCACTTTTCATCGATTTTTGAATAGTCTGCGATGAGACGAATGCTTAGGTCAGAGCTTGGCTCGAAATACAGTTGACCGCGAAGAATCCAGCGGTCCTTGTCGTGGCTTTCTGCGCCACTCGCGCTCTTCACATATCCGTCGCGCTTTCTCCATGAACCTGTCAGCCTTAACCCGACATTCTCGGAAATCGGTCCGCCTACGCCGGCTTGAAGGTTCATCAAATCGTAGTTGCCGTAAGTAGCATTCGCAAACCCATCAAAGCCGGTCAGGCTGGGCTTCTTCGTGGTGATGCTAAGAACGCCGGCAGATGTATTCCGTCCGAACAGAGTTCCCTGTGGTCCGCGCAGCAGCTCAAGGCGCTCGAGATCAACGAGTTCACCAAGCGCCACGCCAGGCCTCGACTGGTAAACGCCGTCGATGAATATGCCGACGGAGCTTTCTAGCCCGGCATTGTTACCAGGCGTGCCGACACCGCGTACTCGGATCGCAATCCCGGAGGTTTCGGTCTGCGTGGACTGGAAGGAAAAGCTTGGCGAAATGGTAGCCAGTTGCTTGACGTCCACCACGCCCTGACGCTCCAGTGACGTCGGGCTGATCGCAGTGACGGCAACAGGAATGTCTTGAACGCTTGCTTCGCGAAGGGTGGCCGTGACGATGATTTCAACCTCTTCAGCGGAATCATCAGCGGCAGTCTGGGTGGATTGCGCCATTGCCGGTGCGGCAAACGCCAGGCTGCATGCCGACGTCAGCATTGCAAACTTGAGCCTCGTCTTCATCTGCATTTTCCCTCTCCCTGTGACACGGTTCCAAAGCCCGGACGGCGATTCTGCACCCTATTCGGGGTGGATTTCAGAGCGATCGCCATCATCTCGAATCCGGCTCTCCCAACTTGATCACGAATAGAAACTAACCAGTAAGTTTTAGTTGTCAAGTGGCCTTGATCCCGCTAGCCAAGTGGTTGAAACGGTCGGCGAAGCGGCAACAAGATGGAGTGGCGCACCATGCGGGCAACCAGGCGCGAAGTGATTGCAGGTGCCATGTCGGTTACAGCCCTCGGCGCGACCGGCGCTTCGTCCGGACAGGCCGCGCGAAGACCCAACTTCGTGTTCATCCTGGCCGATGATCTCGGCGCCTTCGACCTGTCCTGCTATGGACGGGAGGACTACCAAACCCCGCATATCGACAGCATCGCGCGCCGCGGAATGCGGTTTGATCTAGGCTATGCCAACTCAAGTTCCTGCGCGCCGACGCGGGTCGGCCTGATCTCCGGACGCTACCAGAATCGGCTGCTGGCGGGTTCGGGTGAAGGTGGCGGCTATACCCGCGGAAAGATAGGTTATCCGGGCGACTTGCCGTCGCTGCCGGGCCTGTTCAAGGGCGCTGGGTATCGCACCGGGTTGGTCGGGAAATGGGGCATCGGCGAACTTCCGGACTATGGCCCGCTCAAGAGTGGTTATGATGAATTCTTCGGCTTGATGGGCGGCGGGATCGACTATTGGTCGCACGATTTCCTCGACCCGCTCACGCCAGGGCCGCGCCGTCCGGACTTGTACGAGGATGAAACTCCAGTGAAGGTCGAAGGTTACGCGACAGACCTGTTTTCGGACCGGGCCTGTGATTTCATCCGGCGCAATGCCGATCAGCCTTTCATGCTCTCACTGCACTATACAGCCCCGCACTGGCCCTGGCAGACAAGGGACGAACGCGGGTCGCCTCGGATGACCGATATGCATTACGAAGGCGGCTCACCAAAGATCTACCGCGACATGGTTCTGCCGATGGACCATGGGGTCGGCCGCGTGCTCGATACCCTTGGCAAGCATCGTCTGGACCGCGACACGGTGGTCATCTTCACCAGTGACAATGGCGGCGAGAGGTTCTCGAAAATGTGGCCCCTGCGCGGGGGCAAAGGCGAACTCTGGGAGGGTGGCATCCGGGTGCCGCTGATCATCAGCTGGCCCGGACGGATACGCGGGGGCACAGTCTCCCGCCAGGTAGCTGTTTCAATGGACTTCCTGCCGACGATGGCCGCACTTGCCGGAATTGCGACCGACCCTTCTTATCCGCCCGACGGAGTAGATTTGTCACCTCAGCTCTTTGGCGGCCCTCCTTTAGATCGTACCTTATTCTGGATGACTCCAGGAGAACGGCTGGCCGCCTTGTCCTATCCTTGGAAATATCTGCGCAATGGCGCGCTCGAATATCTCTACAATCTGGACGAGGATCCAACCGAGCATGCCAATTTCAAGAGCAGAAACCCAGCCATGCTCGCCGACCTGAAGGCCCGCACCCTTGCCTGGTCTCAAGGGATGCAGAAGGCCATGCCAGCGGTGCCAAGAACCCTTGTTGATCAGGCAGAAGCCCTCGAGACGCCGAAGCTCCCGGGCAAATAGGCGCGGAAATGTGATGTCCGCTGGCTAGAGCTTTGAGCGTTTAATCTGCAACATATCCGGCTGCTTTGAGGTAGTTCCAGCATTCGCTGGGTGAGTAGAGTTCGCAGATTGAGCCGACCGCCTGCCATAGAGCCTCGATGGTCCGGGCCTTGGCTTTTCGCAGGTGCGCCTTGAGCTTGGAGAAGGCCATTTCGATGGGATTGAGATCGGGGCTGTAGGGCGGCAGGAACAGGAACCACGCCCCGCGCTCCTTGAGGATCGCTGCGGCCTTCTCGCTTTTGTGGCTGGAGAGGTTGTCGAGGATGACCATGTCGCCACGTTTCAAGGTCGGCGCCAACTGGGTCTCGACATAGGCCTCGAAGATCTGGCGGTTCATCGGACGGTCGATCACCCAAGGTGCGGTCAGTCCATCATGGCGCAGCGCGGCGATGAAGGTCTGGGTGCCCCAGTGGCCGAAGGGGGCCTTCATCTTCAGCCGCTGGCCCCGCCGCGCCCGGCCCCGCAGCCGGGTCATCTTGGTGGTGGTCCCGGTCTCGTCGATGAACACCAACCGTTCCGGGCGGTGCTTCATCCACGGCTGGCGATGAACCTGCCACACCCGCCGGGCCCGGACGATGTCAGCGCGATCGGTTTCGCTCGCCAGCAGAGTTTTTTTGACGGTAAAGCCTGCCGCCCGGAGCAACCGCGACAGCGAGGTGTGATGCACCGTCACGCCATGTTCGGTTGCCAGCCGCTCGGTCAGCTCGCACAGGGTCAACTCGCCATCGGCTTCGACCCAGCCGATCACGACCTCGCGATAGGCCGCCAGCTTGCCGCTGCCCGCGGGCCGACCCTGTCGCCCTGGTGCCAGCGATCCGGTATGTGCCTGGCGCTGCGCCAGCCGAACCGCCGTCGCCGCACTCACCCCGAACCGCCGCGCCGCCGCCCGCCGCGAACCACCTTCAACAATCGCACCGTAAACACGGCCCCGAAGATCAGACGAATGTGCTCTACCCATGATCCACCTCCAAAGAGGGTGAATCACAAATCAGAACCAACAGGAATCCACCGATTCAGGTTATCCGCAGAACGCTCTAGGCTCAGGACTCATTGATCACAACCAGAAGCAGACTGTTGCGGCGATTGAGATTGCGGACATGAAGGTGTGTGCGCATCGATCGTAGCGGGTGGCCACGCGGCGCCAGTCCTTGATCCGGCCGAACAGGTTCTCGATCTTGTGTCGCTGCTTGTAGAGCGTCTTGTCGTAGTCGATCTGGACCTTGCGGTTGGCTTTGGGCGGGATGCAGGGAGCGATGCCGCGGCTGACCAAGGCGGCGCGGAACCAGTCGCTGTCGTAGCCCTTGTCGGCGAGCAGCGCCTTGGCCTTGGGCAGCGCGGAAAACAGCAGAACCGCGCCTTTGTGGTCGCTCATCTGGCCTTCGGTGAGCAGCAGGATGATCGGTCGCCCCTCGCCGTCGCAGACGGCATGGAGCTTGGAGTTCAGCCCGCCTTTGGTGCGTCCGATACGTCGGGGAAGAGCCCCCCTTTTAGCAGGCTGGCCGCAGTTCTGTGCGCTTTGAGGTGGGTGGCGTCGATCATGATCCGGTCGGGTTCACCGGCCTTGCCCGCGAGCTCGGCGAAGATGCGGTTGAACACGCCCAGCCGGCTCCAGCGCACAAACCGGTTGTAGACCGTCTTGTGCGGGCCATAGCCCTTGGGCGCATCACGCCACATCAGTCCGTGCTTGATGACGTAGATGATCCCCGACACGACGCGCCGGTCATCGACCCTGGGAACGCCATGCGACAACGGGAAAAACGGCTCGATCTGGCGCATCTGCGCCTTGCTCAGCAACCACAGCTCGGACATCGGCAGCGCCTCCTCGACGCCACCATTGAATCAAGCCATCCTCGCAACCGCAAGCGATTTAATAGGTCCTGAGCCTAGTCCGAAAAGTACGGACTGCGGCGCTCGATAAAGGCTGAAACCGCCTCCTGATGATCGCGCGTCGTGTGTGCCAGCGCCTGCATTGCAGCCGACAACTCGAGCGTGTCGCTCAGTGTTGTAAGGTGGGCCTTGCGCAGCAGACGTTTCGTCATCCGGACTGCGTGCCTCGGGTTGCTGGCGATCATGTTGGCAATGTCGAGCGCCTCGGAAAGCAAATCCTCGGCCGCGACCACTCTTGAAACCAAGCCGCAAGCAAGAGCCTGGGCTGCCTTCAGACTTTCGCCGGTCAAGGCCATCTCGCAAGCTTTGGAAAAGCCCACGATCCTCGGCAAGAGCCATGCACCGCCATCGCCAGGGACCAGGCCAACCTTCACGAAACTCTCGGCGAATACCGCCTTCTCAGATGCAATCCGGATATCGCACATGCACGCAAGATCGCAACCGGCACCGATCGCAGGGCCATTGACCGCTGCCACGACAGGCACCTCCAACGCTTCGAACAACAGAGGCAGACGCTGGATGCCGCGCATATAGTTCATCCGCGTGTTGACCGGGGCCTCATCGCGCAATCCCTGACCTGGAGTCATCTTCTTGACGTCGCCGCCCGAAGAAAACGCCGATCCTGCACCGGTCAGAATCACCGCTCGCACATCAGATGAATTGTCGGCATCAATCATGATCCCAGCGAGCGCGTCGATCATCTCGATGTCCGAAATTGGATTTCTTCGCTCAGGGGCGTTTAGCGTTACTCTGAGTACCGGTCCAATTTGCTCCTTGAGAACGAGATCAGTCATTTCTTGATAAACCCCAGAATGTTGAGCGAGAAATATCGAGGCGTTTTTTGCGGAGCTTGCGCCGAAGTGCGAATTGTTGAAGTTCGAATGTCAGCCTACTCCTGTCACGCGGGCGAGATCGGTGCGGCGAAGCCGCTGCACCCCGTGCAGCAGCCTCGTGATCGCGCCGATCGCCCGTGACCAGCGCACTTCACCTCGGAAGTCCTCGCGAGCATCGAGTGCATCGAACCATTCGCCAATGCGTGGATGGAGGCGATGCAGCGGATAGGATGCCTCGCTCAGCCGCCTGACATAGATGTACCAGGCGATGTCGAGCAGTGTGAGCCGGTCGCCGAGCAGAAAATCCTGGCCTTCAAGGCGATCCTCGAACTGTTCCAGCGCCCGCCGGAACCGTTCGAACGCCAGGCTTGCACGCTCATCGCTGATCCCGTTGTTTCTGATCATCTCGCGCCAGAATTCGGCCTCGCGCGCCTTGTCCGGATCGACTGCCCCGTGTACGCTGCCTGACCCAATCCCCTCATACTTGCGAATCTCGCTCTCGGGCTTCTTCACAAGGAAAGCGGGGACCACAAACCGCATCGACAGAGCCCTGATGTCGAGATGCAGATCATCTTCCTCGCGCAGCAGGCGGTGCATCTCCTCCTTGCGGTCCGCCGGTATAAGCACCGGCTCGGGAAAGGTTGCTTCCAGATATTCGAGGATATCGTTGCTCTCGATAATCACTTTGCCGTCGTGCACCAGCGCCGGAACCAGTCCGCGCGGGTTAATCCCCATGTACCACGGGGTGATATGATCTCCCTTGGCAAGGTTGATATGGTGCGAGGTCCAGTCAATGCCCTTGAGATTGAGGAAGATGCGAACTTTCTGCGAGCAAGCCGAGCCTTTGAAGTGAAACAGGTGCAACCCGCGCCATCCCAGCACTTCCTTGGTCAGGACATCACTTTCGTGCAGCATTACCATTGGCGAATCCTCTTATGTTTGAAGGATGCCTAGCAGGCCAATCCGGTCACCGCGGGGCGATAAAAACGGTCTGCAACCCTCGCGCGTAGACGCCCTTTTCGTCTGCAAACAGGGTATGCGCAGTGCCGTGACCATTACCCGTCGTGTGCGTTTCAGCGTCGAGCAGGAACCAGTCCCCGACTGGCATCCGCATGAACTGCACCGTGATATCAAGGTTAGGCATAGCCCATTCCGTTGGCCGCAAGGCATTACCGAACCCGTGGCCGAAATCGGCAAACAGACAGGCCTTGACGAAGTTTGATGTCGGCTCGCCGGCAATGACTTCGCCGCCGCTCATGGTCATCCACCACACAGCACGCCCGGGCACGCCCGGATCACCGCTGACTCGCCGGAAGGATACCGAACCGCCCATTTGTGCGAGCTCAGGAACCTTACCTGAAGGCATGTCCTCAGGCCTCGGATAGTTCGAGGGCATTGCAAAGTCAGGCGTCGCCAGGCGGCGGACACGCAGGACATGGGCCTGTGCCACAACCTCGCCGTTGGCCAGCAAACTGACGCAGTAGAGCTTGGTTTGCGCCCCGTCGCGCAAGACTTTGATCGAACGGGAAAGTGGCAGATTTGGGACCTTGCCAAAAATGTCGAGCTGGAATCGCGCGATCGCGAACCGTTCGTTGAGTTCGGGGTCTTCGGCGCATGATGCAAGCAGGCAGCTGGTCGGGCCGCCCGCAATCCATTTGGTGCCATGCCATGGGCTGCGCGCCAGTTCGGTCGGGAGGAATTGGTCGCCGTCTCGAACGAAATATGAATTGGGTGCAAGGCGGGGCCTTGCTTGGGGTGATGACACTTGACCTACTCCGAAAATCAATTCCGGCCTGTGCACACGCAGTCAAAGTGTCTTGTCGAGGAGCTATCTCCTCACTTCCCGACGCGGGCGGCACCATGCATGAACAAAGACCAGTTGGCTTGAACGACTTCTTCCTCTGACAGTCCCTTCTTCTTTTCGACGAACCACTTGCCCGGCCCCAGAGCGAGCGCAATGAACGAGCGGGCAAACAGTTCGAGCGGGATGTCATCGCGCAGATCACCGACCTTCTGGGCAGCCGTTATCTGGGACTTGATGTAAGCAAGGTACTCACCCGCAAGGCGATCAATCTCGTCACGATCGGTCAGCCGGTGACGCTCACCATCGATTATCCTGACCTCATGGCGATGTTCGATCGCGAAATGGGTATGGAAGCGGAACAGTTCATGCAGCTGATCCAACGGCGGGGCCTTGCCCGCTGCAATTCGATTGGCCTCTTCGAGGGCGCGCTTGTGGTTGCGCCGGACAATCGCCTGGAGGATCGCGGCCTTGCTTGAACCGTACTTGTAAAGCGTTGGCTTGGATATGCCGAGACGACTTGCCAGTTCGTCAGTGCTGGTTTCGTGAAAGCCCTTCTCGGCGAAGAGATTGCTTGCAGCCTCAAGGACTGAATCAGTCAATTCCTCTTGTCGGCTCCGTCCCATGTCTGCACCCCATTCTCGATAATGAAACTAACCCGTAAGTTTAGATACGTCAAGCAACTTGCTCCGATGCTTGCGCCTTTGCGGGGGACGACCTTGACGCTGCGGACCTGGCTCAAGCCAAGGGCCGCTTCAAAGTCAGGACAGGGGTTTAGGCAATATTGCTCGCGGTTACATCAAAAAACTGACGCGCCAGTTTTGTACGAATTGAGCCTACCCAAGAGGCTGATCGCTTCAAAGGATAAACTGATCGCCAGCCGCCCTTACCGTAATGTCGCCAATCGACACGCCAAGCGGCTGGTCGATCACGTGGAGGATGGCCTCTGCAATGTAGTCGGGTGAGAGGCGGGCATAGGAAATGCCATCGGGATCCATCAAGTGTTCCCCCTTGCCCTCTTCGATGGCCAGCAACATTCCAGCAAGCTCGCCAGCGTTCTGGCCAACAATTCCGACGCCAGCGGCGCGGTTGATAACCGAGCCGGTCAAACCCGTGCCTGGGACGCCGGTTGGCTTCACCACTGAAACCTTGATCTTGCCACGCGTTTCAACCCGAAAGCTCTCGGAGAGAAAATTGACGGCGGCCTTGGTCGCACCATAGACGGCTGCGCCAACGACCGGGAAGTTGCCGTAGATCGAGCTGACATTGACGATCTGCCCACTGCCTCTCTCCATCATGGGATCGTGAGCGGCGATCATACCGTTGAGCACCCCCTTGATGTTGACATCGATCGCGCGGTGCCAGGCCAGATGTGCGGCTTCATGATCGCTGAAGAATGCCAGCGGCATGAGCCCCGCGTTGTTGATCATTACATCGACCTGACCGAACGCGCTCACTGCGTCAGCGACCAGCGCCTTGGCCGCATCAAGATCGGTCACGTCGACCTGCCTCGCTAGCGCTTCGCCGCCAGCTTCGCGGATCTGGGCTGCGGCCGCTTCGGCCCCATCGATGTTCACGTCCCCCAGTGTGACCCGCGCACCGCGCGCCGCGGCCTTTCGCGCGACCAGTTCGCCGAAGCCTCCTCCGGCCCCGGTTATGACGATGGACTTCCCCGAAACATGGTCGTTCATGCCGTGCATCCTTCCTGACGGGCCTAAGCTGCCGGCGCTGCCGGCGCTGCGGCATCGGATCGGCGGGCGATCTCTTGCCAAAAGCTGCCGCCGCCCAGCTTGGCAACGCGCCGCCCCAGTATGCTCGCCCAATAGGCATCGTTACCGCAATCCCCGCGCCAATCCATGAGCCGGCAGGTATAGCGGTTAAGCGCATATTCCATCGTAAAGCCGATGGCCCCGTGCAGTCGGTGGGCGATGGGGCAACATTTCTCAATCGCCATGTTCGCCCGCAGCTTTGCCGCAGCGATCTCGAACATAGCTCCGTCGTCAAGCCCTCCGCCCTTGTCGAGCACTGCGGCCATGGCCTGTCCGGCGGCATCAATTGCCGCCGCCTCAACCGAAAATTCCGCCATGGCCTGCTGCACCGCCTGAAAGCGGCCCAACGCCTTGCCAAACTGGACCCGGGTGTTCACGTGCTCGAGCGTGAGTTCGAACGCCGCTTCCAGGGCTCCGGCCGATTGTACCACAAGGGCAAAGGCACCCAGCGCGGTCAGATTCGCAGCACACGGTGCGCTCGCCAGTGGCGTGCCTACCGGGAAGATGCGGTCGAGCGGCTCCCCGGCAAGCGAATGGCCTTCGAAGACCTCGCTCGTCGCCACTTCGACAAGTCTGAGCTCTCCATCCTCGATGAAGACGACGCTGCCGCAATACCGTCCATAGCCGACCTTGCCATTGGCCCTCGCCAATCCGATCGGACCAGCCGGAGGCATGATCCCTGCCTCCACCAGCAACCGGTGCCCAATAATTGTGTCGCCCAAAGGTGCCGAAATCGCATGTCGCCCCGCAATTCGCAGCACGGCATATGCATCGCCCCAGTCGCCGCCAAATCCGCCCTGCTCCTCCGGGATCAGAAGGGAAGCAAAGCCGGCCTCCTCGATCCGTGGCCAGGCCTTATCGAACCCGGCTTCGGCAAGGTCGGCGAACAGTCCGTCCGCCATGTCGCACAGTAGCTGCCGGGACTCGCTCATGGCCAATCGCTCCTCACCGCAGCCCCAGCCCCTTGGCGATGATCCCCCGCAGCACTTCCG
Organism: Altererythrobacter sp. BO-6; assembly: GCF_011047315.1. NCBI lineage: Bacteria > Pseudomonadati > Pseudomonadota > Alphaproteobacteria > Sphingomonadales > Erythrobacteraceae > Altererythrobacter > Altererythrobacter sp. BO-6. The sequence continues at coordinate 2,228,017 of NZ_CP049259.1, read as the reverse complement.
GAGTCCCCCCGCGCAACGAGAAACTGGGCGAGGCAACAAGCACATGCGCCAGCATCCGCCCCAATGCTCCCTCCGCAAGCAGATCGGCATCGACGGACGCCTGTATCAGTCGCGGCATGGCCTGTTCGAAGGCGTTACCCAGATCCTTGACGATGGAAGCTTCAATCACCGGGTCCTCGCCCGCAGCCAGCTTGGCAGCGGTCGACATCGACATTTGCCGCAAGGTCCAGATCTCGGCGGCCAGCCTGCCGATCAACTGGGCAACCGGTTCGGGCGGGTCCGCGCCGATAACATCGACAAGCTCCGCAAAGAGCATATGAGTCGAAAGGTACCGCTCCGGCCCGGAGCGCTCATAGGCCAGTTCCGCCATGGCCTGTTTCCAGCCCTCACCCTCGTCTCCGACAAGAGCTTCTAGCGGGATCAGGGCATCGTCGAAGAACACTTCGTTGAAATGATGCTCGCCGGTCATGTCGATGATCGGCCGCACGCTGATACCGGGCAAATCGAGGTCGATCATCAGCTGCGACAGACCGGCGTGCCGCTCTGATCCGGGATCGGTCCGCATAAGTGCCAGCATCGCCTGACATTCATGGGCATTGCTGGTCCAGATCTTCTGACCATTGAGCACCCACCCCTCGGGTGTTCTGCGCGCCTGGCTGCGGACGCTCGCCAGGTCCGAACCCGCGTTGGGTTCAGACAAGCCGATGCAGGCATAGACCTCGCCGCGCGCCATTCCCGGCAGGTACTTCTCGCGCAAGTGCTCGCTGCCATAACGCAGCAACAAGGGCCCGGTCTGGCGATCGGCGATCCAGTGGCAGCCGCACGGGTGCGCCGTGGGCCAGAAGCTCCTCAAGCACCACATAGCGTTCAAGCACCGAACGACCCTGTCCGCCATATTTCTGCGGCCAGGTCAGACCGAGCAGGCCTGCAGCACCGAGCGCGCGCGAGAATTCCGCATCGCATTTCAGCCAGGGATTGCAGCGTTCTTCTGGTGTCCAGCGATGTTCGTGCTGGCGCACAAGCTCACGCACCTGTTCGCGAAGGCTGGTGACATCGCCCGGAGGATCAAACGCTCGGATCGGAAAAATCTGCATTATAGCGCAATCATCCCTATCGCCGACGAAGCCGACACCGAATCTCGCCGCCTCGCCCTAATGGCCTGACTCTCCCACGAACAGGCAGGCTTGACAAGAAAAACTTACCCGTTAGTTTTTATCTCACCGACGTGTGGCGCGCCACCTTTCTGTCGGCATCGATCCGGTTCCATCCCCAGGAGTGAGATTTCCCGATGGCTTTGCGTACGCGAATTACCGAGCGGCTTGGGATCCAACACCCGATTGTCCAGGGCGGGATGATGAACGTCGGCTATGCCGAGCTCGCTTCGGCAGTATCGAATGCGGGCGGCCTGGGCATCATCACCGCGCTGACCCAGCCCACCCCGCAGGCACTGCGCGAAGAGATCGAGCGCACCAAGGCGATGACCTCTAAGCCGTTCGGGGTGAACATGACGATCTTCCCGACCGTCAACTCGCCGGATTACAAGGCATACGCACAGGCAATCATCGATGGCGGCGTTACGATCGTCGAGACGGCCGGCACCCAGGCCGTTCGCGAGATCTGGGAGATGCTTCGCCCGCATGGGGTGACCATCCTCCATAAGTGCACCGCGGTTCGCCATGCGCTTTCCGCGGAAAAGGCCGGGTGCGACATCATCTCGATCGATGGTTTCGAATGCGCCGGCCACCCTGGTGAAGACGACATTCCTGGCCTAGTCCTGATCCCGGCCGCCGCTGACAAGGTGAAGATCCCGATGCTCGCTTCCGGCGGCTTCGGGGATGGACGAGGCCTTGCTGCCGCTCTGGCGCTGGGCGCAGACGGAATCAACATGGGAACACGGTTCTGCGCTACAAAAGAAGCGCCAATCCACGACAATGTGAAGCAGGCCTATGTCGACAACGACGAACGGGGCAGCTTCCTGATCTTCCGCGCCTTCAAGAACACCGCGCGGGTCGGGAAAAGCGCGGTATCCGAGGAGGTAGTCCGCCGCCTTTCAAACCCCGATGCCGTGTTCGAAGATGTGCGTGAACTGGTTTCAGGAGTTGCCGGTAAGGAACTGCTCCGGACCGGCGATCTTTCCAAAGGGGTGTTCTGGGCAGGCATGGTCCAGGGCCTCATCCACGACATTCCCACCTGCCAGGAACTGATCAGTCGAATCGTTGCAGATGCCGAAGGCATCATCCGCAGCCGGCTTGCCGGCATGATGGCCTGACCAACAAAGGAGTTCACCGATGCACGAAGCCTACATCATCGACACCTGCCGCACGCCGCGCGGGATTGGTAAACCGGGCAAAGGAGCGCTTTCCCACCTGCATCCCCAGAATGTCGGCGCTACTGTCCTGAAGGCGCTCAAGGATCGCAACAATCTCGACACCACGACTGTCGATGACATCATCTGGTCGACTAGCACGCAGGAAGGCAAGCAGGGTGCCGACCTTGGCCGGATGGCGGCGCTGGTCGCGGGATACGACGTGAAGGCATCGGGAACCACACTTGACCGGTTCTGCGGCGGCGGAATCACGGCGGTCAATCTCGCTGCCGGCTCGGTGCTTTCGGGCATGGAAGACTGCGTCGTTGCCGGCGGCACTGAACTGATGAGCTACCAGCAGATCCTGGCCGCCCAGCGCGCCGAATTCGGCATAGAGCCACGATTGATTGGCTCGCACAACGAAGTGCTCGATGCCATGCATCCCCAGTCTAACCAGGGCGTCTGCGCGGACGCGATTGCCGCAATCGAGGGGATTGGCCGGGAAGCGCTCGACGCGCTGGCGCTGGAGAGTCAGCGCCGCGCTGATCGCGCCATCCGCGAAGGGCGGTTCGACCGTTCGGTGGTTCCGGTTTACAACCCGGACGGTTCACTCGCTCTCGATCACGAGGAGTTTCCGCGCCCGGAAACCACTGCCGAAGGCTTGGCATCGCTCAAGCCATCGTTCCAGGTCGTTGCCGATGTCGATCTTGGTAACGGGCGGACTTGGCGCAAGCAGATCCAGCGGGTTTACACCGACCTCCAGTTCGAGGCCGTGCACCATCCGGGCAACAGCTCGGGCGTGGTCGACGGTGCCGGTGCCGTCCTGCTGACCAGCAAGGACTATGCCGAGAAGCATGACCTCAAGCCGCGTGCGCGCGTCGTGGCTTACGCCAACCTGGGCGATTGCCCCACGCTCATGCTCAATGCTCCAGTTCCTGCAGCACGCAAAGTTCTGCAAAAGGCTGGCCTGACTGTTGACGACATCGACCTTTGGGAGATCAACGAAGCCTTCGCGGTGGTGGCCGAGAAGTTCATCCGTGACCTCAAGCTCGACCGCGAGAAGGTGAACGTCAACGGCGGCTCGATCGCGCTGGGGCACCCGATCGGGGCGACAGGCGCGATGCTGATCGGCACGGTACTCGACGAACTGGAACGCACCGATGGCCGCTATGGCCTGGTCACGATGTGCGCCGGCGGCGGCATGGCCCCGGCGATCATCATCGAGCGGATGGCTCAGGGCTAACGCCGATCGCGTCTAGAGCCGGTCCTGTACAGGGCAGGCTCTAAAGCCTTGGCAAGTCTTTCAGCGCACGACTTGTGTCGGCAAGGTCTTCGGGCGCGATTATCGCACCTTTCTCGATCAGTTGGCGCGCCTGAACATAGTCCCTGGTCGCGTTGATCGCATCGATCGCGATCAGACGCCCGGCCTTGAGGTAGATCACCGAAAAGCTGCGCGCTGCCCGATCGCCGCGCAGGATAGCAACGTCATGTCCTGACGAAATCCCCACGGTCTGCAGCTTCAGGTCATACTGGTTCGACCAGAACCATGGCGTTGCTGAATAGGCTTGTGGTTCACCCAAGATAGCCTTGACAGCACAAATAGCCTGGTCGTTGGCATTCTGGACGCTTTCGACCCGCAGCACAGCGCCGTCGGCGAAGTGGTTGGCCTGTGCAGCGCAATCGCCAATGGCGTAGATTAGATCGTCGCTGGTGCGGCAGAAGGCATCGACCTCCACACCATTCCCACCCTTGATTCCCGCGGCCAGCAAAGGCTCCACCGAAGGGATAATTCCGATCCCGACAATTACCATCTGGCATTCGATCAGGCTGCCATCTTCGAGGCGCACGCCGCTCACCCGTTCCGTGCCTTCGATCGAACGCAAGGCGGCGGACGTCCTGAGATCGACGCCATGCGCACGGTGATCGGCTTCGTAGAACGACGACACATATTCACCAGCCACCCGGGCGAGCACACGCGGCAAAGCCTCGAGGAGCGTTACCTCCTTGCCAAGCTTCCTTAGTACGGCCGCAGCCTCAAGTCCGATGTAACCGCCACCCACGATCACCGCGCGGGTCACGCCTGACAATTGGCCCAAGATAGCATCGGCATCGCCCCGCGTCCGGACAACATGAACCCCTTCCATATCCGCGCCAAGGCAGGTCAGTCGGCGTGGTTGACCGCCCGTTGCCCAAATCAACCTGCCGTATCCCAGAAAGCTGCCATCGCGCATGGTCACATGCCGCGCCGCAGGATCGACCGCAGTCACTTCAAGTCCGAGCAGCAATGCGATGGCTTTGTCGTGCCAGAATGCAGCAGGGCGGATCAGCAGGCGTTCCCACTCCTTGTCGCCAAGCATATACTCCTTGGAAAGCGGTGGCCGTTCATAGGGTAGCTCGTTCTCGCGCCCGACGATGGCGACAGTACCTGCGAACCCCTGCTGACGCAGCTGGATCGCCGCATAGGCACCGCCTTGGCCGCCCCCCACAATCAAGACATCGAAGTGCTGCATGTGCATTCTTAGATACAAGGTCAGCCTTTCCAGGCCACACACTCAACCTCAACCTTCGCCCCCCCTATCAGCGAACTCACACCCAGAGTCGAACGGGCGGGGTAGCGGCCCGGCTTGAAATAGCTGGCGTAGACAGCGGTAAAGGCTGGCAGGTCCTTCAAGTCAGTCAGGAAAACGGTGCATTTGACCACGTCCTCGTATGTAAGGCCCAGCCGTTTGAGGTCTTCGCCGATGAGGTCCATGGTGCGCCGCGTCTCAGCCTCGATCCCGCCGGGGACCAAGCTTCGACCGTCCGGCGCGACGCCGAGCATGCCAGATAGATAGACCGTCTTGCCCGTCTGCACCGCAATGGAGAGGGGGAGCGAATCCGCGCGCGGATGGAACACGGGGGCCGAATGCGAAGCGGCGGGCCGCGCGGCGAGCGGGGATGCGACAAGTGCTGCTGCAAGCACCAGCGCGACAGCAGTGGGCAGATGGTTCATCAGTAGTCCTTTCGGTGAAACTTGGGCAGTCCGGTCGATGTAGCTATAAACTTTGCCTTGTGTGCCACCAGCGGAAGCCGAGCCATGCAATCAGCGGGAGGGCGATGCTGCCGGTTATGGCGAGCAGTCCGGACTGGTCGGCCAAGGCAGCAGAACCTATGGCGGCAAAGACCAGCGCGACCGACAAATTGCCAAGCCCGGTAATGATCAGAAACTGTCCCAACCGCATCCCCGCCATCCCGGATGCAATCGTGGCGAGTTCGGCAAAGACCGGCACCGGCCTGGAGAAGATCAAGACCAGTGGCCCCATACCACTGGCAAAACGGTGCGCCCGGATCAGCTCCTGTTCGCCAAGCAGTTTGAGTGCCAACGGCCGCGCTGCCAGGACGCCGACGATATAACCCAGCAGGCTCGCCGCCATCAGGCCGATCCAGATCACTACCGAACCAGTCGCGAACCCGAAAATAGCACCTGCCAGAGTGTTGGTCACTCCGTTGGGAACCGGAAGGAACACATCGAGCGCAAGGGCGAGTATGATCGCTCCAGCCACAAGCTGCGGGCTGGTTCGTGCGGACGCGATGGCCAGATTTGTGACCTGTTCGATCTCGGCCGCGAAATAGACGGGCCCGGCGAGGACAATGACTCCCAGGAAGAAGAGTGCCGCCCACCGCAGTCGGCGCGCCCACGCCGACTTTCGACCCGACTCTAGCTGATCTTGCTGCATGATCGGCGACTTCCTCTTGCCTCCCGATGGCCGGACCGGACTGCTTGATACCTTTATCAGCGTTTCACGCCAGGGAGGCTTATGACAATACCATCCAGCTCGGGCCCGACTTTCAGCTGGCAAAGCAGCCGCGAATTGGCTGCTCTTTGATCCTCTACCAGTTCGAGCATTGCATCTTCGGTTTCGTTCATTGCCGGTAAGCGGTCGAAGAACGCTGCATCGACATGACCGTGGCAGGTTGCACAGGCGCAGACCCCGCCGCAATCGGCATCAACCCCCTCCACACCATGGCGCACTGCGACCTCCATGGCGCTTTCGCCGGGCTTGGCTGCAACTTCGCGCCGGGTTCCGTCGGGCTCGAAAAAGACGATTGTCGTCATGACCAGTACCACCTCTCCATTGGCTCGCTCATGGAGCGAACTTGATTCCGGCAACGGTTCTCAGACCAGCTGTCGTTGGATCAGGCTTTCGATCTCCGCAGATGAAAAGCCATATTCGCCAAGTACTTCGCGACTGTGCTTGCCCAGTTCCGGTGCCTCGATATTTTCCCTGGTCGGCGCACCCGAGAAGCGGATCGGGGTCGGCATCTGGATCACCGTTTCGGATCCGAACGACCCTTCCTGAAAGAAGCTTTCCCGCAGGCTCATGGCACCGCCCATGATGTCATCGGGCGAAAGGACCGGACCCGCAGGCAGTCCGATCTGCACCAGGTCCTTGATGCAGTCTTCGGTGGTCTTGTCCCTGGCCCATTCGGTCATGATCTGACTGAGGGCATCGCCATTCACACCGCGCAAGGCATCGTCCGCGAAGCGCGGATCCTGCGTCAGTTCGGGCTGCCCGATGAACTTGGCCCAGCGCGCAAACAGCTTGTTGCCGAGCACCGACACGACGAACCAGCCGTCTTTGGTCTTGATGATGTCCGACGGCCCGCCGATGGGTGAGCGGTTTCCGGTCGGCCTGCGCGGTGCCTTGCCATAGGCGTGTTCCATCAGGATCGGAGCCATGACATTGAGCGCCGTCCCGACCAGCGAGGATTCAACGTGCATGCCCTTTCCTGTGCGTTCGCGATTGAACAGCGCAGCCATAGCCGCATAGGCCGAAGACACGGCCGTGCCGAAATCGACATAGGCGGTTGCCGACTTGTAGGGTTGGCCGGCCTCGCCCGTGAGATAAACCCCGCCGCTCACCACCTGGCCGATGCTGTCGAGCCCGAGGGCATCCCGCATCGGCGTATTCGACGGGAAAGTGCTCGAGGTGACAAGGATGATGTCTTCGCGCAGCGCCTTAACCGATTCATAGTCGAGACCGAAATGCGCCAGCGCGCTCGGCGAGAGGTTGGCAACGACCACATCGGCCTTGGCGATCATGCGATGAAGCACGGCCAGACCTTCGGGCTTGCTGGTATCCAGGGTCAGCGAGCGCTTGCCGCGGTTGCCGTAGAGGAACAGCGAACCCTCGCCGCTATCGGTAGCCGGCGCCACATAACGGTCATCACCCCCGCCCGGCTTCTCGACCCGCACAACGTCGGCACCCAGATCTGCCAGCATCCCGGCACACAGCGGCCCGGCGATGTATTTCCCGAAATCGACCACTTTGATGCCTTGCAGAATTCCGGACACGTTGCTTACTCCTGACAAACCCTGCTGCTCCCTCTCCAGGCGAGAATGTGAGCGCGATCGAAGAAATAAAACTTACGGGTTAGTTTTCTTCAAGTCAACGGCGTCGATGCGTCACCCGTTGGAGCGTTGATCAACAGGCTAGCTGTCCTTTTGCTGCTCGCGCGAGATCAGGGCACTCGCCTGGGTCGACAGGCCCATGTTCAGCGCCTCCGCATCGAACTGAGCCTCGAATGACCAGTCTTCGGCATTGTTGAGGTTCTGCTTCATGTAGCGATAGGCCATTCTTGGTCCGTCAGCCAACCGGTGCGCTGCCTTCAGCGTCTCGAAACGCAGGACTTCGTCATCATGGAGGCGGGTGTAGATCCCCTTGGCAAAGGCATCTTCGGCCGAGAGCTTCTCGCCCAGCAGGAACAGCTCGCGCGCGACGGCCGTCCCCACAATCTTCGAGAGAAACCAGCTGCTTCCGAAGTCACCGCTCGCGCCGATCTTGTCAAAAGCGGTAACGATTGTGGCAGAACGCCCTGCAAAGCGCAGATCGCAGGCACCGGCGATCCCGACCCCTGCTCCGGCTACGGGCCCGTTGACCATTGCGATGGTCGGCTTGGGCATTTCATGCAGCAGCCTCGACGTTTCCATGTTCCCGCGCAGCCCGGCAAAGCGCTGCTCCACGCGGCTGCCGACTTGCGGATTCGGCGCAACGACCGCGCTTCCCCCATCCTTGATGTCACCCCCGGCACAGAAGCCCCGCCCTGCACCCGTGACAACCACACAACCAACCGAGGCATCCCGGGCGGCATCGGCGATTGCATCAACCAGTGAGGCCATCAACTCGGAAGTCAGCGCATTGAGCCGATCAGGCCGGTTCAGAGTGATGATCCTGACACCGCTTTCGTTCTCGATAAGGACCAGATCACTCATCAAGTGCCTCCCAGTTCCCAGTGCCGCGCCATCATGCGCGCGGCGGTTTCCGCCAGGTCGTCGGGAACAGGCGGGTACATTGGTAGCGGCTTGTCCTTGCTCGGCAAGGCAATCGTCGCCGTGGCGCGCACCGTTTCCTCGTCGCGCTGGTTCACGAACTTCACCGCCACGTCCACCAGGTTCTGGCCGTTCTCAACGCGCTTGCCCAGAACCTCGCCGGTCACCCGTTGCACATCACCCATGTAGGCGAACTTGCGCACCTCGTCGTGGAGCTGGATGATGATCCCATCATCGCCGGCCCAGTCGCTGAGATAATGCCACAGATAGTTTTCGCGCATCACCCCATAATCATAGGCCATCGGATTGCCGATCGCCTGAGCCCAAAGCGGGTCCCAGTGCAGGCGCTGCGCAACATCAGGAATGCCCTGTTCGTTCTTGACGTAGAAGGCCGGGATCCGCTGCCGATTCTTGTGCGCGCGCCGGTTGGTGGTCGGGGCATAGGGAGTGAAGCCATAGCCGGCGGCATGGAAACAGATGATGTCGGTCACAGCGAGCGGCCCCTTGGCCTGAAGGCCCAGGCTGTCACCAACTTCGACACTCTCGAACCACCGCTTCTCGGCGCCTTGGACCTTTTCGGCGGCGTAGATGTCCTCGATCGCCTGCATTTCCTCATCGGTGTAGGTCGCAGGTTCGATAGCTGCGTTCTTGCCTTTTTTGGCCGCAGCTTTGCGCTCGGTCAGGATCCGCAGCAGATCGTAGGTCGCAACCACTTCGCCCCGTTGGTTGACCTTGACCCGCCGCGTGACATTGACGATCGACCTGCCGGCAAATTCCGACTGTTTGACCTCACACGAAACCTCGCCTTCGTAGGCATAGATCGAGTCCCCGGGCCGGACTGGCCGATAGAAAGTGAAGTCCGCCCCGGAGACGAAGACATGAATGCCTTTGAACAGGCTTTTGCGTAGCGCCCGAATCTCGTCCGAGGGCGGATCGCCGAGCATCGGCTTGCTGATCTGGCCCACCATCATACCCGGCGCGATGACGCCACCCCAGCGCGTCTTCCTGGCGTAGGCAGGGTCGGTAAACAGCGGATTGTCGTCGCCGCTGCCATAGGCCCAGTTGCGGATCGAGTCTTCCGAAGCCGTCTGGACATAGTCCGCCCGCCTCATAGCCTCCCAGTATCCGATGAGCTTGCGCTGCCGTTCGATGTCGCTGTCCAGAATCTCAAAGGACGTGGCCTTCTGCCATTCCTCACTCTGTTTGATATCGGCCTTCTTAGACGTCATGACATCGCTCCCCGAGGATCGAATAAAACTAACCCGTAAGTTTTTCTTGTCAAGCTGAACACCCTATGAGAAGAGGGCGTCACTTTTCCAAAGGTAGGATCACGGGAGCCTTGGCATGACCACTGTGCGGCGGATTAGCGATGCCCTGAAGATTCGCGCCGAGCACCAGCGCGACCAGATCGCCCATGACGATACCCGCCGCCAGATCACTTTCGCCGAGTGGGACCGTGAGGCAGACGAGATCGGCGGAGGCCTCGCTGCAGCCGGCCTGCAACCCGGAGACCGCGTCTTCTTGCCGATCAGCAATGCCTTTGCTGTCGAAATGGCCATCGCCGTCTTCGCGATTTTTCGGGCAGGTGGCATTGTCTGCCCGATCAATCCGCGGCTGAGCCCGGCGGAAGTCTCCGACTACAAGGACTTGTGCGAACCGCGCTGGTGCATCACCGATGGGCCGGAACTCGTCAAGGATCTGAAGTTCGATGGATGCTGGACGGTCGACCAGATGCCGCGCGACATCTCGGCATTGCCCGATCAGGACAGCCTTGATGCCGATACGGATGCAGAGATCCTTGGAACGAGCGGCACCACCGGCAAGATCAAGGGCGTTGTCGTCAGCCATCCGGACCTGATCTCGCGGGGGGTGACCGGGACCAACATGGACAGCACCCGGTCAACACTGAATGCGCTGCCCCTGACGGGCTCCGCAGGAAATCTCGGGATTGTCATGCTGCCGGTTCGCGGGGGCGCAACCGCGATCACCCAGCGCAAGTTCGACCCCAAGGGCTTCCTCGAACTGGTCAGGGAGAAGCAGCCGGACCTGGTCTATCTTGTTCCTTCAATGCTGCGGCTCATCCTCGATCACCCTGACGCTGGCGACTATGACTTTGCCGGCGTGAAATACCTCATGACTGGGACTGCGCCCCTGCCACACGACTCGGTGGTTAGAGCCATGGCCAATTGGCCGCACCTGAGGATCCGCAACAATTACAGGAATGTCTGAAGGCGGCGTCGTGGTTGGCACCACCAGTGCCGCCCAGGCTCTCAAGCCAGGTTGTGTAGGCAAGATGCCCGAACACATGCAACTGCGCGGCGAAGATGGACAGGTCATCATCGAAACTGGCGTCATCGGCGAGATCTATGGAATTCAGAAGCACCCGCGCCGGTACTGGAACGATCCGGCGGCTACAGCAGCCAGCTTCGTCGGAGGCTGGACCAAGACCGGAGACCTGGGTTTTGTCGACGGCGACGGCGACCTTATCATTTCTGGTCGTTCCAAGGAGTTGATCATTCGGGGCGGCTACAACATCACACCGCTCGAGATCGAAACCGTGCTTTACCAGCACCCGGCGGTGCAACAGGCGGCCGTGGTAGGGGTCGACCACCCGGTGCTTGGCGAAGACATCTCGGCGGCGGTTTCCTTGCGGCCCGGCTGCACAGCCCTTCCCGTTGAAATTGCAGCATTCTGCCGCGAGCATCTTGCCGACAACAAGGTTCCGCGCACGCTGCTCATTCTCGATACCTTGCCGCTCAATCCGACCGGCAAGATCGTCAAGAAGGAGTTGAAGCCACTGCTGCAGCAAGCAGCCGATGCCAAGCGTGAGCAGTGATCAAGCTAGGCGATTTTTCCGCTCGGGCACTGGGTACTCCGACTCCCTCGGTGCAAACGCTCTGACGAAAAGCGGCTTGCTCAAACTCGATTGATCATCTAAAAAACTAACTGGTAAGTTCATTTTTAGGAGGCGACCCATGGAAGCGCAGTTGCTAAGCCTCGCTGATTTGCCCGAGCTCGACCTCCACGGCGAGGAATATAACACCACCCCCCACTTGGTGCTCGAACGGCTTCGTCACCAGTCTCCGGTTGCCAAGAGTCAGCGCGGCTTTGAAGTGTTACGATACGAGACTCTCAACTGGATGCTTGCCGACAATCACTTCGACATTCCCGGTGCCGATCTCAACGTGAGCATGGGTGGCGGGCCGCTGCAGGAATCCTTTGACCGCTACGGTCGCTTGCCAGCGCTCCCGCGCGAGCAGCACGCCCGGATTCGCCGGGTGATGGGCCAGGCATTCGCCCTGCGCCGAATCGGCGAAAGGCGGGATCTGATGGCTGAGGTGGCCAATGGCCTGATCGACGGATTTATTGAGCGTGGCGAGTGCGATTTTATCGCGGACTTCACCCACCATTACTCAATCACGGTGGCCTGCCTGCTGTTCGGGGTCGACATCAAGGATGTCCCGTCCTTCCAGCACGCCACCGCGACCATGATGCACATGTTTTCGAACCCCCTGGCACCGCACGTCCCGGCGATCGAGGCAGCGCTACAGACTCTTTGGAATTTCCTAGAGCCTCTGGTGGAGAGCCGGACGCAAGAGCCTAGGGAAGACTTCATTTCCGCACTGGTTGAAGCGCAGCAGACTCAAGGCAAGCTCAGCAAGGAGGAGGTCATCTGGGGTCTCACCAACCTGCTCTTCGCCGGTCACGACACAACGCGCAGCCAGCTTGCAAACTGCGTCCGGGCGATTCTCGAACACCCGGGCACATGGGAAGATATCCGGGACAATCACGAACGGATTCCCTTCGTGATGCACGAATCGATCCGCTATTATCCCACCGTTCAGGCCAACCGGCGCATCGTGCGCGAGCCAGTCGAGTTCGAAGGCTTCCGCGCCGAGCCTGGCCAGTTGATCTACCTCAACACGCTGTCCGCTAGCCGTGATCCAGAACGCTTTGACAATCCGAACACCTACGACACCACCCGGCCGATCGAGAGCTACAATACTGCCTTCGGGCACGGCATCCATCACTGTCTCGGCCATGTCTTGGCCAAGACCGAGATGATCGAGGCCTTGCGGGTACTGACCGAGCGGGTCGAAAATGTCCGGTTCAACGGCCCCCTCGTGACCCTGCCATATTCCGGTCAGTTAGGTTCGCTCAAGACGTTGCCGCTCAAGTTCGACGCGCGCACAATTTAAGTAAAAACCTGCGGTACGGGAGCATTGGGAGGACGGGATATGAAGGATATGCAGCTTCCTGGACCTGCCTATGTCCCGACGCTTGCCAACACGCTTAAATCTGCCGTCGAGCGCTTCCCGGATAGCGAATTCCTGGTTCAGGGCGCGCGGCGATTGACTTTCCGGCAAGCGGACGAGGAATCGACTGCGCTTGCAAAAGGCCTGCTGGCCATGGGCATCGGCAAGGGAACCCGCGTGGGTCTGCTAATGTCCAACAAGCCCGACTGGGTGGTCATTTTCCTTGCGGCCACCCGGATCGGGGCTCTCGTCGTCACGATGAGCACCTTCTACCAGCCGCCCGAAGTCGACTGGGCAGTGGAATTCCATGACATCGATACGCTGATCATCGAACCGCGCTATCTCAAGAACGACTATGTCGAGCGGGTCGAAGCGGCATTGCCCGGCCTGGCCGGACAACTGTCACAGGAACTCTATCTTCCCGAACACCCCTACCTTCGCCGGATCATCGTCTGGGGAGACCATGATCGGGGCTGGGCGCTGACCGGGCCACAAAACGTGCTGGATGCGGCAGCCGCCAGACCCCAGATCGATGGAAGCTTCCTGACCAAGGTTGAGGAATCGGTCCACCCGTCAGACCCGGCCTTGGTGATCTGCACATCGGGCAGCACCGCGCGCCCTAAATCCGTGGTTCACACCCACGGCACCGTGGTGCGAGCCACCTTCAACTTCCTCGACTATTTCGATGCAAAGCCGGGTAACCGGACCCTGCATGTCATGAACCTGTTCTGGCTGGGCGGTATCAATTTCAACCTGATGCCCGCTCTCCATGTAGGCGGAACCCTGTGCTTCCCCGACAACCCGACTTCCGTCGAGCTATTCAGGGTCGTGAAGGAAGAAGACATCACCCGCTTTTCGGCCTGGTCGACCCAGGGGGCAGAATTGCGTCAGGCGGCGGCAGCGGAAGGCCTGGAAGTTTCGCACATCACAGGTCTGGCACCGCCGGTTGACGCCGTTACGGGTCAGCCGATTCCTTCCGAGCGCATCCAGAGCTGGATCGGGATGACGGAAACCTTCGGTCCCCATAGCATCAACCGCTACGGCACCCCCGCGCCGGTCGGCAAGGGCGGCAATCTGGGCCGCAACCTGCCTGGAATGGAACGGCTGATCATCGATCCGGAAAGCGGCAATCCGCTTCCTGCAGGCCAGGTCGGTGAGCTGTGGGTGCGCGGCTACACCCTGATGCGCGAGTACTACAAGAAGGAGCGCCACGAGTACCTGACCCGGGACGGCTTCTTTCCGACCGGGGACACCGGCCTGATCGACGAGGACGGCTACTTCTATTTCAAGGGTCGCCGCAACGACATGATCAAGGCGGCTGGCGCCAATGTATCGCCGGCCGAGATCGAAGTCGTGCTGATGCGCCATCCGGACGTGTCAGAGGCAATCGTGCTCGGCATGCCCGATCCGCAACGCGGAGAGATCGTTGTCGCGGTTGTGGTCAAGACCGCCGGAGCTTCCGTCACTGCCGAGGCTCTTCGCGAAGCGACCAAGCGGGCGCTGTCCCAGTACAAGATCCCATCGGAGTTCGTCTTCCTGCCTGGCGACGAGATCCCGCGCACCCATTCCCACAAGGTCAAGAAGCCGGAACTGCAGGCATTGGTCGCGGAAAAGCTGGGCCGGTCGCTTTAGTCAGCACTCAGGAGCGCAGCAACCATCATGAACACAACCGAAAGCCTTGCGGGCAAGGCAATGGTAATTACCGGAGCCGGTCGGGGAATAGGTGCGGTCGTCGCGCAGACAGCAGCCGGTTTGGGAGCTTTCGTCGTCGTAAACGACCTCGATGATGACGTGGCGAGCGAGACCGTCGCCAGGATCGAGGAGCTCGGCGGATCTGCGATCGCGCACTGCGGCGATATCAGCGATCCGGACTACTGCGGCAGACTGATCGAGGCTTGCATTGCCGAGCGCGGCCAGATCGACGCGCTGGTCAACAATGCCGGTCTTTTCCGCATGGGAGCAGTCTGGGATCTGAAGCCGACCGACCTTCAGGCCATGCTTTCGGTCAATGTCCTGGGCACCGCCAATTGCGCCATGCATGCCATTCCAAGAATGCGCGCCGCCGGCAAGGGCTCGATCATCAACGTCACTTCGGGTGCCGCCAGCGGGATTGCCGAGATGAGCGCTTATGGCGCAACCAAAGGGGCAGTCTCATCAATGACTTATGGCTGGGCACTGGATCTTGCCGGCACGGGGGTGCGGGTAAACGCGGTCTCGCCCAATGCAACGACCCGGATGGTTGCCGCGATGCAGGAGTTCAAGGGCACTGAAGGTGAGCCCCGGCCGTTTCAAGACCCTCAACATACCGCCGAAACGGTCTGCTTCCTCGCTTCTGATCGATCAGCCGATGTCAATGGCCAGATCATCAGGATCGCCAGCGGCCAATTGTCCTTGGTGGCCCAGCCCAAGCCCATTCTGCCAGGCGTTTCAGTCGCAGACTGGTCGATCGACACGGTCGCGCAGGCGGTGCAGGAACTCATTGCAGGCCATTAAGCGGCTGTGTTTTAGCGAGGCAGCCCTATGTATCGCTCGGCGATGATGTTGCGCATGATCTCGTTCGATCCCCCGGCGATCGTCCAGGCATAGCTCTTGAGGAAGTCGGAGAACTTGATCCGGCTGGTATGGGCCGTAGCCGGGATAGGTGCTTTCCATTTGTGCGCCTCCAGGCCTTCGGCGCGCACCAAGAACTCGGTATAACGCTGCAGGAACGGCCCCCAGGTCAGCTTGATAAAGGTCGGCAAGGTTGGCGACGCCTGGTCAGGGTTCGCTTCGAGCTCCTTGAGCAGTTTGCGGATCAGCAGTCGGACGACCTGCAGTTCGGCATGGAACGCGGCATATTCACGGCGCAGCTGTGGATCGCGCATCCAGCTGTCCTTGCCATCGATCCGGTCGCGTTCGAACGAGCGGGCAAGCCGCTCCGTCCCGCCAAAAATCAGCAACCCGCGCTCGGCCGAAAGAGTCGACTGAGCGATATTCCAGCCATTGCCTTCCTCGCCAATCAGGTTCTCGACCGGGATCTTCACGTCGTCCATGAAGATCTCGCAGAACTCCTGCTCACCCGTGATAGACCGGATCGGCCGAACCTCGACGCCGGGCGACTGCATATCCATGATGAAGTAGGAAATGCTTTCATGCTTGCGTTTAACGTTCTGCTCTGTGCGGGCCAGAAGCAGGCAATACTGGGCGTTGACCGCCCCCGAGGACCAGATCTTCTGCCCGTTGATGACATAGTGATCGCCTTCGCGGCGCGCACTGGTCCGTAGCGCGGCAAGGTCCGATCCAGCCCCCGGTTCAGAGAAACCCTGGCACCAGATGTCGGTGCCTTGAGTGATCCCGGAAAGGTACCTTTCCTTCTGCGCAGCGCTGCCGTGTTCGAACAGCGTTGCCGGTGTCTGGAACAGCGAAACCATGTACATGTGAAGCTCGGGCGCGTCGGCGCGGGTCAGCTCCTCGTAAACGATGATCTGGTAACCGAATGGCAGCCCTGGCCCGCCCCATTTCTTGGGCCAATGGGGGGTGGCAAGGCCCACTTTACGGCGCTCCTCAAGCCAGGCGATCATCTTGGGCTTGAGCGTTTCGTTTTCCAGCCCCTGCCATTCAACGCGCCAGTTCCTGGGCATCGCAGCGGCAAGCCAGTCACGGATCTCTTGCCGGAAGGCTTGCTCATCGCCGACCTTGGAGAGAATATCGAAAGTCCGGGTCATCACACTGCCTCCAGCAGATCGGCAACCCGATCGAGCGCTTCGTTGCGGGTCAGATAGAGCGCTTCATTGAGCTTGGCCCGCTTCAGGAAGACATGCGGTTGGAATTCAGCAGTGAAGCCCACACCGCCATGTAGCTGGATGCAGTCACGCGCGACCTCGGCCGCAACCCGGGTGATGTGCGCCTTGGCGGACAGGGCATGGATCAACCCGGCCGGATCACACGGATCAAGCGAAGCCACATGCGCCAGGAGCTCGCGCGCGCCAACCAGGGCGGTCTTGTGATCGGCCACCCGGTGCTTGAGCGCCTGGAAACTGCCGATCACCTTGCCGAACTGCTCGCGAACCTTGAGGTACTCGATCGTCAGATCAAGTACGGCTTCGCCGATCCCGAGCGAGTCCGCAGCGAGGGCGACACAGCCCCAATGGTCGAGCAGATCGCAGGCTGCTTTGCCATCGTCCGGCAAAATGACCGCCCCGTCGGGCAATGCCACCTGCGAAAGCGTTGCCGTCCCCAAGGTTCGGCTTGAATCGACAAGCCTGTGGGCTTCAATTGAAAGTCCGGACGCATCAGCCGACAGCACAACCCAGCAGCGCCGGCCTTGGCAAACTCCGTTAAGAATCAAGTGTGTTGCACTGGGCGCATCAAGTACATCAGGAACAACACCTCTGACGCTTGCGTCATCAATTTCCAGCCGAGCAGCAGTTGGCTGGGCAAAACCCACAAGCATTGAGCCGTCGGCAAGCGCGGGCAGCCAGGCCGCGCGTTGGCTGTCGCTCCCGGCGTGAGCGATGAGCGCAGCAGCCATCGTTGTTCCCAACATCGGAACCGGCGCCGACACTGCCCCAAGCGCCGTATGAAGGCGGGAGGCCGCATTGATGCCAAGACCGAGTCCCCCGAAAGCTTCGGGAACGGTCAGAGCGGTCCAACCAAGGCCCGCCATTTGCGACCAGAGATCGGCGGCGATCAAACTACCGGACTGGGCATATGCGACCGAGCGTTCCCTGGGCCATTCGGCACCCAGCATTTCGGCAAAGCTTTCGTCCAGCAGATCCAGATCGATGGCATCGGACAAGCAAGTTACTCCGGTCTCAAGTCAGCGGAAGCGCAGCTGGTTCAGCTGCCCGCGACGATGTTCTTGAAATTGGCCAGCCGGTCGGCGGCGCTTGCACTGCTCTTCGAGGCAGTGTGGACGAGCTGGTGGGTGTCGAAGTGCGCGCTCATCATGACGCTGAAGCCTTGGGCATCGAGGTTGCGGTTGAGCGAACGCTTCATCATCTGCATGGCAAAAGCCGGGGCCTTGGCGATTGTCTCGGCAATGCCGAGCGCAGTCGCTTCGAGCTCGTCACGAGAAACCAGCCGGGTCACAAAGCCGCGCTGGTGCGCCTCTGTCGCCGTCAGTTTGCGCCCCGTGAACAGGATGTCGCGCGCCAGACGGTCGCCAAGCGCCCATGGATGGAACAAGACTTCAACCGCGGCAGAGCCCAGCAGAACGGTAGGATCGGAAAAGTAGGCGTCCTCCGACGCAATCAGGAGATCCGCCATCGCCGCGATCATGAAACCGCCGGCGATACACGCACCCTGAGCCTGGACTATTACCGGCTTGGTCAGGTTGCGCATGCACAGCGCGATCTCCAGGTAGTAGCGATCCTCGAACTGGTAGCGTTCAACCGTTGGCCGCTGCAGGTAGTCGTCGCCCAGTTCCTTGTGGTCATGGCCTGCCGAAAAATCTGGCCCGTCAGCCGCGACAATGACAGCCCGCACTTCATCGTCAGACCCGGCGCGCTTCAGAGCGGCGTCAAGGCTTTCCAGCATTGCCTTGTTCTGAGCATTGCGCTTTTCGGGCCGCGCCAGCGTGATCCGCTCAATGGCTCCCAGCCGTTCAATCCGGATATGCTGCGCGGTCATGGCACTCATCCTTCCTGCGCTTGCAGGTCAATAATCCACCAGTTCGAAATCCTGCTTCTCCGTGCCGCAGTCTGGGCAATAGAAGACGTCTTCCGGTATGGCTTCGAAAGGCGTCCCCGGCGCAATGCCTTCCTCCGGAAAGCCCAGGGCTTCGTCATAGACATAGCCACAGCTTTGGCAGCGCCACTTTCGGAACAAGCCACTCATCGCGACCGCCTTCTCAACTAGCCTTGAAGCGGATTGGCACCCGCTTTGGCCCACAGACAAAGTTGGAGATCGTTCGGGCTGGTGTTCCCGAAAGTTCCACCGATGCCAGCCGGTTGAAC
This sequence comes from Altererythrobacter sp. BO-6, assembly GCF_011047315.1. Lineage (NCBI taxonomy): Bacteria > Pseudomonadati > Pseudomonadota > Alphaproteobacteria > Sphingomonadales > Erythrobacteraceae > Altererythrobacter > Altererythrobacter sp. BO-6. Next base: position 2,209,210 of record NZ_CP049259.1, on the reverse strand, counting down.
AGTTCTTCCATCAGAACACGCATTTCCAGCCGGGCCAGGTGCTGCCCCAGACAGACGTGAACTCCATAGCCAAAGCCAAGTTGAGCGTTGTCCTTGCGATCCAGCCTGAATTCAAAGGGATCGTCAAAGACTAGTTCGTCGCGATTGGCCGAGCTGTAACACAGCATGAGCCAGTCACCCTTCGCGATCTTCTGCCCCGCAACCTCACAATCGGCAGTGGCCGTGCGCATGAAGTGCTTGACCGGCGTCACCCAACGCACACCTTCATCGACCAGGGCCGGGATCAGTGATCGATCCTGCCGGACCTGCTCGAAGAGCTGCGGTCGCTCCGCCACGGCCCACATAATTCCGGCGGTTGCATTCGACGTCGTGTCATGGCCCGCAGTCGCTGCCGTAATATAATAACCAAGCAGCTGCCGTCGGGTCAGAAATTCTCCGTCAATCCTGGCATTCGCAATAAGGCTGTTCAGGCCGTTGTCCGGCGTGTCACGAAGCCGCGCGGTCACGTCGAGAAAATAGTTTTCCAACTCGGCAATGCTGCCAAGGGTTGCCTGAAGCACCTCCTCCGGCGTCTGCTGCTTTCCAGAGCGATTCAACTCTGGATCGTTGCCCGAGAAAATCTCCTGAGTCAGCTTGAGCATCATTGGCTCGTCCTCTCGCGGAACGCCCATGAATGCCATCAAGACCCGCAGCGGATAGAGGAAGGCGACCTGCTTGGCAAAATCGCATTCGCCGCCAAATTCAAGCATCTGGTTGACGAACTCGCAGGCGATCTTCCTCACCTGCTCTTCCATCGGTCGAACCGAACGAGGGGTTAGATGCGGGAACAAAACCCCCCGAAGATCCTTGTGCTCCTTCCCATCGACGGACACGACGCTGCGAACCATATTCGCTTCCCCGCCGGTCATTTGTCGAATCTTGGCAGCGTTCGCCTTCGTCTGGACAACGACCGACCGATCAGCATTGTGGAACAGGTCTGGCTGACGCTCGATTTCCTTGATGTCGGCATGGCGGCTCACCACCCAGAAGGGATCATAGCCCTCAGGCTCAGCGACATCGAGCGGCGTCTCGGCTCGAACCTGACGGAAGACCGCATCGATCCTGTCTCCATCAGCATAAGCCCGACCATCAACAATGGTGTCGGCTAGTGACTGGTGTAACGTCATCTATCTCCATCCTTCGCTGGCTGCGGCCCCCGGTCAGAAAGCGTCCGAACGAGGCAACTCAGTCCAAATTGGCCATTCCAAATGGTCGCAGTCATATCAGTCCCAGCTACCGATTTCCCATGCGTTTGACAAGAAAAAACTAACTGGTAAGTTTGCTTTCGTTGGCTTGGGAGCTGCCTGGCCGTGCGCGGAATTGATGTAGGTGCATTCGATGGCAAACTTCCCGTCCCTACCCAACTCAATCGAACCGCCATGGCTGACCGAACGCCTGCGTGCGGCTGGCTTGATCGGCGAAGCGGCGGTTACAACCCTATCATGGGAAGCGGTTGGAACTGGGAATGTTGGCGACAGTGTACGCTTTGCTCTTTCTTACGACCGGGACGGGCCTTGGCCCGGAACGATTGTCGGTAAGTTCCCGGCATCGGATGAAACCAGTCGCACAACCGCCGCCGCCTTTGGCGTCTACGCCAAGGAAGTGAAATTCTATCGCGATGTCGCGCCCAGGCTGAATGCGCGCGTTCCACAGACATATGTTGCGGAGATCGCGCCGAACGGAGTGGATTTCCTGCTTCTGTTCGAAGATCTCGGCCCAGCGCGCGGTGGCGAACAGTTGAGCGGCTGCACCGTTGCCGACGCGCGCGCAGCCATCCGGCAGGCGGCGGCTATTCATGCGCCCAGCTGGCACGATGCCGAACTGCTCGCCACCGAATGGTTGCAGCCCAAACCCGCAGCTCTGGCCAGGCGGGCTGAACTCTATCGCACGGCTCAGGCAGTGTTTCGCGAACGCTATGCCGACGTGCTGGAACCGGAATTCATGTCCGTTTGCGAAGAATTAAACGAGGTCGTTGCGAAGTCGATCGCATGTGAATCACACCAGCGGTCGCTCGTCCATGGGGACTTCCGGCTCGACAACATGCTGTTCGACATCAAAGGCGGTGCGGAAGAGATCGCGGTGCTCGATTGGCAGACCGTGGCGATCGGCAATGGCTTTGCCGATGTCGGGTACTTTCTAGGCTCGGGAATCGGCGATCGGCTGCGCCGAGATCACGAAACCGGGCTCCTCGATCTCTACTGCTCGGAAATGACCCGGCGCGGTGTGCCGCTGACGCGGGCGGAAATCTGGGACGATTATGTGGTCGGGGGACTGCGCGGTATCGTCAACGCGGTGATCAGCGCCGCCAATGTCAAACGATCGAAGCGCGGCGATGCGTGTTTCCTTTCCATGGCGCGAGGCGGCTGCGCTCTCGCGTTACAGCACAACAGCATTGCAAGATTGAAGGGTGCCGACAGATGGTACTGACCAAAGGGGACGACTTCCCGCTGCACCAGACACCCGAGCCGATTGCCTATGCCGGGACCGACCGCAATTTCTACGATCGCTATTTCTTCAATGGCTATCAACCGGACGGATCCGGCTTCTTTGCGGCCGCTTTTGGCGTCTATCCGCATCTTAATGTCGCCGATGCCCACTTCTCTGTGGCTCGCGATGGCGTCCAATACTGCCTCCACGCCAGCCGCGAACTAAACATGGAGCGACTGGATCTTTCCTGTGGTCCGATCCGGATCGAAATTCTGGAGCCACTACAGAAGCTGCGCATCGTGGTCGATGGAGAGGGGATCAAGGCTGATCTGACCTTCACCGGCCGCGCGTTTCCGATCGAAGAGCCGCGTTTCACCCTCCGCACCGGGCCGCGCACCTTCATGGATCTGACCCGGATGACGCAGAACGGCCTTTATGCCGGCTGGATCGAAATCGACGGGGTCCGGATGGACCTGGCGCCGGGAGCAATCGGAACCCGCGATCGCAGCTGGGGTGTGCGTCCGGTCGGCACGCGCGACCAGCAACCTCACCCTGGCGGCGCGGTCTTCACTTTCTTCTGGCAGTGGGTGCCGGTGCATTTCGCCGACCGCAGCACCCTGTACCACGTCAACCAAACTGCAGAAGGTCATACCTGGAACACCAGCGCCACAATCGTGCCCGATGGAGCCATTGCCGACAATCTGATCAAGGCTGCTGGCAGCATGCAGTCATCATTGCAACCGGGCACCCGATGGCCTGAGTTTGGCACCCTGACACTTGATGGACCGGATGGAGCCGAAACGCTGAAATTTGAAATTCTTGGTAGATTCCAGATGCGGGGGATAGGCTATACTTCTCCCACCTGGGGCCATGGCCTCTATCACGGCCCGCTGGCGGTGGAGCGCGAGGATTTCGAACTTGCCCAATGCGATCCTGCGCGGCTGGACCACCATCATGTGCAAATGCCCTGCCGCGTCATAAGCGACAAATGGGGCGATGGAATTGGCGCATTCGAACAGCTGATCGTTGGGCCATATGAGCCCTTCGGTCTGAAGGACTTCACGGATCTCGGTTAGGAATGGCCACTTCCTTCGCCGCGCAACACGGCGCATCAGGAACTAGCCGACAATGGCCCGCCGGTAAGTCTCCATATCGAAATAGTCGCGCCAGACCTTGATCTTGCCGCCCTCCAGCTCGAACACGCCGCAGCACGTCAAGGCAACCGTTTTGCCGTGGGCGATGCTCCGATCCACCCATTCGACGAAGACAAGCCTGCCGCTGGTGGCGACCGACAGGACCTCCCATTTGGTTTCAGTCCAGTTCGCCAGGAATGCACCGATGAATGCCCGGAGCCCGTCATGCCCCTGTACCGGCTCGATCGGCATGTTGTGATAGACGCCATCGGGGGCGAAAAACTGAACGAGCCTTTCAGAATCGAGACTGGACCAGGCGTCAATGAAAGACTGCACGAGCGCCAAATTGCCAGCTTCACTCATCGTGCATCCCCTCTATTGCTGCCGATCGGCCATTACGCAGAAAGCTGGATGTCGGCAGCATCGTACTAATAACCGGGGCGGGGTGATTGACGTTCAACAATCTGAAAACTTGCACCTCCGTCAGCTATTCAACCCGACGGCGGTGCGAAGGATCGCTTCCGGATCGGAAGGCACAGCGGTTCCGCGCCACGCAATGTGATGATCAGGCCGAACCAGCAGAAGCGACGCTTCATAGAGTTTGCGCGCATGCTCCTCATCGATCGCGAGAATGTGCAGCGGCACACCCAGTTTTTCGGCCGCAGTGGCAAAGGCGCTGCCATCGCTCCCGTCCGTGACGACAAGCGTAAACCACTTGCCGAGGTTGTCATAAACCGCGCTGCCGTCCTCTAGGAACATGTGCGGCAAGCGGGAACCAGGGCGGGTGTTCGGAATGTAGACCACATCGTCGAACGGCGCAGGTGGTGAACCGTCGTCAACGATCACTTTCGAAGCGGCATAATTGTATCCGTGCTCGGTGCCGCCGGATTCGTTCTCATGATTTTGCAGGTCCGCGATAATGCGACCGTACCGGGCACGCTGGGCCGCGCCCTCCGCCGTATCGCTGCGGAGTTCCGGAAATCGTCCACTGTGCATCGCGATCTGAAAGCGTATGGCGAGATTGCGCATTGCCGATTGCTGCGAAAGAACCGCCACTGGCTGGCGTTCGTCATGATAGGACTGCAGCAAGGCGGGGCCACCAAATCCATGTATCGTTGCAGCCAGCTTCCAACTGAGATTGCTAACCTCGGCGATACCGGTATTCATCCCGTATCCGCCCGATGGCGGGTACTGATGGCAGGCGTCGCCGGCCATATACACACGCCCGTGGAAATACTCGTTGGCAACCATGGAATTCGCTTGCCAAGCATTGGCTACCAAAACTTCGAAGTCGAACGGTCTGCCGAACGTATCCTCTATCAGTTGACGCGGGTTGATATCATCACCGGACTGATCGGGGGCGAGAAATGTGTGAACGGTCCACTCATCAACGTCATTCTGCGCGATCATGGCGGCCGTCACGCTTTGATAGTGCCATGCCTGTCCATAATGCTGAAGCACGGCCATGTCAGTCGACCTGAAGTGCACCAGATACGCCCGGCCAACGCATTCGTCACCCTGGCTCTCGATGCCGAGCTTTCTCCGCACGGTGCTTTTACCGCCATCGCATCCGACAAGATATTTCGATCTGACCGTAACAGTCTCTCCCGTTGCAACATTCGAAATCCTGGACGTGACCCCGCCCGCATCCTGTTCGAAGTCGATCAGGGCCCAGCCAAAGCGCACATCCGACATTCCCGTTGACTCGGCAGCCGTTCGCAGCACTGGCTCGATCACGATCTGGCTGACTCGCAGCGGAGCCTCCAGCGTCAAAGTGCCATCGTTCACGGTGCGGCGGCGCCAATACTCGTGATCGGCGTTGTCATAGCCGAACTTGTGGAGAATATGGCCGCCAGGTTTCAGTTCCGTGATCCAGATCGCGTCGTAGTTGCTGTCGCTCGGCACGCCGGCGGCGCGCACCTTTTCGGCCAGCCCAGTCCGCCGGAACAGTTCCATCGTGCGGCCGTTCGTATAGTCCATCTTGGGGTGGCTGGTCGTGGTAGGGTTGCGCTCTACGAGCAGGGTCTCGATCCCGAAATGGGCCAATTCCACAGCCATCGCGAGGCCCACTGGCCCCCCACCTGCAATGAGGACCTCGGTTTCCACGACTGTTTCGGTCACATTGGTTCTCCTAGAGGAATTGCTGCCCAGCGTGGGCACCTGACGCCACGCCGCCGACAAGGGCTGATGCAAGGCGTGTCGCGCTTTGCTAACCGTCGATTTGTGGTTTGACAAGATAAAACTAACTGGTAAGTTTCATTGCAATCGCCAGATTGCGATTGCTCGCTTCATGGAGCTGATCCGAGAGGATCCAGGAGAATTGACGATGTCTGTTATCAAGGTACAGGATATAGCGCACGTCCGGTATGCGGCGCCGGACCTTGCTGCCATGCGAATGTTCCTCGAAGATTTCGGCATGAAGTGCTTCGAGGCGGGTGGCCGACTTTATGGCAAGGGCACCGATGGCAGGCCCTTTTTTCACGTGACCGAACCGGGCAAGGCAGAGTTCCTCGCCGTTGGCTTCTTCGCCCGATCAATCGAGGATCTGGAAATTCTCGCGACGCACGATGGTGTTGCGGTTGAGGATTCAACCGAACCGGGCGGTGGCAAAATCGTGCGCCTGATCGATCCCGACGGGTACAGGGTCGAGATCGTGGCCGGACAGGAGTGCGCAGAGCCCTCGATCCCGACGATCCGCGATCCAATCAATACGCCAGAGGAGAAGCCCAGGCTGAACCGCCCGGTCCGGATGAAGGCCGGGCCTTCGCACCCGCACCGCATCGGGCACACCGGGCTTGCGGTCAGAGACTTTCGTGTGAGCGAGAAATGGTACAAGGACCGCTTCGGCTTGCTGACCACTAATGAATTCGAGATTGCCAAGGATGTAAGGTCTGGCGCGTTTTTGCGTGTAGACCTTGGCGATCAGCCCGCAGATCACCACGCGCTGGCACTGCTTCAGTTACCGGGCGGACGCCGCAACTTGCATGCCGCATTCGAAGTCCCAAACATCGACGACCTGATGTTGGGGCACAACCATCTCAAGGCAAAGAAGCACAAGGCTTTCTGGAGCCTTGGGAAGCACATTCTGGGCAGCCAGGTTTTCGACTACTGGAAAGACCCGTTCGGCAATGAGCTGGAACATTGGACCGATGGCGATGTCTACACTGCTGACGATCCGCCCACCGTCGAGACCTTGCAAGCCCTGGTCGGTGCCCAGTGGGGCCCATCCTTGCCAACCGGCGTGGTTCCTGTTGGCGCCGCCGGCTGGCTACTTTCAACGTCCGTTCGTCTGCAACGCTTTTTCTCTCGCCAATCCGAAGGACAAAACGCATGAAACTTTGCACTTACACCGCCAATGGCCAGACCCGCACTGGTATTGTTGTCGGAGACTCGGTTGTCGACACCGGCGTTCCCGGCACCATGATCGATCTCATCCGCGACTGGGACAGCCTCAAGGCCGGCCTTGAAGCGAAGGCTGCTGCGGGTGGCGGTGTGCCGCTTTCGTCTGTGAAGCTCGAGGCACCGATCCAGCGCCCCGGAAAGATTTTTGGCGCGACCCTGAACTACCATTCGCATATCGAGGAAGGCAGGAAATTCGGCGCCGACACCCAAGTTCCGAGCCGCCCCGGATTCTTCACCAAGGCCCAGACAAGCATCAACGGCCCCTATGACCCGATCCTGATCCCCAAGGGAACCAAGGTTCCCGCCGAGCATGTCAGCCACTTTCCTGACAAGATCAAAGGGATCTTCGCTATCGCCGAATCCAGCACGGACCACGAGGTTGAACTTGTCGCAGTGATCGGCAAGGGCGGCAAGCATATCGCCGGGACAGATGCGCTTGGTGCTGTCTTCGGCTACTGCGTGGGCAACGAGGTAACCGAACGCACCTGGCAGATTGCCAGCCCGCAATGGTCGCTCGGCAAGAGCTTCGACACACACGCGCCGATCGGCCCCTGGATCGTGACCGCTGATGAGGTGGGCGATCCGCAGGCACTGGGTCTGCGCTGTTACGTCAATGGCGAACTGCGCCAAGACAACAGCACCAGCGACATGGTCTTCCCCGTCGCCACACAGGTGGAGCATCTGTCCGTCGGCATGACCCTGGAACCGGGCGACCTCATCTTTACCGGTACGCCCGCCGGCGTCGGTGTCGCCAACATGCCGCCCAAGTTCCTCAAACCCGGCGATGTGGTGCGCTGCGAGATCGACAAGCTGGGCCATATCGAAGGCACCATGGTGGCTGAAGCGTAAATCATGGGCACAAACAATCCATACCGGGTCGCAATTGTGGGCGGCGGCTATGCGGGATTTTCCCTGGCGCGCCGCCTGGACCCTCATGTCGATGTGACGCTGATCGAGGCGCGCGAGGCTTTCGTCATGATCCCGGCCACATTGCGCGCTGTTGTGGAAACACAGTGGCTTGACGAGATTGTAATTCCCTATGACCGCCTGCTGAAACGTGGACGGGTAGTTCGCGGGCGCGTTGTCGCAATCGACCAGGGGGGGTATCGCTCGCCGATGGTGTGCGGATCGAGGCGGATGCCATCGTCGTCGCCACGGGATCGAACTACGCCGCGCCGTTCAAGCCCCAGGATGATAGTATCGCTACCTTCAAAAAGACGCTGATTGACACCGCGAGTCAGATCGCCGCGTCAGACAGTGTCGTTATCGTGGGCACCGGCGCGGCGGGCGTGGAATTGGCCGGCGAAATCAAGGTGGCTTATCCCGGCAAGTCAGTGACGCTGGTTGGCGATCAGGCGCGACTGTTCCCGATGTATGCCGAAAAGCTGCACAAGGAATTGTCTGGGCGGCTTGAAACGCTTGGGGTGAGAGTCCGCCTCAATTCTCCGGTGAGCGGTCTCAGGCAAACCAATGCGCCCTATGACGGTGAGATCACACTGGTTGATGGAACCAAACTGTCCGGCCTGATTGTCCCGGCGATCGGCGCGCGCCCAGCTGACAGCCCTGCGCATGAACTTCCCGGTGCCCGGCGCGAACCCAACGGGCAATTGGCGGTCGATGCCTGGCTGCGCCCGTCGAGCCTGCCCAATGTCTTTGTCGCGGGGGATCTTGCGGCAACCGGCGATGGCATGACCATCGTCACCATTGGCAAGCATGTGCCCTGGTTGAAGCGCACCCTGCTCAAGCTCTCTGAAGGACAAGCGTTGGAGAATCTCGCGCCCTACAAGGGCTGGCGCATTCCGCCGATCCTCGTTCCATTGGGCCCTGAACTGGGCGTCAGCCTCGTTCCTTTGGGCAAGAATGGGACGACTCTTGGAGATTGGTTCACCAGCAAGCTCAAGGGCAAGAATCATTTCGCTCCGCGCTACCACAAGGAATTCAACCGATAGCGCATTTCGGCAGGCCCCGACTGGCCTGTGGGCAGACGAAGCCTGGCGCCACAACTCAGCATTGGTAAGGAATGGTATGCTGAATGATCTGGAGCACCCGGCCAGGAAGGAATCTACCCTAGGTCACCGACTCATAAAGCGCATCCAGATTCTTGCGGCGGCGAGTTTGATGAGGGCGATGTAGTTTTCGGGATGCTTTTCGTATCGCGTGGCGATGGCGCGGTAGTGTTTGATTTTGCTGAAGAAGCGTTCGACGGCGTTGCGTAGTTTGTAGAGCGGGGCGCTGAAGGTGGGGTGGCGGACCCGGCCCGGCATAGGCTTGATGTTTGCCATGACGCCGCGCTCTTGCATTGCGGCGCGCAGGGCGTCGGAGTCGTAAGCCCGGTCGGCGAGCAGGACATCGCCGGCCTCCAGGCTGTCGAACATGTCGGCAGCGCTGCGCCCGTCATTGGCTTGGCCCGGCGTGATCTTGAGCAAGATCGGCAAACCGTTGGCATCGACCAGCGCATGGATCTTGGTCGTCAGCCCGCCTCTTGAGCGCCCCATGCATCGGGGGTCAGCTGTGTCCCCGGTCTCGGTTTGCGGACCCCCTTTTTACTGTTCGCGGCGTGCTGGTGAACCCGGATCGACGAACTGTCGATCATCTGCACGTCGCCTTCATAAGCAGCCGCAACCGCCGCAAACAGCCGGTCCCACACCCCCTCTTTGCGCCAGCGCACGAACCGGTTGTAGCAAGTCATCGCCGGGCCATAACGCTCGGGAATATCCGCCCAGGGCGAACCCGTGCGCAGCCGCCAGTAAATCCCGTTCAATACCCGCCGGTCATCGACCCGCGGAACCCCGCGCGGCTTGTTCGGAAGCAGTGGCTCGATGATCGACCACTCAAAATCGCTCAGCTCATATCGACGTGAACTCATCCCCAATCTCCTCTCGGAAACTGAATCAGATCACGACGGCTATGGGAATCCCATTTATGAGTTTATGACCTAGAGTATTTTCGCCTTGTTGACGCGGGGATGCCTGTTTTTCACCTGTTTACCGAAGACTTCCAGTTCTACTTTCCCAAGTTCGGCATTGGCCGCGGCGTCGAAGAGTTCATGGAACTCGCGATCGGCGCCCAAACGTCCATCGGCAAGATCGCGCACCGGATCGACAATCTTCTGGCGCCTAGCGGCAGCAACTTAGTGGTTGCAGAAGGTGTAACCACAGGGTCTGACGGCCAAGGCAAGGAATGGAGCGGTGGTGAAACCCCTGGCGGTCGGTTCTGCAGTGTCTTCTCTTTCAATGCAGACGGCCAAATTGATCGAATGCATGTCTACCTCGACCCTGACTACACTGGAGAGCATCAGGAGGGCTTCCGTTGGCCAAATCGCAAGCGGCAGGAATGGTAGCACTGGGGAGGACGCTAAGGGACAATAGCCAACCGGAGAGTGACGGATTTGGAAACGCTGGAGGGCAAGGTTGCCATCATCACTGGGGCCGCGAGCGGAATGGGCGCGGCGAAGGCGAAACTGTTTGCCGCCCGCGGCGCGCAGGTCGTCGCCACCGACATCGCCGCGTTTGCATCCGAACCTTCAGACAGCGAGGCACTTGTCGTCGAAACGCTGCACCATGATGTCGGAGATGAAGCCAGCTGGGATAGCGTAGTCAGGTATGCGCTGGACCATTTCGGACGGATCGATGTGCTGGTGAACAACGCGGGAATCTACAAGCCCTTAAGCCTTGTCGATACCGACCTCGCGAACTGGGATGCCCACTACCGGGTCAACCAGCTGAGCGTGTTCCTGGGGATGCGCGCCTGCATGGCGCACATGCCGTCCGGCAGTTCGATCATCAATGTTTCGTCGGTGGCGGCGATGGGCGGAAGCCCCGGTTCGTTTGCCTATGGTTCGAGCAAATGGGCAGTCCGCGGGATGACCAAGCTTGCGGCATCCGAGCTCGCGCCGCGCGGCATCAGGGTAAACTCGGTGCACCCCGGTCTGATTGACACGCCGATGATCGCGGTGAACGGCGAGGAAATCAATCGCATGGTCTCGGCACAGATTCCACTTGGCCGGTTGGGCTCACCCGTAGACGTTGCGCGATTGGCGCTGTTCCTCGCGTCAGACGCATCAAGTTACATCACGGGTGCTGAAGTTGTTATAGGTGGCGGGATCTGATCCCATCGTCTGTCAACCACTGGGACGCGCCGGCAACATTCTTTTCGAATTTGGGCAAACAAGAAGAGCAGTGCCTGCTACTGGCGTTCCATCATCACCGCATCATCGGGAAAGTTAAACCATTCCTGCGCACTGCTGGTCCACCAATGGCTGGTGGGAGAAGCACCTGAGGTATCATCAAGCGTGCCTGTCTTGATGAACAGGAATGCCGCCGATTGCCCCTGTGGGATTTCCGAGATCAGCGGCGAGCCGCACTTGGCGCAGAAACGCCGGATGACAGAGCCGCCGCTTTCAGCCGTATCGTGAAAATCGGTCAGGACGCCCGTCATCTTCAACGCTTCGCGCGGCACACGGGCGATGACAGAGAGCGCCGATCCTGACTGCTTCTGGCAATGGGTGCAATGGCAGGCGCTCACGCCCAGCGGTGGCCATGCGACCTCGTACCGCACCGCGCCGCACAGGCATCCCCCTGATCTCGTCTCGCTCATGCTAGGTTCCTCACTAACTGGGCTGATATTGATCCGAAAGCAGCGGCACCCCTAACCTGCCATCGCCTTCAAACTTGCCGCGACCGGGATGCCCTGCCTCTCCAGCGCTGCAACAATCTTGCCCGAACCCTCCAGTTCACCCCAGAACATCGGGCCGCCGCGATAGGCGGGCCAGCCATAGCCATGGACCCAGACCACATCGATGTCGGACGCGCGCTGGGCTATTCCTTCTTCGAGGATTCGGTGGCCTTCGTTGACCATCGGGTAGAGCGTGCGCTCGACGATTTCCTGGTCGCCAATGTCCCGCTTGGGCAGGTTCGATCGTGGAACGGAAGGCCTCGATGATCGCGAGGGCTTCGGGCGAGGGTGTACCGTTACGCCGTTCGTCGTAGTCGTAGAACCCCTTCCTGTTTTTCTGACCAAGCCGACCCGCAGCACAAAGCGCATCGCGGATCGTTTCGACCCGCGAAGGATCGCGGTGCCAGCCCACATCGAGCCCCGCCAGATCGCTCATCTGGAATGGCCCCATCGGCATGCCGAAGGCGAAATGGACCTGGTCGATCTGCTCGGGTGAGGCGCCTTCAAGCAGCAGTTGCAGCGCCGCCTGCTGGCGCTGGGCAAGCATGCGGTTGCCGATGAATCCGTGGCACACGCCTGCCACAACCGCGATCTTGCCGATCCGCTTGGCCAAGGCCATCACGGTCGCGAGCGCATCGTCCGAAGTCTTGTCGCCGCGCACCACTTCGAGCAGCTTCATCACGTTGGCGGGCGAGAAGAAATGCATTCCCAGCACGTCCTGCGGCCGCGATGTCGCCGAAGCAATCTGGTTCACGTCAAGGTAGCTGGTGTTGGTGGCAAGGATTGCGCCTGGCTTGCAGATCCGGTCGAGTTTGGCGAACACCTCTTGCTTGAGGTCCATCGCTTCATAGACGGCCTCGATCACCAGATCGCAGTCGGAAAGATCTTCGAGAGCGAGCGACGGGCTCAAGAGGCCCATGATCTGCTCGACCTGCGCCGAGGTGAAACGGCCCTTGCCAGCCGAAGCTTCGAAGCTCCTGCGGATCACCCCGACACCACGGTCGAGGTTGTCCTGCGCCTGCTCGACAATTGTGACCGGAATGCCCTTTTGCAGGAAGTTCATGGCAATGCTGCCGCCCATGGTTCCCGCGCCAACCACGCCGACATGCTTGATCTCGCGCAGTGGGATGTCCTTGGCCAGACCTTCGATCTTGGCCGCCTGGCGCTCGCCAAAGAACATGTGCCTCTGCGCCTTGGTCTGTGTTCCCTCTCGCAGGCGCACGAACTCCTCACGTTCGAAACGCAGTCCATCCTCTGGATCCTGCACCTTGGCCGCAACCTCGATGCATTGGAGCGCCGAATAGGGAGCGTCAAAGCCCCTCCATTTCCTGGCATTCTCAACCTTGAGCCTATCGATGGAGGCAAGGTCGCCACTGACCGGCAGGCTACGGGCCGAACGCGGGCCCTTGGCTATACATTCGCGGGCAAAGGCGATCGCGTCGGCCTTGAGGCTGGCTTCGCCAGCCAGCCTGTCGATCAGCCCCCTTGCATGCCCTTCGACTGCCGAGATCGGTTCGCCAAGCGACACCATGATCGCCGCCTGCTCGATCCCGACGATGCGCGGCAAGCGCTGCGTGCCGCCGGCACCCGGCACCAGGCCAAGCTTGACCTCCGGCAATCCTAGCTGGGCTGAAGGCACCGCGATGCGGTAATGGCAGACCAAAGCCAACTCCAATCCGCCGCCCAGCGCGGAGCCGTGAATTGCAGCCACGATCGGCTTCGCCGCATATTCGAAGGTGTCGAACACTTCGAGAAAGGTGAGGCCGCTCGGAATATTGGGGTTGCCCATTTCCGATATGTCGGCGCCGGCAATGAAGGTGCGGCCAGCGCAGATCAGCACGATCGCCTTGACGCTCTCGTCCGTTACCGCCTTACCAATCTCTTCGCCGATCCCGTTGCGGACATGCCAGCTCAAAGCGTTAACGGGCGGGTTGTCGACCGTGAGGATCAGAACTTCGCCATCACGCGTTGAAGTCACTGATTGCATTTGCGCCCTCCAATCTCGTTCGCTCAAATCGTCTGCGCATTCCCACAACGACCTGCACTTGACAAGAAAAACTTACCCGTTAGTTTCATATCAAAGATGGCGGGACTGAGGCTGCGCGGCGCTTGAGAAATAGTGAAGGGTTTCCCGTTGCGATGCCCAACTCGACACTGCCTGCTATCGTTGATTGCTGGCTGGCAGCAGGTCGTCATCATTCATGGATCGGCACCTGAAGCTGCGCCAGCTGAAAGACCGTTTCACCTTCGGAGGTTCAATGCATCCGTCTGTCTACGCCAAGTCTCACCCGGATAGAGCCGCGTATGTCATGGCAACCTCTGGCGAGGTGGTCACGTATCGCGACCTTGATGAGCGCTCGAACCAGGCCGCGCATCTACTGCAGTCGTTTGGACTCAAGACCGGTGACGTGGTTGCCGTGTGCATGGACAACAACCCTCGCTTCTTCGAGGTCGTCTGGGGCGCGCAGCGTTCAGGTCTCTATTATGCCTGCATCTCGTCCAAGCTCTCGGCGGGGGAAATTAACTACATCGTGCGGGATTGCGGTGCTCGGGCCTTGGTAGTTTCACCCGGCATCGGTGCTGCTGCAGACGAGCTGCCCGGTGTCTTGCCCGGTGATGTCAAGCTGTTCATGACCGGTGCGGGCAGCGCTCCTTATACCAGTTGGGAAAAAGCGCGGGATGTGTTTCCGACAATCGCCGTGCCCGACGGGACCGCTGGCGGATCGATCCTCTATTCCTCCGGAACGACCGGAAAGCCCAAGGGAATCAAGCGCCCACTGACAGGCGGCTCGATCCTCGACAAGACTTTCCTCGATCACCTTATGCAGGGGCCTTTCGCTATAGGCGAAGCGTGCACCTACCTTTCACCGGCTCCGCTCTACCACGCTGCACCCCTTGGATGGGCACTTGGAATTCACCGCCTGGGCGGCACGGTAATCGTGATGGAGAAGTTCGATCCCCAGCATGTCCTACAACTGATCGAACGCTACCAGATCGAAGTCGCCCAATTCGTGCCGACCCATTTCGTGCGGATGCTCAAGCTTCCCCCCGGAACAGCCGAGAAATACGATATCTCAAGCTTGGTGTCTGTCATTCATGCCGCCGCGCCATGCCCGGTTCCCGTCAAGGAGCAGATGATCGAATGGTTCGGACCGATCATCCACGAATACTACTCCGGCTCCGAAGGCATCGGATTCTGCCATCTCACTTCCGAAGAATGGCTGGGGCACAAGGGTTCGGTTGGCCGGGCGATAGTCGGCAAGATCCAGATCTGCGACGAAGATGGGGAGCCGCTGCCGCCGCGCAGCGAAGGGGTTGTCCACTTCTCCGATGGACCGCCGCTGAGCTACCACAACGCCCCTGAGAAGGTGGCCGAGAACAGCAACAAATATGGCTGGACCACATTGGGTGATGTGGGTTGGGTGGACGAGGAAGGCTACCTCTACCTTACTGACCGCAGGAGCTTCATGATCATTTCGGGCGGGGTCAACATCTACCCCCAGGAGATCGAAAACCTCCTGATCATGCACCCCAAGGTTGCCGATGCAGCCGTTGTCGGCGCACCGAACGAAGACATGGGCGAGGAAGTGGCTGCCGTGATCCAGCCGCAGGACTGGAACGACGCAGGGCCCACTTTGCGGGACGAACTGCTCGCCTATGCCCGGGCGAACCTCTCGCACGTCAAGACGCCGCGCCGGCTGGATTTCATGGAGGAGCTCCCCCGCCACCCGAACGGCAAGCTTTACAAGCGGCTCCTACGCGACAGCTACTGGGGCAAGGGTCAGACGACAATCGTCTGAAGCGCCGGCCCGCCCAATCGAGATTCGGACAGAAACAAGGAAGGCAGACAAGAACCATGAAGCTAAACAATTCGATCTCCGCAGTCGTCACCGGCGGGGCCTCGGGGCTTGGGCAGGCAGCGGCCGAAGCGCTTGCAGCCCAAGGCGTGAAGGTTGCCATCTTCGACATCAACGAGGAACGCGGCGAGGCGGTTGCCAAGGCGATCGGTGGCATCTTCTGCAACGTCAATATCATGAGCGAGGAAAACGCGGTCGCAGGATTCGCCAACGCACGTGCGGCGCATGGCCAGGAACGCATCCTGGTCCATTGTGCAATGGCATCACGGCGCGGCAAGACTCTGGCTTTCGACAAGGAAACCGGTAAGTTCAAGCGGACGTCCACCGAAGACTATGAATTCGGGGTCCAGGGCATCCTCGTCGCGTCTTACCGCATGGCATCGCTCTCGGCGCTTGGCATGAGCGAGCTCGAGCCGCTCGAGGATGGCGAACGGGGCTGCATTACCCTGACCGCTTCGGTCGCCGCCCAGGACGCGCAGATCGGTCAGGTCATCTACGGCTCGGCCAAGGCCGGCGTGAACGGACTGGTTCTGCCGATCGCCCGAGACCTGATGGACCTCGGCATACGCTGCAATTCGATCATGCCGGGAATTTTCGCAACGCCGCTGGTCAGCAACATGCCGCAGAACGTCATCGATGCCCTGGGCGCTGCAGTTCCTTTCCCCAAGCGCCTTGGCAAACCCGAAGAATTCGGCAGCCTCGTGACAGAGCTCAATCGCAACACCTATTTCAATGGCCAAAGCATCCGCCTCGACGGTGCGATCCGTATGGCACCGAAATAAGCGTGGAGCGGATCTCGCACCCCACTGCGGACCAGTCTCCATTCGGCGCTCCAGAGTTTGTTTACCCGCCTGAATGGCAGGGCTGGTTCACCGTCGGGATTCTCACGACCTTGATGACCCTGTCGGTGCTCGACCGCAATCTGCTTTCGCTGCTGGTCATACCGATTCAGGCCGATCTGGGTTTCAGCGAAATCCAGATGGGAGCACTGATGGGGCTCGCCTTCGGCCTGTTCTTCTGCCTTGGCGCTTTGCCGATCGGCTGGGCTCTTGACCGATATAGCCGCCCCTTCGTGATCTGGGCGGGGGTAACAGTCTGGAGCATCGGCACCATGGCCTGCGGCATGGCGCAGAATTTCTGGTCGTTTTTTGCGGCACGAGCCACGATCGGCACCGGCGAAGCCGTGCTGGGTCCGGGATCACAATCGCTCCTGTCCGACTTCTTCCCGCCCAAACGGCTGGCACTTCCGATGGCGGTCTATTCAACAGGCATCAAGATCGGGGCAGGAGTTTCCCTCGCGATCGGTGGGGCGTTGACCCTCCTCATTACACCGGGCGCAACTTATAACCTTCTTGGGCTGGTGACTTTACGAGGCTGGCAGGCGATCTTTCTGATCGTCGGGGCACCCGGCCTTCTTGTGGCCTTCCTTGCCTTTACCATCCGAGACCCCCGCATCAGTCAGCGCCGGGCAGTCCCGAAAGTGGGCTACGCCGATTACGCACGGGTGGTAATGGCCAATTGGCGGTTTGTCGTGCCGCATCATCTTGGTCTGGTGCTGGTGGGTATCGTTGCCGTGGGCCTCCAAGCTTGGATGCCGACTTTCTTTGAGCGCGTACACGGTCTCTCCACCGCCCAGATCGGTCCATCGCTGGGGCTGGCAATTACAGTTGGGACGGTCATCGGGCTTCCCTTGCATGGCAAACTGGTCGATCATTGGTTCTCGCGGGGTGTCACAGATGCACATCTGCGTTATGTTGCGGCAACCACGCTGATCGCAACGCCCGTCGCCATTGCGATCTTTACGGTTTCGGACCCAGGCCACGCGTTGGCCCTAGTCGGGGTCTATTTCCTTATTGTCTCGGGATACCTCAGCCTTCCTTTGACGATCTTGCCGATCGTTATGCCTGCAGAGATGCGCGGCAAGGCAGCATCGGTCGTCGTCGCGATCAATGGCGTTCTGGCACTTGGGGCCGCCCCGCTGCTAGTGGCGGCTGTCACCGAAGCACTGGGCGGCGGCCAGGCGGTCGGACAGTCACTGATGCTGTGTTCGCTCGTGATACTACCGCTCAGTGCATTGCTTTTCTGGCTCGCCTTGCCTTCGGTTCGATCGATCATGGCGTCCCGGACCGAGACCTGATCATCATGAAGCGCGATACCCAGAACGCCAGATCCCTACGCTACGCTTCAGGCCGCCCAGCAGGGTGACCACAACCGCCGGGACTCTAACTTAACCGGTGGACCACCCTAATGGGGCAGGTCATGATCCTGACAGAGATGGTATTCAATGCTTTTAGTCAATAATCCCGAGCCAGCGCAACTGCTCTCCCAAGCGCAAGGTCGCGTGCCCGCGAATGAATCATCCTGCGCCCTGTCCCTGGCCTGCCTCGATCTGGTGGACAGCGGGGAGCCCCGCCATGGCTTCCCGCCGTTGCTCGGCATTTGCGGCGCGCAGGGCTCGGGCAAGTCCACCCTTTGCGAACTGATCGCGCTGGCCATGGCCGAATGGGGCACACGCCCGGTGGTCGTCCTCTCGCTCGACGATTTCTACCGGACGCGGGCCGAGCGTCAGGCCCTGGCCGCCACAATCCACCCGCTCTGCGCGACCCGCGGCGTCCCCGGAACCCATGACGTCGCCCTGCTCGACGAATGCCTCTCGCGCCTGCTCGGAGCCGGCGATGACGAGATCATCGCGATCCCCCGCTTTGACAAGCTCGCGGATGACCGCCTGCCGCGCGAGAAATGGGCCGAGTTCAGAGGCCGCCCGGGCTTTATCGTCATCGAAGGCTGGTGCATCGGCATCACCGCAGACCGGCTGCCGCCATGGCAGGGTCCGCTCAACGCGCTCGAGAGGGAATGCGATCCACAGGGTGAATGGCTCGCCTGGTCCCGCGAAGAATTGAAGCGGGGCTACGCCACCTTGTGGAAGATGCTCGACGGCCTCGTCGGCATCCGCCAGCCTGACATGGAAAGCGTGATCGCCTCGCGCATCAGACAGGAAGAAGGACTGCGCGCCGCCCGCGGCCCCGGCGCCAAGGCGATGAGCCCCGCCAATGTGCGTCGCTTCGTCGAGCACTACGAACGTTACACCCTGGCGCTCGCCTCCGCCCTTCCGGCCATCGCCGACCTGCTGGTCGAGCGCGATGCCGATTTCAACTACCACATCCAGACAGCGCAAGGCCACATCCGATGATAATTCCCGTGTCGCAGACCTGTCGCATCGCCGTCAAGACCGCACCCGAGGCCACCGAGGTCCTCGAATTCCCGATCCCGCCCATCGGCGAGACCGAGGGCCTGCTGCGGATCGAGGCCTGCGGCGTCGGCGGGGCCGAGCCGGAGCACTACCGGTCGCCGCGCCGGGTGCCGATCGCAATGGGCCACCAGATCGTTGGGACGATCGTCGCCCTTGGGGCCAAGGCCGGGCGCATGTGGAACGTGGAACTGGGCGAGCGGGTAGCCCCGCTGGATTCTGCTGCGCGCGAAGCGATCCTCGGAGGGAATGCGGCGCGTATTTTCTTCGGACAAACGGTCTGACACCTGACCTCAAGAAACGGAGACGATCACCATGAAGACTGGATTCATCGGCCTTGGCATCATGGGCCGCCCCATGGCCCTAAACCTGCTGGCCGCCGGACACGAACTGTTCGTCCTTGCCTCCAGCGGCGCTGCCGAGGAACTGGCTGGGGCCGGCGCCAGACTCTGCGCCGATGCCGCCGAAGTGGCTGCCCTGTCCGAGGTGGTAATCATGATCGTGCCCGATACGCCGCAGGTCGAAGAAGTGCTGTTCGCCTCGCGCGGCGTGGTCGAGGGGCTTGGCGCGGGGAAGCTGGTTATCGACATGAGCTCGATCTCGCCGATCGCCACCAAGGACTTCGCCGCGCGCGTGGCCGAGGCCGGCGCAGGCTATCTCGATGCCCCGGTTTCGGGCGGCGAGGTCGGGGCCAAGGCCGCCAGCCTGACGATCATGGTCGGCGGCAGCGAGGCGGACTTCGCGCGCGCACGGCCCCTGTTCGAGGCCATTGGCAAGAATATCACCCATGTCGGCCCCGTTGGCGACGGGCAGACCACCAAGGTCGCCAACCAGATCATCGTCGCGCTGAACATTGCCGCCGTGGGCGAGGCCCTGCTGTTCGCCCGCAAGGCCGGCGCGGACCCGGCTCGCGTGCGCGAGGCGCTGCTCGGCGGCTTCGCCAGTTCGCGGGTGCTGGAGGTCCACGGTCAGCGCATGATTGAGCGCACATTTGCCCCCGGATTCCGCATCGACCTGCACCACAAGGACCTCGCCCTCGCGCTCGACGGCGGCAACCGGTTGGGCATGCCCCTGCCGCAGACGGCCTTCTGCCAGCAGCTGCTCAACATCGCGCGCGGCGCGGGTAATGGCGGCCTGGACCATTCCGGCATCGTAACCGCGCTCGAGCAGATCGCCGGAAGCAGCCTGCAACGGGATTGAGGCCCGCCGGCACGCGCGGGCAGGGCCGTTCAGCCCGAGACCCGCGCCTCCAGCCCGGCCTCGTTGCCGGGCTCGCCCGCGGGAACCACGCTGAAATAGCCTGTCGCGCGCAGCTTAACGTTTACCGGCTCATCGGACTGGTTCTGGAAATACCAGCCGTGCATGCCCTTGAAGGCCGCCGAAAATGATCCGCCATCGCGGGCCCCCATGCCTTCCCGGTAGCTCGTGGCGGAAACCGGGGCATTGCCCTTGGCAACCGTATGGCCATGAAAGTCGGTATAGAAGGCATCTCCATAGCGGGAAAGTCCCTGCCGAGCCCGTCGAACATGAGGGCGCGGGAATAGTTGCCCTTGTGGTACTGCTGCCACCAACCCTTCTTCCCCTCGAGCACCCCGGCCGGGCCGGAAACGCCCTTCGCCGCGAGTCGTGCCGCAAGGACCCCGGCGGACGAGGCAAAGCCCGGGCCCAGCCGCTTGGTCAGCGCACTGTCAATATGGGACTGCGAATTCCCGGCCGCCTGGTGATAGGCAATGCCGACGGCATTGATCGTCTGCTCGTCGCTGAGCTTCATCAACCGCGCGGCCAGGAGGGCCGTCGACAGATAGCCGATCATAGTCGTGTTGTGCCAACCCGCGGTAAATCCATCCACGCCGGGCTGCGATGCAATTGACAGACGGCAGGCGACGTCGATCGCCGCCGTCGACGCGGCCAGGAACTCGCGGCCGCTGATCCCGCCCACCATGTCGTCGACAGCAAAGGCCGCCGGGAACGTGATGGCCGAGGGGTGAAGGAAACCGCACCCGAACGTATCGTCGAACTCAAGCGAGTGAACCATCGCGGCGTTGATGCGCACGGCATCATGGGCGGGCACCCTCAGGGGCGAGCCCCATATTACCGCCTCACCCTTGCCCCCCAGTTCAGAGGCCAGCTCGCGCAGTTGGCGCATGCCGTCTTCGTTCCTGCCGCCCAGACCGACACTGACCGCACCGAACAGTTCAGTTCGGGTAACCTGCAGGACGGCACTCGAGATGGCCTCGTAGCGCAGGCCCAGCATGTAATCGGCGACCGCCACGATGGCGTCAGATGCCGGCGGCGGCGGCGCACCGGCACCAGCGGCCGTGCCGCCTGTCGCGGGTGAGGTGGCCGGGGCAGGATTTGCCAGCAAGGCACCGCCACTCGCGGCAACTGCGCCAAGAAAATGACGTCAATCCAGCATTGCCTATCCCTCATGATCTGCGCGCTGCAACACGCGCGCTTCATCTACCCGGCACATGGCTGGCCCTCGGGACAACTCCTTGGGCAAGCGGCATTTAGCCGGGATCGCGGACGGTCAGGGCCGGAGCACGCTCGCTATAAGGGATGCCGCCCTTCGACTTGAACTCGGGCGATGTCTCGATGATCTGGACCGTCACAAGGTCAGGCACCACGCCGGTATTCGCGACGACAGCCGACGTGACATCCCGCAGCAGACCCTTTTTCTGTTCTGGGGTACGGCCAGCGGCCAGATAGATCGTAACTTCGGGCATTGCCCAATCTCCTTTGACGCAGCGCGTTCGAATCGAGCTCTGATCCGAAAGATTTTGCCTACAATACAGTAGTCGCACAAGCCCATAGCCCGCACTTGACCATCGATCGGGCACACTTGGGATCAAATGTCTTTCTCCGGGCATCCCCGGCCCAGGTGGCAAATCCATGGCAATTGCGCTTCATTATGCATTTAATTTGTTATAGCGAATTCAAGGCTGCAGTCGCACTGACCTGCCCCCAAGAAAGTGGTCCGTTTTGAGAGTTAGAGAACCGGCTATTTACGGCTTGAAAGGAGCTGCTGAATGGCACGGAAAAGATATACGCCAGAACAGATTATCGGGATGCTGCGATAGGCCGAGGTTCGGCTGTCGCAAGGAGAGAACGTTGGCGAAATCAGCCGATCGATGGGGATCTCGGAGCAGAGCTATTATCGCTGGCGCAAGGAATATGGCGGGCGACCAAGAGCGGGCGCGCTCCTCGCTTACCTGAGATTGTCCCAACACTCCAAGTCGTCGCGCTGACTTGGCTTGAGCAACCAGATTCGTTCTTGTGGGGCAATTGAGGGGGCAGAAGACCATAAGCCTGAGAATGGGTTTATCGATCAGGTCATTATGCGAAAACTCTTGTCACCTCCGTCTCCGCCATTTTGCTTTTCGCCGCGCCAGGTAGCGAAATTCAGGAGATTCGCGCGAAATTGGCCACGCCTGGTGCAGGAGTCCGGGCCGCGGGCTGCAGCGCCGGCTTTCGCTCCCGCCCCGATCCGATCAGGCTGGCAAGCGCATCAAGCTGCGGTTCGACCCGGCGATAAAAGACCAGCTTTGCTTCCTTGCGGGTTTCTACAAGGCCTGCCTTCCGCAATACGCCGAGCTGTTGCGACAGCGCGGGCTGGCCGATACCCGATGCCTGCTCGATATCGCCGACATTGAATTCGCCCGCGCGCAAAACCTCGAGGATCTGCAGCCGCAACGGATGCGCAACCGCCTTCAACTTGTCGATGGTCGCTTCGTCGCTCATTTCCGCCTGGCCTTTCCGGCTTCGCCCAGGAACCATGCCGAAGCATCCCTGGCGGCATAGACATCGTCCAGCTTTTGCGATGGCGGCTTGAGCAGCGGATCGCCGGGCTGCCAGTTCGCCGGTGCAAGCCCGTGCTGGGCATCGACAGCCTGGAGCGCGTCGAGCATCCGCAGCATTTCGGGAATCGAGCGGCCCATATTGGCGGGATAGCAGGTCATCGCCCGGATCGTTCCCGCAGGATCAATGAAGAAGGTGGTGCGCACCGTGGCGCTGTCGCTGTCTTGCGGAGCGACCATGCCGAAGGCGCGCCCGATCACTAGCGTCGGGTCCTCGACTATCGGGAAACGCACTTCCACGCCAAACCGGTCCCGGATCATGCGCAGCCAGGCGAAATGCGAAAACAGGCTATCGACCGATAGCGCCATCAGCGCACAGTCGCGCCGCTCGAATTCTGCCGCCATGCGCGCCAGCTCGACGAATTCGGTGGTGCAGACTGGGGTAAAATCCGCCGGATGCGAAAACAGGATCAGCCACCGGCCCCGGAAATCCGACAGCCTGACGTCGCCAGTGGTGCTGCGCGCGGCGAAATCTGGCGCATGATCGCCAATGCGCAAGCCGTGAATTGAGGCGGAAGTAGCTTCGTTTTGGTCCATGCAAACGGCTTTAGCACTTGACAGAATGAAATCAAGTCATATACACATTTTATGTAAATAAATGGAGAATATGTGATGGCAAGCCATGACGCAGGCCTCGCCGCAGCGACCGCCCAAGTCGAGCAGGCCTTGGCCGATCCGGCAAAGCGCCCGGTAATCAAGGGCTTCTTCGACCATGACACCTTCACCGTAACCTACGTCGTGCATGACCCGGCAACGCTGGAGGCAGCGGTGATCGATTCGGTGCTCGATTTCGATCCGGCATCCGGCCGCACCAGCCACACCTCAGCCGATGAGGTTATAGCATACATTACTTCTCATAATCTGAAAGTGACGTGGCTGCTGGAAACACATGCCCATGCCGATCATTTGTCGGCGGCGCCCTATCTCCAGCAGCAGCTCGGCGGCAAGATCGCGATCGGCGAGCATATCACCACGGTGCAACAGGTGTTCGGCAAGCTGTTCAACGCGGGCAGTGAATTCCAGCGGGACGGTTCCGACTTTGATGCACTCTTTGCCGACGGGGCCACGTTCCAGATCGGCAGTCTGCCGGTCACCGTGCTGCATGTCCCGGGGCATACGCCGGCCTGCATCGCCTATGTGATCGGCGACGCGGTGTTCACCGGCGACACGATGTTCATGCCCGACTATGGCACGGCCCGGGCCGATTTCCCCGGTGGTGACGCGCGCACGCTGTTCCGTTCGCTGCGCCGGATCCTTTCGCTGCCACCGCAAACGCGGCTGTTCATGTGCCATGACTACCTGCCCAAGGGGCGCAGCGAATATGTCTGGGAGACGACCGTCCAGGCCGAGCGTGAAGGCAATATCCATGCGCATGACGGGGTAACCGAGGACGAATTCGTCGCCATGCGCGAAGCGCGCGACGCCACGCTCGACATGCCGCGCCTGATCCTGCCCTCGGTGCAGGTCAACATGCGCGCGGGGCACATGCCGCCCCCGGATGAAAATGGCGTCATTTACCTCAAGCTGCCGGTG
This sequence comes from Altererythrobacter sp. BO-6, assembly GCF_011047315.1. Classification (NCBI taxonomy): domain Bacteria; kingdom Pseudomonadati; phylum Pseudomonadota; class Alphaproteobacteria; order Sphingomonadales; family Erythrobacteraceae; genus Altererythrobacter; species Altererythrobacter sp. BO-6. The sequence continues at coordinate 2,185,041 of NZ_CP049259.1, read as the reverse complement.
AACGCTGTATGATGCTGCCAGGCTTCCCTGACGCCGCCCCGCTGGCTGGGCTTGGAGGAGGAGTCCTGATCGGCTTTGCTGCAGCGCTGATGTTGCTGGGCGCGGGCCGTATCGCGGGAGTTTCCGGCATTGCTGCCCGCGCGACAGGCATTGCGGACAGCGGGATCTCGCGCGACGGTGCCTGGGCATTCCTGATCGGATTGCCGCTGGGCGCATGGATCGTCGCCTTGGCATCAGGCGGGGTCGAAGCCAGCTTTGCGAGCCCCGGCTTCCTGATCGGCGCGGGCTTGCTGGTCGGCATCGGCACGCGATTGGGCAGCGGCTGCACCAGCGGCCACGGGGTTTGCGGGGTCAGCCGCCTGTCGCAGCGCTCGATTGTCGCGACGCTCACCTTCATGGCCGCCGGAATTGCTACAGTCGCCCTGATGAACACGCTCGGGATTGAGGTACTGCTATGATCAGTCGCATCCTTCCCCCATTGGTATCGGGCACCTTGTTCGGAGCCGGGCTGACGCTGGGCGGGATGACCGATCCGGCGCGCGTTCGCGGCTTCCTGGATCTGTTCGGCGCATGGGACCCAACTCTGGCCTTCGTTATGGGCGGTGCAGTGATCGTGATGGCGATCGCCTGGCGTTTCGTGCCGCGCATGGCCCATCCCCTGTTCGCAGAGAAATTCGCCCTGCCCACCCGCACCGACCTGACCCCGCGCCTGGTTGGGGGTTCCGCGCTGTTCGGCATTGGCTGGGGCATTGCCGGGCTGTGCCCGGGACCAGGTGTAGCCGCGCTGGTAATCGAGCCGTTCTCTGCCGCCATATTCGTGGTCGCGATGCTGGCTGGCATGGGTCTGGTCCGCCTTGTGGAAGGAGCGGGATGATGGATATCCGTGAAGTGTCAGGACACATCGCCGTCGCGCCACAACCGCAGCCGGGCGAGCTGGCGGATCTGGCGAGCCGGGGCTTTACCGCAGTGATCTGCAACCGCCCGGACGGCGAGGAACCGGGCCAGCCGAGCGTGGCGGAGATGCGCGCGGCTGCCGAAGCGGCGGGGCTGGCATTCCACCACATCCCAGTCAGCGGCGGCAACTTTCCTGCCCCGACCGTCGCTGCCTTTCGCGCGGTGCGCCGCGGGACCGAAGGCAAGGTGCTGGCCTATTGCCGCACCGGCACACGCTCGATCACGCTGGAAACGCTCGCCAATCCGGACGGGCTGAGCGCGGCGCAGCGCCTCGCAGCGGCCCATACTGCCGGATACGATCTATCCGCGCTGGCTGACCGGCTCGGCGCGTAGCATGCCCTTTCAGGAGACCAGACGATGAGCCAGCCAACTTCGCATCAGGTCGTCATCATTGGCGGCGGGGCAGCGGGCATCGCCACGGCGGCGTCCATGCTCAAACGCCAGCCGACACTCGACATCGCCATCGTCGAACCCGCCGATGCGCATTACTACCAGCCGGGCTGGACCATGGTCGGCGGCGGGGTTTTCCAGCCCGAAGTGACCCGGCGGACCATGGCCAGCGTCATGCCCAGGGGCGTGACCTGGCTGAAAACCGCCGCAAAGAGCTTCCAGCCAGACAGCAATGAGGTGACGCTCGAGGATGGCTCGACCGTCCGCTATGACGTCCTCATTGTCGCGCCGGGCATCCGCTTGGCGTGGGAGAAGATCGACGGCCTCGAGGCTACACTCGGCAGCAACGGCGTTACATCCAATTATCGCTATGACCTTGCGCCCTACACTTGGGAACTGGTCCAGCAGCTGAAATCCGGTCGCGCGATTTTCACCCAGCCGCCAATGCCGATCAAATGCGCCGGCGCCCCGCAGAAGTCGATGTATCTGTCATGCGACCATTGGCTCCACGCCGGAGTACTGGGGGACATAGAGGTCGAGTTCCGCAATGCCGGCGGCGTGCTGTTCGGTGTGGCCGACTATGTCCCGGCACTGATGGACTATGTCGGGAAATACCACATCGCGCTCAAGCTCGGCAGCAATCTGGTCGCAGTCGATGGCCCGGCACAAACCGCGACGTTCAAGACCGAGGAAGGCGAAGTGACGCAGCAGTTCGACATGCTCCATGTCGTCCCGCCGCAAGTCGCACCGCAATTCCTCGCCGACAGTCCGCTGTCGAATGAGGCTGGCTGGACTGATGTCGACCAGCATACGCTGCAGCATGTGCGCTATCCCAATGTCTTCGGCCTGGGCGATGCCGGATCGATGCCCAACGCCAAGACCGCCGCCGCCGCCCGCAAGCAGGCGCCGGTGGTGACAGTCAACGCGCTGCGCCAGCTCGCAGGCAAGGGGCCGACCGCCGGGTACGATGGCTACGGTTCATGTCCGCTGACAGTCGAACGCGGCAAGATCGTGCTCGCCGAATTCGGCTATGGCGGCAAGCTCGCCCCCAGTTTCCCGAGCTGGCTGATCGACGGGACCAAGGCGCAGCGGCTACCCTGGCTGCTCAAGGCGGACTTCCTGCCGTGGCTCTACTGGAACGGCATGCTCAAGGGCCGCGAATGGCTGGCGGGGCCCGGCAACATGATTGCGCAATAGGCCCAGGCCGGTGCCAGCGCTTGCCCGCTATTTCCCGATCCTCGAATGGGGGCGCAGCTATAACCGATCGGTGCTGACCAATGATCTGATGGCGGCGGTGATCGTCACCATCATGCTGATCCCGCAAAGCCTGGCCTATGCCTTGCTAGCGGGCTTGCCGCCGGTGGTGGGGCTTTACGCTTCGATCATGCCGCTGGTGCTCTATGCCATCTTCGGCACCAGCCGCACGCTGGCGGTTGGGCCGGTTGCGGTGGTTTCCCTGATGACGGCGAGTGCAGCAGGCGCCATCGCGGCGCAGGGCACGGCAGAATATCTCGAAGCGGCGATCACGCTGGCGATGCTGTCTGGCGTGATGCTGGCGGCGCTCGGCCTGCTGCGGGCGGGATTCCTCGCCAACCTGCTATCACACCCGGTAATCAGCGGCTTCATCACCGCCAGCGGGATCCTGATCGCAACCAGCCAATTGAAGCATATCCTGGGGGTGAAGGCAGGCGGCGACAACTGGCCAGACATGCTGGGTTCGCTGGCGCAAACGATCGGCGACACCAACCCCTGGACGCTGGCCATCGGCATTCCTGCCACGCTGTTCCTGTTTTGGGTGCGCAAGGGGGCCAAGCGCGCGCTGCAACTGGCAGGCATGCCGCCCCGTGCTGCCGATATGGCGGCGAAGGCCGGGCCAGTGGCGGCCGTAGCCCTGACGATCGTCGCCGTGCTCGCCTTCGATCTTGCTGCCAAGGGTGTGAACCTGGTCGGCGCGATCCCGCAGGGCCTGCCGCCCTTCGCCCTGCCCTCGACCGACATTGCGCTGATCCAGCAGCTGTGGGTGCCCGCGCTGCTGATCTCGATCATCGGTTTTGTCGAGAGCGTCTCGGTGGCGCAGACGCTGGCGGCCAAGCGGCGCCAGCGCATTGCCCCCAATCAGGAACTCATCGGGCTTGGCGCAGCGAATGTCGCCAGCGCCTTTTCCGGCGGCTATCCGGTGACTGGCGGCTTCGCGCGTTCAGTCGTGAATTTCGATGCAGGCGCCGAAACCCCGGCGGCGGGTGCCTTCACCGCGGTGGGGATTGCGCTCGCTTCCCTGTTCCTCACCCCGCTGCTGTTCAACCTGCCCATCGCCACGCTCGCCGCCACTATCATCGTTGCAGTGCTGAGCCTGGTGGACCTGAAGACCCCGGGTCAGCTGTGGCGCTATTCCAAGGCCGATTTCGCCGCGCATGTGGCGACCATCGGCATCACCCTGCTGGCAGGCGTGGAACTGGGCGTGATCGCGGGCGTGGCAGTGGGCCTGTTGCTGTATCTGTGGCGCGCCAGTCGCCCACACGCCGCTGTGGTGGGCCGCGTGCCTGAGACCGAGCATTTCCGCAATGTCGAGCGGCACAAGGTAATCACTGTGCCGCATGTCCTTTCGATCCGGATCGACGAAAGCCTGACCTATCTCAACGCGCGCTGGCTGGAGGAATATGTGCTGGAACGCGTCGCCGAGCGGCCCGAACTGCGCCATGTCATCCTGATGTGCAGCGCGGTGAACGAAATCGACGCGTCCGGGCTGGAAAGCCTGGAAGCGATCAATCACCGGCTGGGCGATGGCGGCATCGGCATGCACCTGTCCGAAGTGAAGGGCCCGGTGATGGACCGGCTCCATCGGACCCATTTCATCGAGGAACTTAACGGCAAGGTGTTCCTGTCGCAGGATCGTGCCTTCAGCGAACTGGCGCGCGACGATGGCGCCCCGCCGCCGCCGGTCGACCATTACCTCGCGCGCGGGATGATCTAGCGCCTTCCCTTCGCGTCCGGCGCTAGAACTTCTGCGAAATGCCGATCTCGATCCCGTTGTCGCTGCCCGCCCCGCTGTTGCGGCGATTGTTGTATTCGAGGTCGAGCGACGTCAGGGCACCGATCTGGATCTCCGTCCCCGCCCCCATCAGCAGGCGGCTGCGCGAATATCCGTTGAAGGCGATCGGGTTGAAGATCCCGCCGTTCCCACCATCGAAATAGCCGACCAGCGCCTCGCCCTCGCGGGCGATGTCGCGCTGGAATTCGAACCGCAGCCGCGGCAGGAACAGCACGTCGCCAGACTTGATGCGATAATCGGCGCTCGCGCCCAGGCTGATCGCGGTAAACGCAATGTCCTGGTCAAGGAACTGCAGGTCGAACACCGATCCGCTTTCTTCGACATAGCCATCCAGCTGCCCGCGCTGGGCATCGATCCGGGCATAGGGCGTCAAGCGCAAGTCACCCGCTTCGATGTCGGCCCCGGCCGATACCGCCCCGAACCACTGGTGGCCGCTGCGGGAAGAGCGGATCAGCTCGCCCGTCAGCCCGACATAGCGCTGCAGGTCGAAATCGAGCCACTGGTAACCGGCCAGCCAGTCGATGAAGAACCCGCCGCCGAGCAAGTGACTGCCATAGATCGCCAGGGCCGTCGCATCGCCGCGGCTCTCCGAGCCATTTTCACCCACATCTGTGGTATCGCGGGCCAGGCCAAGCCCGAGCCCGGCCGTGAACGCGGGGCTGAAGCGATAGTCGGCGCCGATCGTCAGGCCTTCGGTTTCGAATTCCTGCGAGGCCAAGCCGGCTTCGCCGTCGCGGTCACCATACCGAACCGTACCGGCCGCCCACAGCGTGAACGGGCTGGCGCTGTCCGATCCGTTGCCGGTAGCGGCCTGACGTGGCTGGTCGGTGCTCGCTTGCTCGCCTCCGATGGCGCCACCGCCAAATCCGAAGGCGGCGGCATCGAAGCCTTGCTTGCGAGCGAGATAGCCCTTGCCCGACTGTTCACGCCCGAACCCGGCGAGCTCGCCAGCAAACGCATCGCACTGCCCCTCAAGCCAGCCATAGCCGGCTTCGAGGCATGAATCGGGGGCCGAGAGGTTGATCGAGTTGCGGAAACCGCCCGAACCGCCGCCGCGCCGGATCCCTTCGAGACGACGCCCGAAGTTGCGGACCTGGCTATCGGCAAAACGGCGGGCCGTGGTGACCTGCGCCTGCGCCAGGCCGCGGACTTCCTCGTCATTGGCCGGGTTGGGCCGCGCCGCCACTGACAGCGTATAGTTCACCGCCACGGTCGACCGCGTGCCGCCAGTGCTGTCGGTCACAGTCACCGTGAAACTGGTGCCGGTATCGGTCGTGGCAGTACCGCTGAGCAGCCCTTGCGCGCTGAGCGTGAGGCCAGCGGGCAGGCTGCCGGAGGTCACAGCGAAGCTGTAAGGCGCAACCCCGCCCGCCGCAGTCAACTGCTGGCTGTAGGCGATCCCGCGGATGGCGCCCGGCAACTGGGTGGGGGTGACGGTGATCGTGGCATTACCGACAGTCAGCGTGACCGGCGCGGTTCCGATCTGGCCGTTGGCATCGGTGACTTCGATGACCAGCGCAAAGCTCCCTGCGGCAGTTGGCGTTCCGGAAATCACCCCGACTTGCGACAATGTCAGCCCGGTCGGCAAAGTGCCGCTTTGCAGGCGATAGCGATAGGGCGCCACCGCCCCGCTGGCCGAAAGGGTCGCCGAATAGGGCGCGCCAGCGGTCGCGACAGGCAAGGCGGTTTGCGCAAGCGCGATCGTCGGCGTGGCGATGGCGATCGTGTAGTTCTGCGCGATCGAGAATGGCGCTGCACCGCCAGTCGCCACAGTATCGGTTGCGGTGACGGTGATCGGGAAGCTGCCCGAAACAGTCGGCGTGCCCGACAGCGTGCCATTGCTGAACGTCATTCCCGCCGGAAGCGTTCCGCTGAGCGCATAGCTGTAGCTGCCCGTGCCGCCGCTGGCTGTGAATGCCTGGCTGAACGGCGCAGCATAGGTCACGGTCAGCGCTCCTGCCCCCGGCGTCAGTGCCAGGTTCGGCGCGGCGATGGTGAGCGAATAGGCCTGCGAAGCGGTTTGCCCATTGGCGTCGGTCCCGGTCAGCGTGAGGTTGAAAGTCCCGGCCTGCGTCGGCGTGCCGGTGATCGCCCCATTGGCGAACGACAGGCCAGCGGGCAGCGTGCCAGCAGTGATCGCGACAGTGTGCGTCCCGGCCCCGCCGCTGGCGCTCAAGGCTTGCGTATAGGCAGCCCCGACCTGCCCGTTTGGCAGCGCAGCGGGCGTGATCGCAATCACCGGACCGGGCACGTCGATCGTGTAGGTACCGGTCACGCTGAAGGGAGCGCCAACACCGGTGACCGTCTGGTCGGTCGCCGTGACGGTGATGGCATAACTGCCCGGCGCGATCGGCGTGCCCGAGATCGTGCCGTTGCTGAAAGTCAGACCAGTCGGCAACGCGCCGCCCATCGTGTAGAGGAAGGTACCGCTGCCGCCACTGGCGGTGAAGGCCTGGCTGAAGGGCGTGTTATAGGTCGCAGAGAGCGTGCCGGAGGTAGGCGCGATGGCATAGGTCGGCGGGGCAATGGTGATGCTGTAGGCGCGGCTGCCGCTCTGGCCATTGCCATCGGTCACCGTGATGGTGAAGTTGAACGTGCCCACTTCGAACGAAACGCCGGCAATCGTTTCCCCGATCAGCTGGATTCCGTCAGGCAGGCGACCCGCCGTGACTGCGTAGTCCAAGGATATCGCTCCGCCCGACGCGGTGATCATCTGGCTGTAGCTGCTGCCCAGCAGCGGATCGGGCAGGCTGGCCGGCCCCACCACGATATTCGCAGGCTGGACCTCGATCGTGTAGTTTTCGGTCACGCTGAAGGGTGCGCCCGCGCCGGTCGCACCGGTATCGGTCGCGGTAACGCTGAAGGCATAGGTTCCCGGCACATTGCCGGTCCCGGTGATCGCGTTACCGCTGAAGCTCATTCCCGGAGGGAGCGCACCCGTCACGGCATAGCTGAAGCTACCCGTTCCGCCGCTGGCCACAAAGCTCTGGCTGTAGGCCAAGGCATAGGGGGTGGTGAAACCGGTCGAACCCGGCGCCAGCGTGAGGGTTGGCGCGGCCACGTTGAGGGTGAAATTGTCGGAGAAGGTGAAGGGGCCGTTACCGGTGCTGGAATCCGTGCCGGATACGCCAAGCGTAAAGCTGCCGGCCTGAGTGGGCGTGCCCGAAACCGTCACCGAAGTCGCACTGTTGCCGGTGATCGCCAGGCCCGCGGGAAGCCCCGTGACCTGATAGGATCCGAACGGTGTTGCGCCGCCGCTGAAAGTGAAGGTCTGGCTGTAGGATGCCCCGACCGCGGTCGAGAGGCTGCCCGAGGCAACGATTGCGATCGACGGATCGGCGACCGTCACCGATACGGTCGCGGGTGCTGAAGTGCCGCCGCTGTTGGTGGCGGTGTAGGTAAAGCTGTCAGGCCCGGAATATCCGGCGTTCGGCTGGTAGGAGATGGTCGTGCCGCTGACCGTGGCAGTGCCATGGGCGGGCAAGGTCGCCAGCGCCAGGCTGACCGCAGGGCCACCAGACAGGCTGAGCGGGACGTTGGTCGCACCCGCGCCATAGGCGACCGAGAGCGACGATGCACCTGCGACCGGTGCGACGTCATTGATCGTGATCGCATAGCTTTGTGTTGCGGTGAAAGGTCCGGTGCCGGTGCTGCTGTCGGTTGCCGTCACGCTGAAGTTGAATGTGCCAAGCGCGCCAGGAGTGCCGGTGATTGCCCCTGTCGAGGCATTAAGCGTGAGACCACCGGGCAAGGCACCTGCGGAAACAGCATAGGTGAACGGTGAAGTGCCCCCCGATGCCGGCGAAATCGCATCCGAATAGGCTGCGCTCAGGGTTCCGGCTGACAAAGTGGTGGCAGGCAGCGCAATCGCTGGCGCAGCAATGGTGAGGATGTAAGCCTGGCTGCCGCTATAAGGACCGGGGAAGGCGCTGCTGTCGGTTGCGGTAATGGTAAAGGTGAAGCTTCCTCCAGCTGTCGGTATACCCGACAGCACCCCACCTGAGGACAGCGTCAGCCCGGCCGGCAGCGCGCCTGCCGACGTGACATAAGTGTACGGCCCGGTCCCGCCCGAGGCGGTCACGGACTGGCTGTAGGCCACGCCCACGGTGCCGCCGGTCAGTGAGCCGGGCGAAACGGTGACCGGCACATCGTCATTGGTGATCGTCCCGACGCCCTGGTTGTCGGCAATGGTGGCATTGGTCGCGCCGCTGAGGTTCACGAGGAAGGTTTCGTTGGCTTCGGGCAGGTTTTCGCCGACCACGGGAACGCCCAGCGTCCGCACCGTCTGGCCGGGAGCGAAGGTTACGGTTCCATTGGCGGCCGTATAGTCGCCCGGCTGCGTTGCCGTGCCATCGGCCGTCGCATAATTGACCGTGACGGTCTGCCCGCTGGCCGCGCTCAAAGTAACGGTGAACACCGCGTTGACGGTGCCTGCGTTACCTTCAGCCACGGTGACATCGTTGATCGAAAGGCTTGGCAGCGGATCGTCATTGGTGATCGTGCCCACACCTTGCGCGTCGACCACGGTCGCATTGGTGACATTGGTGACGTTGACGAAGAAGGTCTCGGACGCCTCGTTGAGCGAATCGCCGTTGATCTGCACAGTGAAGGTGTAGGTGCTCGATCCCGCGGCAATCGTCTGCCCGGTCAGGCTTTGCGCGACATAGTCCACCCCGGCCGTTGCGGTGCCATTGGCGGTGGCGATGTCAAAACTGACGCCCCCTGCCGGTGCGGGTGCGGAAAGGCTGACAGTGAAAGTGGCGTTGGTGGTGCCGCTGTTGCCTTCGCTGATGGTGACATCGTTGATAGTGAGGTTGGCGACGTCGTCATTGAGTATCGTGCCGGTCGCCGCATTGGGCGCTCCGACCGAGTAGCCAGTGCCCGCCGCCAGAGTCAGGACAACGGTTTCGTCCGCTTCAATGGTAGCGTCCGCGGTCGGATTGACCGTGATCGTGCCAGTGGTGTTGCCGGTGTTGATGACCAGCGGCGAGGTGATCGTCGCATAGTCCGTGCCATTGGTGGCCGTACCGCCGACCGTGTAGTTGATCGAAACGGGAGCGTTGGGCGCGCTGTTGAGCGTAACGGTATAGACCAGGTTGGCCGCGCCATCCTCCGCCACCGAAGCAGGCGACACCGCGATCGACGCGCTCGGCACGTCGTCATTCAGGATTGTCGTCGTGGCGTTTGAGGGAGTTCCGATGGTGTATCCGGTCCCCGCCGCAATCGACAGGGTGACCGTTTCGTCCGGCTCGACCGTGGTATCGGCGGTCGGATTGATCGTGATGTTGGCGCTTGTGGCATTGGCCGGGATGGTGACGCTTGTCACACCGCCGGTGTAGTCGGTTCCGGATGTGGCCGTGCCGAATGTCCCGATGTTCACGGTTGTCGCGTTCGGCAAGGCCGATCCGCGCGAAACGGTAAACACTGCGTTTGCCGCACCATCTTCGGTCAAAGTCGCGGGGGTAGCCGTAATCGATACCACAGTTTGACTAGCGACGTTGAACGTCAACGGGATGAACTGCAAATATCGGTTTCCTGGCTGCCCAGGAACTGCACTGGCATCGCGAATTACAAATTGAGTGTTGATCGTACCCGCAGTGGTTGGCGTTCCTGAAATTAGCCCGGTCGGGGATAGCGTGATCCCGGCCGGGAAGGGGTAAACGCTTTCATAAATGAAATCATACGGCGCAACCCCGCCGCTCGCCACCAGTTGCAGCGAGTTCGAGACTCCTTGCACCAGATTGATGGTGTTCGGAGAAACGCTGATCGTTGGTGTCGCGATGACACCGGAATAACCTTTGAAGCCCTCACTCCCGGATGCATCACGCGATCGGACCGTGAAGTAGTAGCTACCTCTGATCGTCGGGATGCCAGAAATCGTACCCGAGGAACTAAGGGACAAGCCGGTTGGCAGTTCGCCGTCGGAAATGCTGTAGGTGTAAGGGCCCGTTCCGCCAGTTGACGAGAGCGTTTGAGAAAAGCTCGCGCCCGCTTTGATCGTGGGCATCGCAGTCGGCGTGATTGTTACGGCTGACGGGGGGTGCAGTGATGGTCACCCGAACCTGCACCCACCTATTGTCGAGGTCCTCGAATTCAAACACATCCGAAGTGGCTGAATCGCCATTGTGGGTATAACGCAGGAACGATTGTGCCGTGCTTGGTGGAACGAAGGCCTGGCGAACCAGTACATCGCCCGAGTTAGGCCCGTTCCTGGTTAGAGGGACGCCGAAACCGTAACCGAAATTGTAATCGTCACAGTCGGTGATGTCGATTTCGACTGACCCGCCGCGCTGGACGCTGGCGGTCTGGACAGGACAAGCGAGCGACGTATGTTGCGCCATCGCCGGGGCGGAGAATACAAGCTGGCCCAGCAGGATCGCGAACAGGGCCAACAAGGCCCGGACCGACACCATCAAAGCTGATTGCCGCAACATCGCATTCCCCCCAGGATGCCCGGGCGCGATAAACCGCGCGCAAAAATACGGACATTTCCTGATGATAGGGGCGCGCCGAGGTTGAGCGCTATCGATCCGGTGTACTGCTACATCTTTGTCGGCGTCTGCCCCGTATGTCCGGTCAACCGGCGGGGCAACGCACCATGATCTCCGGATTTTTCTGGCTGCGCGCGATCGAGAGATATTGCCCGTCGAGCGAGAGGTCGAGAAACACCTGGATCGGGCGCGGCTCGTCAAAATCGACCCACACGATCACCGCGGGATGGTCGCTATAGCCCCACACCTCGGTCACCCGCGCCTCGCCAATCGCGGAGGCGGCGATGTGCGCCTGTCGCCCGAAATCGCGGGTGACCCCGCAGCTCTCGGGCTTGTCGGCCCACAAGCCACGATAGGCTTCGGGTATTTCGGCAATGCCGCGATCGAACGGCATTCCCTTCGCCTCGGCGCTTTCGAAACGCGGTCCGCCTGCGCAAGCGGCCAGCGCGCCGCACGCCAGCAACAATCCGGCCGATCTCCACTGTGCCAAGCCCATTCTCCTAGCCCGCGAAGCTAGCTGCACATGGCGCGGCTGGCGCGCCCCGGCTGGTACTAGTGCAGATTAGCAATTGTGCAGCCGCCGCGGATTATCCACCACGCGGGAATGAACCAGCGCAACAACCAGCATTCCCCGCTGCCGGACGGGAGCAATCGCTCGGGGCGGGGCTGGTGGATCGCTCTGATCCTTGGCGCAGTCCTGCTGGCAGCCGCGGCCGGGTGGTGGATCGCGCGGGATATGGTATCGGCCACTGCGGTGGATGACGGCTTGGCACCCGCTGGCGTCGGCGCAAAGGCCGAGCCTGCGGCAAACGATCAGGATGTCGCCGCCGGTGCGATCCGTGACCTGGGCGACGCACAGCAGCTGGCGCTGGCAATGGAGGCGGTGTTCGGAGCGGGGCGCCCCAGCATTCGTGCCAGCGAAGACGTGGTGTTCGACTATAGCGACGGGCGGCTGGTGTGGACCGAATTCGGCCCCGTGCTGGTCATGGCAGGCGCCCATCCCGATGCCTCGCCGGTCGTCACCGGCACGCTTGGCATCTTCTACCTGCGTGAAACACAAGATACCCGGTTCGAACTGGTCCGCAGCTGGCCGGACGAGGTGCTGGGCGGCATCATGAGCAATCCGCCCGAATGGTCGATCCGGAACGATGTCGCGCGCAACCCCGTGATCACATCGCAGGCCGGCGGGGTGTGGCAGGGATACGCCTGCGATACCGGCGAATTGACCGAGTTGGCGCCGGACGGGCCGCGCCAATTGCTGCTTTATCCGGCCTATTACGACAATTCCGGCGCGTTAGACGAAACCGGCGAGCGCGAATTCTATCGCGCGACAATCCGCAACGTCGTGCCGGGCCAGGCATTCGATGTGCAGTACGCAGGCTCAGTCAATGTGACGCATCGCTATGCCCGCAAGGGCGGCAGCTATCGCCGCACGATCGACACCGCATCCGGCGATGCCGAGCTGCCGCAGTGCTAGCCGCCGGGCCGATTGCCCAACCCTCAAAGGATCATCGACGATGCAAGACGAACAGCCGCTAGACGAAATGGCCGAAACGAAGCCGAAATCCAACCGCCGCCTGCGCTTGGCAATCGGCGGCGTAACGGCGGCCTATGTGATCTTGGTTATCCTTGAGACGGAGCACAAGGTCTCACGGCTCCGCGATGACGGCTTTGACGGTTTCGTGATCGAAAGCACCCGCAACCACGCCTATTTCCCGCTGATCGGTGCAATGCTGGGCGCCGCCCTGGCGATCGGGCTCGTCCGCCTGATCAAGAAGCTGATGGCTGGCGCGGATTAGCAAACAGACCCAGCTTGATCGCGGATAGTGCAGAGCGCAGCGTGGCCGGCTGCACCGGCTTGGGCAGAACCATCACATCCTGCTGGTCGATCAGGCCGCGCACCCGCTCCAGGGCGTGTCCGGTGATAATCAAGGCAGGGACCCGCCAACCAAACTGAGCGCGAATGTCTGCGATCACTTCTACCCCCGTGGCACCACCGCCCAGGTCGAAATCGGCGATGATGATGTCGGCGTAGGAAACGATTTCCGGCGGCGCACTGAATGCCTGGACGTCACACCCCCACCGCTCAAGCAATTGGTATGTGGCTTCCAGTACGTCTACGTCATCTTCGATCAGGATAACGCCAAGGCCGCCCAAGGGGCCGATAGCGCTGGTCCGCTGAGCTTCCCGAACGGCTGGGCTGCGCTTGGCGGCAGCCATGGGGATGCCGGTCAGCCGCGCCGTGGTACCCCGGCCCCGCACGGACTGCAGATCGACCGCGAAGCCGCAATGCATCGCGAGCCGCCGCACGATCGACAGGCCCAGGCCGACCCCTTCGACATCGTGATCGCCGGCTTCGTGGCCGCGGTAGAACTCCTCGAAGATCTTGGGCAAATGCTCCTTATCGATCCCGATACCCTGGTCATGCACCTCGATCGAAACTGTCGCGCCGCGCCGCCGCACGCCCAGCAGGACCTGGCTGCCCTTGCTGTATTTGATGCCGTTGGTCAGCAGGTTGAGCACCATCGTCGTCAGCAATGTCGGATCGGCGCGCACGGATAATCCGGTCGGCACCACCCGCAATTCGACCTCGTGCCAGTCGAGCTGCTCTTCCACCTGTTGCGCGATCTCTGCCAGCAACGGGCCAAGCGCCACTGTGCTTTCGCGCACCTCGACATTGCCGCTGTCGAGCTTGGAGATATCGAGCAGCGACTTGAACAGCCGCGCGACCCCGCCCAGCGATCGCTCGATGCGGTCCACCACCTGCCGCTGCGGAACGTCCAGCTGGCCGCCGCGCAAAGCCTCGATATGATAACCGATTGCATGGATCGGCTGGCGCAAATCGTGGCTCGCCTGGGCCAGGAAACGGCTCTTGGCCAGCATCGCTTCCATCGCAGCATCGCGGGCGCGGGCGGTATATCGCAACAGCACCAGCGCATAGGTTGGTAGGGCGAGCGCTGTGATCGAAAAGGTGAGCATGAGTTCGAACTGGCCGCGCCAGTAAGTGCTGAACACCAGCAGCGCGACGAGCGTCAGCTGCGCCATTGCGGTCGCCATAAGCAGGTAGCGCTGGCCGAAGCGCATCCCGTTGCCCACTGTCACCCAAAGGATCAGCGCGTAAAATGGCATGCTCGGCGCCCCGCCCACGATCATTATGTAGGCAAGCGAGCCATAATCGCCCACCATCGAGGCAATCCGCCGCAATGGGTAATGGCCGGGACGGCGCAGGATATCCGCAAACATCAACAGGGAAAAAATTGCAAAGCACCCGAAATATGTGAGCGAATGGATTGCAATCTCGGGATCCAGCAATGTGGGGCCAAATCCGGCCCAGCGCAGCGCCAGATAGCAGGACGCAGCCACAATCATGGCCAGGCGCACTTTGGCCTGGCCAATCTCGGCCCGATATTCGTCGAAAATCTCGGCCGGTGCAGCCGCCGGCAGCGACGTGGACGTCATGCTATCTCATCGACCCTGACAAGTGAGCACAGCTAACCGCGCGAGAAGCTTTGCGAAAGTCCTTCGATTAACCAGTACACCGCAATTGCTGCAGCGCCGCCTCCAGTCCTTTAACCAGCAAGCCTGTTTGTACCGGAGGCAAGCCATGAAGATGCTCGATCGCAGCCGTCACTTTGCACCGCGCTTACTGTTCTCAGCCCTGCTTTGCTTCGCGCTGACCGGCTGCCTGCTGATCCCCGGGCAGTTCAAGTCAAGCCTGGATATCCGCCGCGACGGGCAATTCACCTACAGCTATGTCGGCACCATCATCTTCACTGCCGGCGATCTCAACGAAGACAGCGAAGCCGTCTGGGATGACAGCATGGCCGATTGCCGTCATGAGGAAAGCTGGGAGACAATCCCTTGCAGCGCGGAAGAGATCGCCAGGCAGCGCCGGGAATTCGAGTACAACCAGCGCAAAGGGTTGGAGGCTGCGGCCAATTTCGCCACCTTGATCGGGTATAATCCGGTTGAACCGGAGGCCAACGAACAGATTGCAAAGGAGCTGATGCGGCACCCCGGCTGGAAGAAGGTGACCTATCTGGGCAATTCCACTTTCGATGTCGAATACGAGCTGTCAGGCCGGCTCGATCGCGATTTTTCCTTCCCGATCCTGCCGCAGGCCCACCTGGCGATGCCCTTCATCAATTTGTCGCGCGACCGCGACGGCGTGATTGCCATGTCGGCTGGCGGGCTTGCCTCGCAACCCATGCGGCAGATGATCTTCGGTGAACAGGGCGCGAAAACCAATTTCGGCTCTCTGTCCAACGAGGAGCGGGCCTTGCTCCTGCGCACCAGAGGTGATTTCACCATCACCACCGATGCGAAGGTGCTGTCGACCAACGGGACACGGACTGCCGCCACCGACGCGGAGCAGATCAGCTGGCGGATCGATGCCGAGACGGTCGAGACACCACAGTTCCGTGTGCAACTGGACTAGCTAACCAGTCGGCACGGGCTGAATCGCAAACCGGGTCGCGCTGATGGCTGAGCGCAGTTCAGCCGGGCGCAGCGGTTTCCGGAGGATGGCGATCGACGGATCCCCGATCGCCTGGCTTATCCCCTCGCCTTCATGGCCCGTGATGATGATCGCCGGAATGCTGGTGCCGACAAGTTGGCGGACCGCCTGGATGCAATCTGCCCCGGTTCGCCCCCCGCCCAGGTCGTAATCCGCGATCAGCAAATCCGGCTTCTGCGCGATCTGCGCAGGAATTCCATCAAGTGCGATCACCGCACAACTCCACCCCTCGATCAGTTCCTTGGTGGCGCTGCGGATATCGGGATCGTCTTCGACGAGCAGCACCTGCATTCCGGCGAGCGGGGAAGGCAATCGCGCCGATGTATGTGGCGCGCTGGTCAGTGCCATTGGCTGGGCCGGGCGCAACCCGTCGATGCTGAAGCAGGTGCCCTCCCCCGGTTGCGAGCGAACAGCAACCTTCAACCCCATCAGCTCTGACAGGCGCGCGACGATATTGAGCCCAAGCCCCACGCCCTGCCGGTCTGCCCCGCCCTGTTCCCTGATCTGGTAGAACTCGTCGAACAGGAACGGCAGATGGGCGGGATCAATGCCCTTGCCCTGGTCGAGCACCTGGAGCGACACCGTATCGCCGTGCATCCTGGCCCCAACCAGTACCTTGCCGCCTGGCGCGAATTTGAAAGCATTGCTGAGCAGGTTCTGCACCATCGTGGCGAGCAGGCTTTCGTCCGCCAGAACGGTCCTGCAAGTCGGCACATACCGCAGTTCGCAGCCGTGCCATGCTGCCAGCTGTGCATTCTGCTGGACCAGTTCGCTGAGCAATTCGCCAAGCGCAACCGGCCTCAGCGCAGGCTTGACCGATCCACTGTCCAATGTGGAAAGGTCAAGCAGCGAACGGAACAGGCGGCTGAGGCCATCGAGCGAGCGGTCGATCCGATCGACAATGCCGCGCTGTTCCGGCTTGAGCCCGCTTTGCTGCAGGCCGGTAACGAACAGGCTGATCGCGTGGATCGGCTGGCGCAAATCGTGACTGGCACGAGCGAGGAACAGTGACTTGGCGACATTGGCACGGTCAGCCTCGCGGCGTGCATCCTCAACTCGCCTCAGCAGTGCAGAAGCATACAGCGGGATAGCCAGCACCGCCAATGCCATCGTCGCGGTGATGAAGACCTCGATCGGCGACGAATCGAGCAGCAGTCCCACGCTCAGAACAATGGTCAGCGCGAACAGGGCGGCAAAAACCAGATATCGCCGCCCATAGCGCATGCCGTTACCCAGCGTGACCCAGATGAAGATCGTGTAGATCGGCATCATCAATGTCCGGTCGGTCGCCAGCGCAAGCCCCAGGAACCCGATGTCTGCGGCAATACCGATAATGCGGCGGATCGGAACGCGCCCGGGCTTCAGGCGCGACGCAATGAACAGCCAAAGCACAATCGGCAGATAGAATGCGTAATATGTGATGACCTTCATTGCCCATGGCGCGAGCGCCGGGGCCTGGCCGAAGGAAGAACCCAACAACAGGACATAGACCACGATCAGGTGGGTAATGATCAGTCGCTGCTTCGACTGGTTCTGTTCTGATGCGATCTCGTCCTGGAGCGAAAGATCGTCGGCTTCACCGGCTCTTGCAGACGATTGCATCATGTCAGCCGAAATCCCGCGACTATCGAATCCGGCGCTTTTTCACGCAAAATCAAGGTAATGCAATCGAATTGATGTGTTCGTGTCAAGGATTTCGCAGCGATCAGCTGGCGTACATGCCTTCCGGCACCGGGGCGCAGCGGAACAGCCGCTGCTCGTCCCAGCTATCGACCGGCGTGCCGTCAAAACTTTCGAAGACCCAGGTGAGGATGCCCTTGTCGATCCGGAACCGGAAGGTCGCTTCTGCCGAAAATTCGGGGTCGGGCATGGTATCGATCCCGGTCAGCGTGCTGACCCTCCAGCTACGCTTGCCGATCTTGCCGAGCGTCCGGATTTCGTAGAAATTCCCTTCGCCATATTCGGCATAGCTGTGCCACATCCCGGCCCGGATGACTTCCGCCCCGACGAGGAAGTTGTAGGCTTCGCCATCATCGGCTGCGAGCCCACCGAGGAATGCCTTGCAGCGCGCACGCCCTTCCGCGTCATCGCTGTACCAGATGCCCTGCACCTGGCGCGGGAAGGCTGCGGGTGTCTCACGCGCTGACACGGCAGACACCGGAAGCACGACCAGACATGCCAGCCACGGAGCCAGTACCCCGCCCAAAACGGGCTTCCTGAAACCTCGGCTCTTGCCCGTCACCTGACACCTTCGTTTACGTAATGATGGACATAATCCTTCAGCCGATCGGTCGGATAGGCGGCCTGCAAGCGGCAGTCTGCGCCGATTTCGCCAAGGCACAATTGCTCGACCGCCTGCTTGGCCCGCTTGACGCTCGTCTCAGGGACCATGCCGAAACGACGGCCTTCATAGTCGAAGGCCTGCAGCACCCCGTTCGCGCCCCAGGCCATGACCTTGCAGGCCTGCACCGCATGCAGCCGCTGGCAACTGGCGAGCGCATCCGCCTCGGCCTGCGCATAGCTCGTGCGGCCCGCCGCAATCGCCAGCGATGCATGGCCCGGCCCGCTATCGGGAGCGGCAGCGGCGGCAAAGCGCAGCCGCGCTCTGCGAAGATCCGGTGCATGCTTTCTTGTCGCTGCCGAGATCACCAGCACGGTATCGCACTCCATCTTGGTGCGCTCGTTGCAGATCTTGGGCGTGTTGGCGATCGCGGCTTCGCGGGTGTTTCCGGAACCGAACGCCAGTTGCCCCTGCTCAGTCCGGACCAGCGCCAGATAGCCGATCTGCCAGCTGCCGACCGGTTCGCAGCCTTCCCCCATCGCCTTGCGACAGGCGGCGAGCGCGGCATCCTGTGCATCCTGCGCTCCGGTCAATCCCACGAACCCACCCGCAACCCATACATCGAGCACGTCGGGATGGCGGGCAAAGGCAGCATGGGGCACGGGGACAGTATTGGCCGACGCCGGCATCGCGATAGCCAGGAGCGCTGCGGCGCCGAGCACGGGGAAAGCACGCAGGCTCATCAATCGACCCGCTTGTTCTGCGCCGGATCACTCATCGCGTAATTGGCCATCATGCGCAGGTAGCCGTTGTCAGGTATACTGACGCAGTCCATGCCCAAAGGCTCGATATACTTTTCCAGGCATAAGAACCCTGCCCCAACCGAACGCCAGCGCATCTGGTTGCAGGCATTCTCGAACACCACGCCGTGCCACCGCTCGCCGGTCGGGACCGAGCGATTCTCGGCAATCCGCGTATAGCTCTCCGCGCGCTTGGCTGGCGGTTTCGACGGGTCCGCGACCTTGCGGATCCGATCGCTGCGGATGGTGAAGAGCGCGCCGCTGGCGCAGTCGATCGTCATCCGCATGTCATGGATGTCGCGCAGTTCGACCGTCGGCTGGTTGCCTTCGAACACGCGCAGCACGTTGAAAACCCAGATGTTGGTCTTCGCCAGTTCCCGGCTGAGTGCGGCGGTATTGCTGTCAGCCGGCGCATTAGCGAGTATTTCCGCCTGTTCCGACGTATGCACCAGGCTAAGGCTGCTGAGGCTCATGTAGGTGACCACGCGATTGGGCGCGGTGCCAGCCACGTCGATCTCGACCCAGCCAATATTGGCACGCGCCATGGCGGGCATGGCCAGCAATGCCAGCCCCAGGCCCAGCCTGCGCAACAGCCGCTTTGAAAGAATGTTCATACCGTCACCCAGTCCTGATCGTTTCTGCGACGGTGCAGCCGCTCGCTTCGCGGGCGCAGCGCTCGAGAGCGGCCTTTTCGGCTTGCTTCTTCTTGCGTCCGAATGCGGCAAAGAAGCTGCCGTCCGCCGCCTTGCTGATCCCCAGCCAGCCATTGGCAACGGTCAGCCCCTCGCGGCAATTTCGCGCACCATAAGCCTCACATCCGGCCACCGCCTCTTTCATCGCGCCCCATGAATTAAGGCGCGCGGTGACATAGAAATAGGCCGGCGTGCCATCGGGCAAATTGCCCCAGGCGAGCGCGGCATTGAGTGGCATGTTCGGGATTTCCGGCGCTGCTGCCTCGCCACTTGGCATGCTGGAATTGTCCGGCGCGCAAACGGGGATGCGCATCGGCGCGGTCCCTGCAGCCCCCGGTACGCTGTGCTCGCCCACCATGCGTTGTCCGGGCCCGCAGGCGCTGTCAGCCCGCGCCGAAGGGCCATAGGCCAGCGCAAGCAGGCCCAGCGCCAGCATGGCGAGCCGCGCTGTCAGCAGTCGTCGTGGGTGCATCGGTTGCTCCGAAGATGATAACGAGTGTGCCCGAATGATAACCAAGCCACGCCGCCTGCACCTGCCCTTATTTGAATTAGTTCATTTTTCTCCGTTACATCGGAAATCGACGCGCTTTAGATTTGTTCGATGTTTTTCGGCCCCCTTCCGCCCGCTGCAATTGATGCGCAATCCCGCCATGATCGTCGCTGCCGCCGTGTCGGTCGCGCTTTCTCCGCAAGCGGTGCAGGCGCAGGCTCCAGCCAGCGGGTCGGGCCGCACCGCCGAATTTCATGCCTGCATGAAGCGGGCTGGCGGCGTGACCGCCGACATGCTGATTTGCCTGCGCAGCGAATACGGACGCCAGGATCGCGAACTCAACCGCGTCTATCGCGAGGTCAGGGGCAAGTTGCGGACAACAATCCTGCGCAATCGGCTGCTCCATTCGCAGCGCGCATGGATCTGGCGGCGTGACTACGACTGCCAGCTGAAGGTGGACGGATCGGGTGCGAAGGGCGGCACTGCAGGCGATCTCATCTACGAAGATTGCCGCGTGACGATGGTCACCAACCGGATCGCCTGGCTGAAGAAAGTCCCGAAGAACCCCGGCTATCTCAAGAGAGTTTAGCTTTGGCCTTGAGGAACAGTCTCATCCGTTTCATCGAGCAGGCCCAGCGCCTTCGCCTTGGCCACAGCCTCCTTGCGCTTGGTCACACCCAGCAGCCGCAAGACGGCGGACACATGCAACCGCACCGTCAAATGCGAAATGCCCAGTTCGCGGGCAATTTCCTTGTTGGAAGCGCCATCGCCCAGCATGTCGAGCACGGTGCGCTGGCGTGCGGTGAGCGATACCTGGACCGCGTCGGCCTGAAGCATGACATCGCTATCGTGGCCTTCCAGCTCGACGACATATTCCCCCGCCAGCACGCGCGCGATGGCGGCTGAGCAGCGCTCGCGCGGAACGGCCTTGTGAATGAAACCGTCGCCACCTGAACTCAGCGCCAGTGCCACTGTCGCTTCATCATCGATCATGGAAATCAGGATGATCGAAGCCAGCGGATATTTGCGCCGCAGCTCTGGCAGGGTCACCTCTATTTCCATCCCGGGAAACATCAGGTCGAGCAGGAACAGTTCCGGTGGCTCGCCCTGGCGCGCATGGCCGCAAACCTCCAGCATGGTTTCAGCGAAATCGATCTGCGCATCCGGAAACATCGCCTGCGCCAGATGCCCCATGCCCTCGCGGAACATGGGGTGATCATCGCCGATCACGATTCGTTTCAACTGCATCGGGTGCCCGCACTCATCCATTGCCGACCCGGCCTTGCTGGATCGGGCATGTCCATCGTTGGACAATGCCAGCGTGTCAAGTCACGCGTCGTCGGAACGTGCAATGGCGTCGATTGCGGCAAATTGGCCCCCTTTCGCCAATAGCTTACACAGCCAACCTTGCCGCAAGATGACTCGCGATCGGTCGCAACGTGATCCCGATCCAGGGCCGTGGAAAGATTTCAAAGATGGTCCCGAAACTCCCAAAGCAACAGGTTTGGAAGACAAACATGTAGCAAAGTCCAAGTTTGAAGTCTTTTCAAGCTGCTGTATGAAGCTCTCATGGACGGGATTGTGAGCGCTGCACCTTCATCCTTTTGCGATACCTGCACGGTGCGAAACCGGGCGATATGTTCTGACCTGTCTCGCGAAGAGCTGGGCGTGCTCAATGGCATCGGCCGCATGCGCAAGCTGCGGGCAGGCGAACAGCTGATCTGGGAGGGCGACGAAGCGGTGCTGGTCGCCAATGTCATCGATGGGCTGCTCAAGCTGTCCAGCCAGACTTCCGACGGGCGCGAGCAGATCCTTGGCATCGCCTATCCTTCGGATTTCCTGGGGCGGCCGTTCGGCGGTTCGACCCCCTATGGCGTTGAAGCCCTGACCGATGCGCAGGTTTGCGTGTTCGAGCGGCGCGATTTCGACCGCTTCGCACGCGAGCATCCCGCGCTCGAACACAAGCTGCTGGAACGCACGCTGTCAGAGCTGGACCGCACGCGCAAATGGATGCTCCTGCTGGGCCGGATGAATGCCGAGCAGAAGCTTGCCAGCTTCCTGCTGCAGAGCGAAGAACGCGCCGGGGGCGCCGATGAAAACGGCAGTTTCGACCTGCAGCTGTCACGCCAGCAAATCGCCGATATTCTGGGCCTGACCATTGAAACGGTCAGTCGCCAGCTCACCCGGATGAAGGCGGAAGGGCTGATTGACCTGCCTTCCCGCCGCACGGTCACGATCCTCGATCGGCAGGCGCTCGAGGATCGCGCCGAATAGTGGCGGCCGCGCTTCGCGTCAGAACGTGAAGCTAACCCCTGCGCTCAGCACCCAGGGATCGAGCTTGTGTTCGGTCTGGATCACAGTCGTGCTGCCCGCGCGCCAAGTTGCGGTCGTATCCACGAAATAGCGCTTGGCGTCGAGCGACAGGCCAAAGCCGCTGTCCGACAGCGGAATGTCCACCCCTGCTTGCAGGACAAAGCCGAATTCGTCCGAAAGATCGGTATCGGTGACGCTGAACGGCGCAGGCGTGGTTGCCGCACCCGGCTTGTCGCTGACCCACAGGAAGTAGGTTGCCCCGGCACCGACATAGGGCTTCGCGCCGCCGACATCGAAATGATACTTGGCGGTGAAGGTCGCCGGAATGACCCGCGCATTCGAAACGAGCTCGGCACCCGGCAGACCGGAGGTGCCATCGACATCGTGCTGGGTCATGCAGCAGATCGTCTCGACCGAAAAATTGTTGGTGAAGAAATATTCGATCGCGATCGTCGGCACGAAATTGTCATTGGCGGCGGTCTGGGTGCCGGTTGGCAGGCCCGGATCCACCATGACATCGGTGATCTTGCCGTCGGGCAGTACGGCGGTGCCGAGCAGCTTGACCTGGACATCGCCGGCCCGGTCATCTTGCGCCGCGGCTGGGCTGGCCAGTATCGCCAGCGTCGCAGTGGCAGCAGCCAGTAAAGTCTTCATTTCACAATTCCCCGAGGATGCAGCGGCCGCCCCGTGCGGCCCAGGATGTTTGCAACCTGCCGCCGCAATTGGCGCGGGCCTGGCGCACAATCATTGATCTCGATCAAGGACCGCTGCGGCGAGCCATAGCAAGAGCGCAATGTTCATGAGCCCGGAGCAGTTGTGCCCAAAACATCCTTTGACAGATTTCGCCGTTCGATCCTCGCCCGCTGCCCGTCGCGCGAGGTGAGTGAACGCCTGTCGGAGATCGGGCGATTCCAGCATGCCGCCAAAGGGGAACCGGTCGTGCTTCCGAAAGACTGCGACCAGCTCGTTTTCCTGGCTGAGGGAGCCAGCAAGCTGATCGTGCACATGCCGGATCTGAGCGAGCAGGTGCTGGCATTCCACTTTGCGGGCGACATGATCTATCTGCCGCACCACAGCCAGCCGGGATTAGGCATCATCGCGCTGGAAGATTGCCGGATAATCGGCTTTCCGGCCAAGGACTTCCTCGAGATTGCCGAGCTTGAACCGTCGGTCCTGCGGACTATCCTCGATCGCAGCCTGCTTGCGCTCCAGCGCAGCCGCAACAAGGCGATCCGGTTGGGCCGCAAGTCTGCCCAGGAACGGATTGCCGACTTCCTGCTGGCGATGGCAGACCGGATCGGGGAGCCGGAAGGCAATGCGATCCGGCTGATCCTGCCGATGTCCCGTCGTGACATCGGGAACAGCCTTGGCCTCACCATCGAAACCGTCAGCCGCCAGTTCACCGAACTGCGCGACGAAGGGGTGGTCTCGACCTCCGGACGATCGCTCGTCCGGCTCAATTGCCTTGGCGAACTCGCTGTCAGGGCCGGTCACAAGCATCACGCGGAAGAACCCTGCGAATTTTGCGCTGGATCAAAGAACGACCTTCAGCCCGTCGCTATCGCCACGGCAGACTAAAGGAAAACATCATGCAAGCAGTCCTTGGCCGTATCGGCATCTGGTCCGTCGTCCTGCTCGCCGCACTGGCGGCGATGGTGGCCGCGAAAGACGCCGCATTTGCCGTCCATATGACGATCGTCGGGATTGTCGCATTTCTTCTTATCGTCGTCACAGCGCGGGATTATGATCCGCTAGCGCGGGCGCAGAGCATCTTTCGCATGCCCGCAGGCCCGTCACGCTACGACGACGATCCGATTCGCTGGGGTGTGATCGCCACGATCTTCTGGGGCATGGCCGGTTTTGCCGCCGGGCTGTTCATCGCCTTGCAGATGGTGTTCCCGCAGCTCAACCTTGAGCCCTATCTCAATTTCGGGCGGCTGCGCCCGCTTCACACCAGCGCGGTGATCTTCGCCTTCGGCGGCAATGCCCTGATCGCGACCAGTTTCTACGTCGTGCAGCGCACCTGCCGCGCCACGCTGGCCTTCCCCTCGCTCGCGCGTTTCGTGTTCTGGGGCTACCAGCTGTTCATCGTGCTGGCCGCGACCGGCTACCTCCTCGGTGTCACTCAGTCCAAGGAATATGCAGAGCCTGAATGGTATGTCGACCTGTGGCTCACGATTGTCTGGGTGGCTTATTTCATCGTTTTCGTCGGCACGATCGTAAAGCGGCACGAACCGCACATCTACGTCGCCAACTGGTTCTATCTCGCCTTTATCCTGACGGTGGCCATGCTGCACATCGTCAACAATCTGGCGATGCCGGTCAGCCTGGTCGGCTCGCGCAGTTACAGCGCCTTTGCCGGGGTGCAGGATGCGCTGACGCAGTGGTGGTATGGCCACAACGCCGTGGGCTTCTTCCTGACCGCAGGCTTCCTGGCGATGATGTATTACTTCGTGCCCAAGCAGGCGGAACGGCCGGTCTATTCCTATCGCTTGTCCATTATCCACTTCTGGAGCCTGATCTTCCTCTATATCTGGGCGGGTCCGCACCATCTGCATTACACCGCCCTGCCCGACTGGGCGCAGACGCTGGGCATGGTGTTCTCGATCATGCTGTGGATGCCCAGCTGGGGCGGGATGATCAACGGGCTGATGACGCTCAACGGCGCGTGGGACAAGATCCGCACCGATCCAATCATCCGCATGATGGTGATGGCACTCGCCTTCTACGGCATGAGCACCTTCGAAGGCCCGATGATGAGCATCAAATGGGTCAACAGCCTGAGCCACTATACCGACTGGACCATCGGCCACGTCCACTCCGGTGCGCTAGGCTGGAACGGCATGATTACCTTCGCCTGCATCTATTTCCTGGTTCCGCGGCTGTGGCAGCGCGAGCGGATGTACTCGATGCGGATGATCAACTGGCACTTCTGGCTCGCCAGCGCCGGGATCGTTTTCTACGCCGCCAGCATGTGGGTGGCGGGCATCACCCAGGGCCAGATGTGGGCCGAATACGGCCAGGACGGCTACCTCGTGAACAGCTTCGTCGACACTGTCGCCGCCCTCAAGCCGATGTTCGCGCTGCGCGCCTTTGGCGGGCTGCTCTACCTCAGCGGCGCTGTGGTGCTGGTCTACAACGTCTGGATGACGATCGCGGGCAAGCTGCGCGACGAAGCGCCGATGACGCTGACCCCGCATAACGAAACCGCTGACCGTCCCATTGCCGCAGTTCCGGCCGAATAGGAGCGCGATCCATGAGCAAAGCAAACAACCAGGCCGGTACGCGCCACCAGAAGCTGGAGCGCAATGTCACTCTGATGGCCGTGGCAACGCTGGTCACCGTCGCGATCGGCGGACTGGTCCAGATCACCCCGCTGTTCTATCTCGACAACACGATCGAGCAGGTTGAGGGCATGCGTCCCTATACCCCGCTCGAGCAGGCCGGGCGCGACATCTATATCCGCGAAGGCTGCTATGTCTGCCACAGCCAGATGATCCGCCCGTTCCGCGACGAGGTGGAGCGCTATGGCCATTACAGCCTGGCCGCCGAGAGCATGTACGATCACCCGTTCCAATGGGGATCGAAGCGCACCGGGCCGGACCTGGCGCGCGTTGGCGGTCGCTATTCGGACGCCTGGCATGTCCAGCACCTGACCGATCCGCAAAGCGTGGTGCCCGAAAGCATCATGCCGCAATATGGCTTCCTGGCTGAAAACGAACTGAAAGTGCCCGATCCCTCGGCCACGTTGACCGCGCTCAGCCGGGTAGGTGTGCCTTACAGCGATACCGACATCGCCAGGGCGGGCGCCGACATGATCGCGCAAGCCGATCCCGATGCCGATCCGGGCGACCTCGCGACCCGCTATCCCAAGGCGCAGATCCGCGACTTTGACGGCGACCCGACCCGAGTGACGGAGATGGATGCGCTGGTCGCCTATCTCCAGATGCTGGGCACGCTGGTCGATGTCAGCAGCGCCGCCGCGCAGCAGGAACTGGCCGAGGAGACCGGCCGATGAGCGACTATGAAACCTGGCGCCACTTTGCCGACAGCTGGGGGCTGGTGGCGATGACCGTCCTGTTCCTGGCGCTGTGCGCCTGGCCGTTCCGCCCCGGCGCCAAGAGCCACAACCAAGAAGCCGCCCACTCGATCCTGAAGGACCAAGACGATGGCGAATGATCCGACTGAAACGAAGCGCATTGACGAGCCCACCGGCACCGAATTTGTCGGTCACGAATGGGATGGGATCGAAGAGCTGAACACCCCATTGCCGCGCTGGTGGCTGTGGACCTTCTACGCGACTGTTGCATGGGGCTTGGCCTATTCGGTTGCCTATCCTGCCTGGCCGATGATCGATCAGGCCACCGAAGGCATGATCGGATGGACCAGCCGCGGCCAGCTGGCACAAGACATGGCTGCCGCCGAGCAAGGGCGCGAAGGCGTCCGTGTGCAAATCGCCGCGCTGCCGCTGGCACAACTGGCCGATAATCCCGACCTGTTGCAGAAAGCGGTGGCCGGCGGCGCGGCGGCCTTCAAGGTCAATTGCGTGCAATGCCACGGTGCCGGCGCCGCCGGATCGCCCGGATACCCCAACCTCAACGACGACGACTGGTTGTGGGGCGGCGATCTGGAAGCGATCGAATTCACCATCAAACACGGCATTCGGTGGGATGGCGATGATCGCGCGCGCTTCAGCCTGATGCCGGGCTTCAACGGCATTTTCAGCGATGCCCAGGTAAACAGCATCGTTGGCCATGTCCGCTCGCTCAGCGGGCAGGGACAGCCCAACGCTGCTGGGGCGCAACTTTACGCCGACAATTGCCTGGCGTGCCACGGCGCGGATGGCGGGGGTGACCGGTTCCAGGGCGCCCCGGCGCTGAACGACGCGATCTGGCTTTACGGCAGCGAGGCAAGCGATATTCGAGCGCAGGTGCTGAACCCGCGCCATGGCGTAATGCCCGGCTGGCAGGACCGGCTCGATCCGGTGACGATCAAGATGCTGGCGGCCTATGTCCATTCGCTGGGCGGCGGCGAAGCAACGCCGGTTCCAGCGGCAGAGCCAGCGGCAGAGCCAGCGGCAGAGGGCAATGGACAACCCTGACCCCCAAGCCATCGGCACGCTCTACGAGAAGCACAAAACCGTCCATAACAAGCGGATCGACGGGCCATTCCGGCGGTTCAAATGGCTGGTTATGGTCGTCACCCTGGCGATCTATTACGTCACCCCGTGGATCCGCTGGGACCGGGGGCCTTATGCCCCCGACCAGGCGGTGCTGATCGACTTGGCGAACCGCCGCTTCTACATGTTCGGCATAGAGATCTGGCCGCACGAATTCTATTTCGTGGCCGGACTGCTGATCATGGCGGGGATTGGCCTGTTCCTGGTTACCAGCGCAGTGGGCCGGGCATGGTGCGGCTATGCCTGCCCGCAAACGGTGTGGACTGACCTGTTCCAGCATGTCGACCGCTTCATCGATGGCGATCGCAACGCCCGCATCCGGCTGGACAAGGCGCCGTGGACTGCATCGAAGCTTGCGCGGCGTTTGCTCAAATGGACGATCTACCTCGCGATTGCCTTTGCCACCGGCGGTGCATGGATCCTCTATTTCGCCGATGCGCCAACTCTGTTCCGGGAATTCTTCACACTACAGGCTGCGCCGATTGCCTATGGCACGGTCGCCATCCTGACCGCGACCACCTTTACGCTGGGCGGCTTCATGCGCGAGCAGGTGTGCATCTACATGTGCCCATGGCCGCGCATCCAGACCGCAATGCTCGACGAGAAATCGCTGATCGTCACTTACAAGGACTGGCGCGGCGAACTGCGTGGTAGCGTGAAGAAGGCAGAGAAGAACCCCGATGCCTTCGGCGATTGCATCGATTGCCTGCAATGCGTGGCGGTGTGCCCGACCGGGATCGACATCCGCGAAGGGCCGCAGATCGGTTGCATCACCTGCGCGCTGTGCATCGATGCCTGCGACCGGGTGATGAAAGACATCGGCCGCCCGCGCGGGTTGATCGACTATGCCACGCTGGACGATTGCAAGGCCGAACAGGCCGGCCAACCGCCCCGGCCGGCATGGAAGGCGCTGCTGCGCCCGCGCACGCTGGTCTATTTCACCATCTGGGGTTCGATTGGTCTTGCCCTGCTGTTTGCGCTGGGCGCGCGCAGCCGCACGGACCTGACCGTGTCGCCGGATCGCAACCCGCCCTACATGCTGCTTAAGGACGGTTCGGTGCGCAACGCCTACACGCTCAAGCTGCGCAACATGGAAAGCCGCCCGCGGGCCATGGAGATCGCGCTGGAGGGCTTGCCCGGGGCCGTGCTGTGGACTGACACCATCGGGCAGGATGCTGCCGCGCGGAAGCAGGTGATCGAAGTCCCGGCTGACCTTACCCGTACCGTGCGCGCCTATGTCGCCGCGCCATCTGGCACCAGCGGGCAGAACTTCTCCTTCGTCCTGACGTCGCAGGACGAGCAGGGCGAAAGCGACAGCGAAGCAACCCTGTTCAACGCGCCGGGAGGCCAATGATGCCCAGGAACTCAACCCAAGGCGAATTCACCGGACGCCACATGTTCATGGTGCTGGCGATTGGTTTTGGCATCGTCATCGCGGTCAATTTCTTCATGGCCAGTGTCGCCGCACGCAGCTTTGGCGGCGTGGTGGTCGAAAACAGCTATGTCGCGAGCCAGAAATTCAACGGTTGGCTGGCCGAGGCGAAGCGCGAACGCGAACTGGGCTGGGAGGCTGAGTCATCCCGCCTGGACGATGGCAGGCTTGCAGTCACAATTGCCGGCGTTCCAGCTTCGGCCACTGTGCATGCCAGCGTCCGCCGCCCGCTGGGCGCACCGGAAGCCACCGATCTGGAATTGGTCGCGCTTGACGGCAACCGCTTTGCCTCGGCCCAACCCCTGCCAGAGGGACGCTGGATCGTCCGGCTCACCATCGAGGCAGCAGGACAGCAATGGCGGCAGGAAAAGCATTTGCCATGAGCGCGCACGATCCCATTGCGACAGCCGAGGCATGCGAACTGGTCGATAGCCGCTTTACCGTGCCTGGCATGCGCTGCGCCGGTTGCATCGCCAAGCTGGAGCGGGAGCTGCCCAAGGTACCCGGCGTCGCCGAAGCGCGGGTCAATTTCTCGGCCAAGCGGGTCGCGCTGAGGCATACTGCCGATCTCAGCGACGATGCCCTGATCGACGCCATCGAAGCGCTCGGCTTCGAAGCGCAGCGGGTGGAAGACAACCCGCTGGCACAGGACGATGCCGACCGCCGCATGCTGCTGCGCGCGCTGGCAGTGTCAGGCTTCGGCATGATGAACATCATGCTGCTTTCGGTCGCGGTATGGTCGGGCGCGCCGGGCATCACCAAGCAGCTGTTCCACTGGCTGTCTGCAATCATTGCGATACCCGTGATCGCCTATGCCGGTCGCCCCTTCTTCGCCTCGGCCTGGATGGCGCTGAAGCATCGGCGGACCAATATGGACGTGCCGATCTCCATCGGCGTACTGCTAGCGACCGCGCTGAGCTTTTACGAAACCATGACCGGCGGCGAGCACGCCTATTTCGACGGCGCGGTCATGCTCCTGTTCTTCCTGCTGTGTGGCCGCGCGCTTGATGCAATGATGCGCGGCAAGGCCCGCGCCGGGATCGACGCGCTGCTGGGCCGGATGGGCAAGAGCGCGGCGGTCGTCAGCGAAGATGGTACCACGCATCGGGTGCCCGCCGACCAGCTGGAACCGGGCATGGTGATGCTGGTTGCGGCGGGCGAAGCGCTGGCCGCCGATAGCGAAGTTATCGACGGCTCCAGCGCGATCGACAACTCGATGCTGACCGGGGAAAGCCGGCTCGAACCGGCCAATCTGGGAAGCGTGCTCTATGCCGGGGCGATCAATGTGATGGCTCCGATCCGGGTGCGCGCCACTGCCGTCGCCAGCGACACCAAGCTGGCAGAGATCGCGCGGCTGATGGACGAAGCGGGGCAATCGCGCAGCCGCTATGTCCGCATCGCCGATCGCGCATCACGGCTCTACGCGCCCGCAGTTCACACGCTGGCGCTGCTCGCATTCATTGGCTGGATGCTGGCCGGGGTCGGCTGGCACCAGGCCCTGCTGATCGCGATTGCGGTGCTGATCATCACCTGCCCCTGCGCGCTTGGGCTGGCTGTGCCCGCAGCGCAGGTCGTCGCCAGCAATGCGCTGTTGAAGCAGGGTCTGCTGGTCAAGGACGGGACCGCGCTGGAACGGCTGGCCGAAGTCGATTGCGTGCGCTTCGATAAGACCGGTACGCTGACGCTCGGGGAACCGCGCCCGGACTTGAGCGGTCTCAATACCGAAGGAAAGTCGGTCGCGCTGGCGCTGGCACAGAACAGCCGCCACCCGCTGAGCAAGGGGCTGGCCAAGGCGCTGCTTGCACAGGGCGTTGCGCCCGCCAAGATCGGACAGGTCGAAGAGCGCGCGGGCGAAGGGATCTTTGCCCAGCTGGGTGATCGACCGGTGGCGCTGGCCCGGCCCGATGTGACGTCGGATCACCCGATGAGCGCCCTGCGCATCGGCCAGCAGACGATGCTGATCCACTTTGCCGATCCCCTGCGCGAGGACATCGCCGAAACTGTGCGCCAGCTCGAAGCAATGGGCCTCGACGCGGCACTGCTATCGGGCGATCGCAAGGGTGCGGTCGAAGCTGTGGCGGAGCGGTTTGGCCTTCCCGCGGCAGGTGGCCTCTCACCTGCAGACAAACTTGAGCTGCTCAATAATCTTAAGGCGCAGGGGCATTTCCCGCTGATGGTGGGCGACGGGCTCAACGATGGCCCTGCACTGGCCGCCGCTCATGCAGCGATTGCACCGGGCAGCGCCAGCGACGCCAGCCAGCAGGCGGCGGATGCCGTATTTATCGGCGAGCGGCTGATCCCGGTCGCCAAGGCGGTGCAGGTCGCGCGCGCGACGATGCGGATCGTGCGGCAAAATTTCGCGCTAGCAGTCGGCTACAACATCCTCGCCGTGCCGCTGGCGCTGGCAGGAATGGTCAATCCGATGATCGCAGCGATCGCCATGTCGATGAGTTCGTTGATCGTGGTCGGCAATTCGCTGCGGCTGGCGGGGGCAGCGCGATGACCGGGCTGATGTTCCTGATCCCGGTCGCACTGGGCATGGGCGCGCTGGGCCTGGCGACCTTCTTCTGGGCGATGAAGAACGACCAGTTCGAGGATCTCGAGGGCGCGGCGCAGCGCATCCTGATCGACGACGAGGGACCAGCACAATGATCGCGCGGACGGCCGCATTGGCATTGATCGCCGCATCGCTGCCGGTCACGCCTGCACAGTCCAGCGCGGGCGCCATCGCAGTGCCGCTGTGCAGCGGCGGCGCAATTTCGATCCCGCTAGGCGACGATCCGGCGCCCTTGCCTGAACCCTGCCCGCTCAAGGCCTGCCATGCCGGCAGTTGCCGCAAGCAATTTGACCGATCGCAATGACTGAATGAGCCGGCACCGGCAGGAGGCACTTATGACCTGGCCCTATCACCCTGAGCTGCTGGCAATGCCGGTACCACGCTACACCAGCTATCCCACAGCAGCTGAGTTCGGGCCGATCGACGGCGCGGCCTTCATGCACGAGCTTGAGCGCACCGAAGGCGACATCTCGCTCTATGTGCACATCCCGTTCTGCGAAAAGATCTGCTTCTACTGCGGCTGCAATACAGCAGCTGCAGGGCGACGGCAGCGGCTGGAGACCTATCTCGATGCGCTACACCGCGAGATTGCACTGGTCGCGGAGCATTTGCCACGCAAGGTTTCGGTTCGGCGTCTGTCTTTCGGTGGGGGAAGCCCCAATGCGATCTCGCCGATCGACTTTGCCCGGCTGTTGAGCTGCCTCAGCCTCCACTTCGATCTCGCAAGTCCGGAAATATCGATCGAGGTCGATCCGCGCGCTATGACGCCGGACTGGGCCGAGGTGATCGGCAGTTCAGGTATCACCCGCGCCAGCCTGGGCGTGCAGACTTTCGCTTCGCAGGCCCAGCAGGCCATCGGCCGCGTCCAACCGGTCGAGATGATTGCGCGTACGGTCCGATGGCTGCGCGATGCAGGCGTCACCTCGCTCAATTTCGACCTGATGTATGGGCTGCCGGGGCAGGCATGGAGCGATCTCGAGGATACGCTCAAGCGCAGCTGCGCAATGGGGGCAGACCGGATCGCGCTGTTCGGCTATGCCCATGTGCCGCATCTGATCCCGCGCCAACGCGCGATTCCCGCGGACGATCTGCCCGGGATGCAGGCGCGGTTCGAAATGGCTTCGCGCGGCCACGACTATCTGACTGACAGGGGTTATGTGCCGGTCGGCTTCGACCATTTCGCGCGGCCTGCCGATCCGCTGGCCATAGCTGCAGCACAAGGCCGGCTGCACCGGAATTTCCAGGGCTTCACCGACGATCCGGCCCCGGTGCTGATCGGGCTGGGCGCGTCGGCGATCAGCAGCTTCCCCGGCCTGCTGGCGCAGACGGAGAAAAATAACGGGCGCTATCGCATGCTGCTGTCGCAGGATCGGTTGCCGGTCGCCCATGGCATCCGCCGCTCCGCCGATGACCGCTATCGCGGCGCCGTGATTGAGCGGCTGCTATGCGATGGCGAGGCAAGATTGGGCGCGCGACTGCTGGGCGAGACTCGCGCGGCGCTCCAGCCTTTCGTCGAGCGCGAGCTCGCCGCAATAGATGACGACCGCCTGGTCGTCCGGCCGCACGGCCTGCCTTATTCGCGGAGCATCGCGGCTCTGTTCGATCCCTATCGCCAGGACTCCCAGCGCCGCTTCAGTTCGGCGGTCTGAAACTATTGCTGGGGAGCAGTCCGGAAAACATAGACCGGCCCGATATCGACCACCTGCGCGCTTCCCGCGAACTGCAGCACCACTTGCGTGCTTCCGGCGGGATAGTTGCGCGGTGATCGCGCCCTGAGGCGGATCAGCTGCCAGTCGCCGCCGAGCGGGAATTCGACCTGGGCAAAATCGCCACGCTCAGGGTCGAGATCATCCACCTTCAGGCCCACCACCGCGCGGCCGTCTGCCGCGCTTGATTGCTCGGTGCGTCCAGCCACAGCGATCAGCAGATTGTCACCGCCCGC
Source organism: Altererythrobacter sp. BO-6 (assembly GCF_011047315.1). Taxonomy (NCBI): domain Bacteria; kingdom Pseudomonadati; phylum Pseudomonadota; class Alphaproteobacteria; order Sphingomonadales; family Erythrobacteraceae; genus Altererythrobacter; species Altererythrobacter sp. BO-6. Next base: position 2,151,955 of record NZ_CP049259.1, on the reverse strand, counting down.
CATGTCGACCGTGATCGGGATGGCCAGCGACAGCGTGCCCGGATCGGATGCTGGTGTGCCATTGCTGAAGCGCCGCGCCTTGCCCAGCCAAATGGCTGGCTCGTCACGCTGCGCGACAGCATCGGCCGAACCGATCACTTTCCAGTCACCGCCGCGCGGATCGTTGAGCAATTCGCCCACGCCCTCAAGCGGCTCAGGGATCAGCGGCTCTTGCGGCGTTACCGGGATCGGTGTCGGCTCGGGCTTCGGGGGCGGCGGTGCAGGTTCAGGCGCGGCGGCCGGTGCATCAGCGGCAATTCGGCTGGCACCTGAAACCACGATCGTCTGGCCGATTTCGATGATCTGTTTGGTGCGCCCGAACTGGAATGCGACGATCCCGTCCTTGCGGCGCAGGCCCATCTCGACCGGTGCGGTCACTTCGTACCAGTCCCACTCTGTGCCGATTTCCAGCGTCTGCTCGCCAAAGCCGGGATAGGGTACCAGGTCCTGCTGGAAGCGAACCCGGATCACGCCCTTGCCGTTATCGGTTCGCGCTTCGATCGTGCGCGCATAAAAGCCGACAGTGATCGTGTCGCCGCGATTCACATTCTTGATCAGCGGGACATTGGTGCCAGCGACATAGATGAATTCATCGGCGCGTTTGATCTCGAACCGGATCGCTGCACCGCCGCCGGGGATCGACGGATCGACGATTGCTGTGCGTTCCATGTCCGCGCCATAGCTATCCCAGTCGAGCCGCGACGGATCGTTGACCAGCACGCCGGGGAGCTGCGCATCGAGCTGCTTGAGCGCGGCGGAATCCTGCGCGGCCAGCGGTGCAGCGGAAATCCCGGCTATTGCGGCGAGGCCGATTGCACCGGCCATCAACTGACGAAACATCGCTTGTAACCCTCCCAGAAGCTTGTTTTGAGAACGTTAACATGCCTCGGCGCAGGCAGCAAGCCGAGTCAGCCGCAGCGCTGGTACCGATCAGTCGCGCGTTTCCAGCCCGTGTTCGGCGCGGGCAATCTCGTGCAGCCAGGCCGCATGCTGCGGCGCCTTCTTGGTCTGGCTCCATTCCTCCAGCATCACCGGCGCGACGCGCTTCAGCTCGTCATACTGGTCCTGCGTGCCGATATCGGCGGCCAGTTCCACGCGGTGGCCGTTGGGATCGAAGAAATAGATCGACTTGAAAATGCCGTGATGCGTCGGGCCGAGCACGTCGATCCCCAGCCCTTCGATATGTGCCTTGGCCTTGAGCAGCTCTTCTTCCGAGTTCACCCGGAACGCGAGATGCTGGACCCAGGCCGGCGTGTTCTCGTCGCGGCCCATTTCGGGCTGGCTGGGGAGTTCGAAGAAGGCGAGGATATTGCCGTTCCCGGCATCGAGGAAGACATGCATGTAAGGGTCATAGGCCCCGGTAGAGGGCACATGATCCTCGGCAAAGGCGGTGGTGTATTCCATCCCCAGCACCTTGCCATACCATTCGACCGTCTCCTTCGCGTCCCTGCAACGATAGGCGGCGTGGTGGATTCCCGAGGGTTTGATTGCGCTCATTCGGCGGGCTCCTTCTCGTCGACTTCCAGCACACCGCGGCGGATCTGGTCGCGCTCCATGCTTTCGAACAGCGCCTTGAAATTGCCTTCGCCGAAGCCTTCGTCACCCTTGCGCTGGATGAATTCGAAGAACACCGGGCCGACCTGCGCCTCGGCGAAGATCTGCAACAGCAGCCGCGGCTGGCCGCCTTCCGTTGTGCCATCGAGCAGGATGCCGCGCATCTTGAGCTGGTCAACCGGCTCCCCATGGCCGGGCAGGCGCTCGTCGAGCATTTCGTAATAGGTTTCAGGCGGCGCGGTCATGAACGGCACGCCGAGCGATTTGAGCTTGTCCCAGCAACCAGGCAGGTCGTCGCAGATCAGGGCGATGTGCTGGATCCCCTCGCCATTGAACTGGCGCAGGAATTCCTCGATCTGGCCCTTGCCGCCTTCACCCTCTTCATTGAGCGGGATGCGGATCTTGCCATCGGGTGCGGTCAGCGCCTTGGAGGTGAGGCCGGTATATTCGCCCTTGATGTCGAAGAAGCGGATTTCGCGGAAGTTGAACAGCGTTTCGTAGTAATCCGCCCAGTACTTCATCCGCCCACCATAGACGTTGTGGGTCAGGTGATCGATCAGCTTGAAGCCCGCGCCTACGGGATGCTTCTCGACACCCGGGAGATATTCGAAATCGATGTCATAGATCGACAGGCCCTCTCCCGCTTCATCGGGATAGCGATCAACCAGATAGAGGATCGCGCCGCCAATACCCCTGATTGCCGGGATATGCAGTTCCATCGGGCCAGTCTGGACCTGCACCGGCTCGGCGCCCTGCGAAAGCAGATGCGCATAGGCCTGCCGCGCGTCGCGTACACGGAAAGCCATGCCGCAGGCCGAGGGGCCATGTTCGCGCGCGAAGAACCAGGCGGCGCTGCGCGGTTCGTAATTGGCGATCAGATTGATCCCGCCCTGGCGCCACAGGTGCACGTCCTTGCTGCGGTGAGTCGCGACATGGGTGAAGCCCATCGCCTGGAACACCGGCTCCAGCACGCCTTTTTCCGGCGCACAGAATTCAACGAATTCGAAGCCATCGAGGCCAGCAGGATTTTCGAACAGGTCTTTGGGGTGCGTGGTCATGCGGAGCCTTCCCTGAATGCGCGCAAGCCACCCCGATTGTTTGAGCCGGGGACCTGCGCACACGACAAACTAGTTTCGTTTGTAACTATATATAGAATTCCGGCCCCCGAGTCAAAGCCGCAATCTTGCGTCCGATGGAACACATGGAACACGGTCCAAGGGCAAAAATCCCGTCCTGTGACTCTAAACGGCTCAAAGCGTGACTTTGGGGCGCAAAGTGTGACCTTAGCCAGCCGAAGTGTGACCTTGTGGTGCCGTTTGTGTGACGCGCTTGGACGCAATGTGTAACCCATTGGCGCAAAGGACGCGGAGCAGACGATGGAAAAGAGCCGCTCGCGTTCTAGCGCAGCAGGCGCGCGTAGGAAAATCCAGGTCCCGGCCCTAGGCCGCCCGCCCGATATTGCGGCCGCGATCATCCTGCGTGACGATCAGAGTAGCCCCGAACGGCTCACCACTTTCGAACAATGCGCGGGTCGGTTCGTCAGTCATGTCTGGCCGGATCAGTGCCCTTGCACCGCTCTGGGTCCGCACGACAACCGAACTCGTCACCTTGTCGCGGTCCACGGCCAAGGTGTAGGTTTCGACTGTGACCGGACCGTTCGGTCGACTCTCTAACGGTTCGGGCCGCTGTGGCACCGACATCCGTTCATAGCGGACCGAGTTGTTCCAGTCGGCTGGCTCGGTAGAATAGATTCCCGTGGCATACTTGCTGAGCACGCCCCCGTTCGCGCCGACCAGCGCATAGGCGCCGCGATCTGCGCGGCATCTCGCCACCGCTTCGGCAATCGCGTGGGAGGAATAATTATTGCCTGCCCCGCCAAAGAACGGCAGCCCACCGGTCAACGTAAAGCCGCGGGGGTCATCAATCGCCAAATCGAAATGATCGGTGATGTTGAACACCGGGCTGGCAAAACAGCTGTAGAGGTCAAGGTAGCGGATATTGTTCAGGGTCTGACCCGATAGCTCCAGTGCCCGCTTTACCGAGGCGATCGAGGCCGGACTGCGCCCCAGATCTGGCCGCCGCAGCACCTTGAGCTCGTTTGCCGATGTCGACGCATGAATATGAACCCAGCGATCTTCGGGTACGCCGATCTCACGCGCCTTTCGCGCTGAAGCAATGATGATCGCCGCCGCCTGATTGACCTGATCCTTGGCGATGGTCATGCGAGCATAGGGCTCTGTCACGACGCGATTGCGATCGGTAATCGTTGCGAGCTCTTCGGCCGTACGGATTTCGCGCGATGCGGCGTGGGGGTTGCTGGCCGCAACCTTGGTGAAAGGCGCAAACAATTCGCCGACTTTTTGTCGATATTCATCCAACGAAAGGCCGAGCTTGTGTCGTCGTGCATTGTCGCAGCAGGCATAGGCTCCGATGACCCCATGGGTCATGTGCCCAAACCACTCCATTTCGAGAATTCTCTCCGAACCGAAGCCACGGTCATCAAGTTCACCGCCGACCTCTTCGGACCAATCGGGCTTTTCGCCATTCGCCATCAGCGCAAGAACCGTGGAAGTCGCCTCGGCCCCGACAATTGCCCCGATCTCGAATTCGCATTGCGCGATATGCTCTGCGACTTCGCCGACCATCTTTTGAGGAGCCTGCCCGCCGGTTACTTCGAGCACCGCGCGCTCGGGATTGGCCCCCACACGCTTGGCAATCGAACGCGGTTGGTTGTCGGATTTTCCAAAGGGAACCGGAGCCCCGGCATAGGAAACCTCGAATTGCCGGATCGCCGCGATCAGATCGATCTCGGGCGCGACCGGCCTTTCGGCATGGCAATCGTCGATTGCCGCCTGCAGCGCTCGGCCGGCGAGATCCATCGGCGATAGCGCTTCGTAGCCTTCGTCTTGAGGGCGCTCCGAATACTGCCCTACCCCGATAATGACGGGCGTGTTGTCAGCAATCATGCGTGGGCGCTCCTCAGTCGACGAAATCGTCCACGCGCTCGACGATGATCGCCGGAGCCATGCCGCCCGCCGCGCACATCGTCACCAGGCCATAGCGTCCGCCGCGCCGCTCTAGCTCGTCGATAATGGTGCCGATCAGGATCGATCCGGTCGCGCCGATCGGATGGCCCAGCGCGATCGAGCCGCCGTTGACATTGACCTTCTCCCAGCTGAGCCCGAGGTCGCGCACGAACTTGGCCGCCACCACCGCGAAGGCTTCGTTGATTTCGAACAGGTCGATATCGTCCGTGGTCATGCCGGCCTTAGCCAGCACTTTCTTTGCCGCCGGAACCGGCGCGTTGAGCATCAGCGTGGGGTCATCGCCCATGTTGGCGGTGGCGACGATCCGCGCGCGCGGCTTCAGCCCGTGCTTGCGGGCATAATCGGCGCTGGTCACCAGCACCGCGGCCGCGCCATCGACCACGCCCGAGCTGTTGCCCGCATGGTGGAAATGCTTGATCTCCAGGTCGGGGTATTTCTGGTTGATCAGCTTGCGGAAGGTCGTGCCCTTTTCGTCGAGCGGCACGTCGGCGATCTTGGTGAAGGCCGGCTCCAGCTGTGCCAGCCCTTCCAGCGTCGTTTGCGGGCGCGGGTATTCGTCATGGTCGAGGATAACATTGCCTTCATCGTCCACCACCGGCACGACCGACTTGGCAAAGCGCCCGGCGGCAATCGCTTCAGCGGCGCGTTGCTGGCTGCGATAGCCGACCTCGTCCAGCTCCTCGCGGGTGAAGCCTTCCCTGCTGGCGATCGCATCGCCGCAGATGCCCTGGTGGCTTTGCGGGTGAACCTTCTGCAGGCGCTGGTTGTAGCTGCCCATCATCGGCGGCTTGATCCCGGCGCGCATTTTCTCCTGGCTCATCGCGGCGGTGAGGCTCATCATCTCGGTCCCGCCGGCGACGATGCAGTCTTCCATCCCGCTCATCACCTGGGCTGCCGCGAGGTTGACCGAGGTGATCCCGCCGCCGCAGAACCGGTCAAGCGTGGTGCCCGACGAGACGATGTCATAGCCCGCGTCGAGCGCAGCCATCCGGCCCATATCGCCCGCCTGCATTCCGTCTTGCGTGCTGACCGACCAGATCACGTCGTCGACGGTGCTGGTGTCGAGATGGTTGCGCTCCTTGATCGCCTTCAGCACCGTTGCCGCCAGATGCTGCGGATGCTCGGCGGCCAGCGCGCCCTTGCCCTGCTTGCCGATCCCGCGCGGGGTGCGGACTGCGTCGATGATATAGGCTTCGCCCATGGCCAGTTCCTCTCGATTAGCGAAATTGCGGTTGACGTATCCGTAAACCCGCTGCACCAATCGCACAAGAATTCAGTTTCAATCTGAAACATGCATTTTAGCTAGGGAGAGCACTGTGTCCGACACCGAAGAAGTCCTCACGCAAGTCGAGGATGGCGTCCTGATCGTCACCATAAACCGCCCCGAAGCCAAGAACGCCATGACCAAGGCGGCGGCAGAGGGCATCGCCGAGGCGATGGACCGGCTCGACAGCGATGACGAACTGCGGGTGGGCATATTGACCGGCGCGGGCGGCACTTTCTGTTCGGGCATGGACCTCAAGGGCTTCCTGCGTGGCGAAAGTCCGACGGTGGAAGGCCGCGGCTTCGGCGGCGTGGTGCAGGCCCCGCCCAAAAAGCCGCTGATCGCTGCGGTCGAGGGCTATGCGCTGGCAGGCGGGCTCGAGCTGATGATTACCTGCGACCTGGTGGTGGCGCACAAGGACGCAAAGTTCGGCATCCCCGAGGCCAAGCGCGGCCTCGTCGCGGCGGCCGGCGGCGTGATGATGCTGCCTGACCAGATCCCTGAGCGGGTGGCGATGGAGCTGGCGCTGACCGGCGACTTTATCGGCGCCGAGCGCGCTTACCAGATCGGCCTGATCAACGAAGTGACTGAAGGGTCGGCGCTTGACGGGGCCAAGGCGCTGGCCGCGCGGATCGCCGCCAATGGCCCGCTGGCGGTGCGCGTGTCGAAGCAGGTCATGAAGGAATCGCGCGGCTGGGCGATGGAAGATCGCTACAAGAAACAGGCCCAGCTGATCGGCCCGGTGTTCGTTTCCGAAGACGCGCGCGAGGGTTCGCTCGCCTTTGCCGAGAAGCGCAAGCCTAACTGGAAGGGGAAGTAAGCGATGTCCGTGCTCAACGTCCCCCCGCCCGAGTTCATGCAGGACGAGGAGATCTCGATCTTCGCCGACGCCGTGGGCAAGTTTTACCAGCAGCATGCCCCGGAAAAGCGCGTCCAGAAATGGCGCGAAGACGGCCAGGTCGAGCGCGAATTCTGGCGCGAGGCTGGCGCGGCGGGCCTGCTCGGCGTCTCGGTGCCTGAGGAATACGGCGGCCACGGCGGCGACTTCCGGCACGATCTGGTGGTGATCGACCAGCAGGCGAAGCACGGCGTCGAAGGCTTTGCCGCTTCGCTCCACAACACCGTGATCCTGCCCTATCTCGTCCGCCACGGCACCGAGGAGCAGAAGAAGAAATACCTGCCCCGGCTGGTGTCGGGCGACCTGGTCAGCGCGATCGCCATGACCGAGCCGGGCGTAGGCTCCGACCTGCAGTCGATCACGACCACTGCAGTCAAGGACGGCAATGGCTACCGTATCAGCGGTGCCAAGACCTATATCTCCAGCGGCCAGATCGCGGATTTCATCATCGTCGTCGCCAAGACCGATCCCAACGAGCGCGCCAAGGGCATCTCGCTGATGCTGCTGGAGACCGAGGGCGCCGAAGGGTTCCAGCGCGGCAAGAAGCTCGACAAGATCGGGCTGGACGCGGCGGACACCAGCGAGCTGTTTTTCGACGATGTGTTCGTACCGGCCGAAAACGTGCTCGGCGGGGTAGAAGGCAAGGGCTTCTACCAGCTGATGGGTGAGCTGCCGCAAGAGCGGCTGATCATCGCGGTGGGCGCGATCAACGGGATCGAGAAAGCACTCGAGACCACGATGGAATACGTCAAGAGCCGCAAGGCCTTTGGCCAGACGATCTGGGACTTCCAGAACACGCAGTTCGTGATGGCTGACCTCAAGGCGCGCAGCACGGCAGCGCGGATCTTCGTCAACGACTGCATCGCGCGCCACCTGAAGGGCGAGCTCGACGTTGCGACCGCCTGCATGGCCAAGTACTGGGTCACCGAGCTGCAGGGCGAGGTTGTCGACAAGTGCCTGCAATTCCACGGCGGCGCCGGCTTCATCAACGATTATCCGATTGCGCGGATGTACCGCGACAGCCGCATCACCCGCATCTTCGGCGGCTCGAACGAAGTGATGAAGATGGTGATCGCGCGGGGTATGTGAGCCGGACCACCCTGTACCAAAGAAGAAGGGCGGCCCGCTGATGTAGCGAGCCGCCCCTTTCTTTGGACTTATCCGCTTCGGCTTAGAACTTGCCGCGCAGCGTAACGCCGTACATCCGCGGTTCCTGCGTGAAGGCAGAACGCGAACCCGAACGCAGCGTGGTCGAGAAGGTGATGCCGCGGGTGACCTCATTGGTGAGATTGGTCACCCAGGCTTCGATGCCCCACGCATCATCGGCATCGCCAATCCCGGCTCGCAGGTTGATCTTGACGTTGCCGTCCTGGACATCGAACGGCAGCAGCGCGGTGGTGCCCAAGGCCGCAGCGGTGGTGGGCACTACCCTCGGCTGGGTCGAGGTGCGACGATCGCTCTCTGCGCGGACCTGACCATTGAGGAAGAAGCTCAAATCGCTGCCGATGTCATCACGGAAGGTTGCCCCCATGATGGTGACGAGCTTTGGCGCATTGGTGTGCTGGGCCCCGCACAGGTTACGGACCGTGAGCAAAGCGGTATCCGGCGCACAATCATCCGGATAGTATGCATCGGCATAGGTCAGCCCCAGGTCAACCGTCACGCGGCGATCGGGCCGGATCTGGGATTCGAGTTCGAAGCCCTTCGAAATCGCCTTGGGCACGTTGAACGTCGTGAACTGCGATCCGGTGAATTCGAGCACCTGGAAGTTAGCGAATTCCTGATAGAACAGGGCAAGGTTGGCCGTGACCGCATCGTCGAGGAATCGGCCCTTGACGCCCACTTCATAGGCATCGACTTCTTCCGAAGCGAAGCGCGGATCTGCGCCACCCGCAGCCGCGGTAATATCGAGGTTGAAACCACCCGATTTGAAACCGTGGGTGAAGCTGGCGTACGCATTCACATCGCCGAAGTCATAACCGATTTTTCCGGTGTAGATCAGCTCCTTGTCGCTGAACGTATCATCGAATTCGCGCGGCAGAGGAAACGGGATTGCGTTGGTGCCGATCGCCGGTGCGACGAACGGGAAACAGCTCAGCACAAACGAGGTGCCCGCCAGCGCGCTCACAGTCGCGGGGATTGCCGCGGTCGGCACACCGGCAGCGGCCGCCACCGCACCCAGCCTGGTCAAACCGGCCGGATTCGGATTGGTCGATGAAGTTGGCGAAAGGAAGCCAAGGCAAGCCGGATTGTTCGAGGCCAGCTGGTCAAACCGGCCATCCTTGGATTCATCCGAGTAACGCAAGCCAACGGTGAACTCGAGCCCGTCGGTGATTTCGAACGTGTTGTTGGTGAAGACCGACCAGCTCTTGCTCTTCTGCTCGTAAAGCACGGTCGAGGTCGATACCGCAGCATTGGCGCCACCGCTCAGATAGCGCAGCGGATCGGCCGGATTGAGGCCGGTCAGGCCGTTTGCGGCGGCGGCATAGAAGAGGCCGGCGGGCCTTGTTGCCGATGCTGTGCCAGCCGCAAACAGTGCGGCTGCAAACGCAGGATAGTCCGCACCCAGGCCGAAGTTCACTTCCTGGGTGATGTCTTCGTCGGAATAGTAGCCGCCGATCATCCAGTTCAATCGCCCGTCCATGGCCTCGCCCTGGACGCGCAACTCGTGTGTCATGGTGTCAATTTCGGTGCCGCCGCCTGGCAGCACGTTGAACAGGTCAAGGCCCGAAAACGCCGAGTCATAAGACTCCTGGTTGTCGTACTGGCGATAGGAACCGATGTAGATCACGTCGGCATTGTCACCGAGCGGATATTCCATTTCGGCCACCACGCCCCACTGCTTCGAGCTCGAAGGGTGGAGCCGGCTCGCGGTAGCGGTACGGCGATCCACCGCAGCCTGCGCTGCGCGGTTGTCGAACGGGGTCGTTGCAGGCACTTCATGCGCCATGCCGCCGCGCGCTCCCAGCCCGACGAGCGAGAACAGCGGCGTCCCCTCGATCGGTGAGCGGTAGACTTCTACCGCTGCACAGCAGGAACCGTCTGCTTTCGAATAGTCGCCAACGATCCGGCCACGGAAACCGCTATCGGTTTCCCAGCCGATCTGGCCGCGGACCAGGAACTGGTCGACATTGTTGGAATCTTCCAGGAAATTCCCGTTCTTGTCGAGCACGGTGACGAAACCGTCACGCTTGCGATAGGCGCCCGACACGCGCGCTGCCACAGTGTCACCTGCCAGCGGGACATTGATCCCGGCCTGCACGCTCATATGGTCGTAATTGCCATAGGTCGCATTGGCGAAACCACCGAACACGCCCAGTTCGGGCCGCTTGTTGGTGATGTTGAGCGCGCCTGCCGAGGTGTTCCGGCCGAACAGGGTGCCCTGCGGGCCGCGCAGCACTTCGACGCGTTCGACATCGACGAATTCGGACAAGGCGACGCCTGGGCGCGACTGGTACGCGCCGTCAACGAAGATGCCGACCGCGCTTTCGAAGCCGATGTTGTTCGATGTCGTGCCGATGCCGCGAATACGCAGCACCACGGTGCCATTCGAGTTCTGCGCCTGCGAGGACGAGAAGCTTGACGCGACCGAACCGATGTCCTGGACGTTGACCACGCCCTGGGCTTCAAGCTGGGCCGGGCTGACGGCGGTCACCGCCAGCGGAATTTCCTGCACGTCCTGGGCACGTTTGGTGGCAGTAACGATGATGACGTTGTCGTTGATCTCGTCCGCTTCATCGGCGTCCTGAGCAAATGCAGGTGCGACCATGAAACTGCTGGCCAGAAGGCCAGCGGCGAAAGGGGTAAGCTTACCGCGCATAGATAGGTTCCTCTCCCAAAAAACCTTATTTTTGTGCGCCAATATTACCAATCTGACTGCGAAAATAACAAGGGGTCCGCGTCACAAATCTGCAATAGCCGAGCCTCACAGGTGCATAAATATCACATAGGGACTCTGCCCGGTTTCAGCGCCGCATTGCACAAACCCTAGATGCCGTAACGTAATCCTGCCCAAAGCGTGCGCGGCGTTCCCAGGTCGAGTGAGCCACCGGCATTGCGGGTAATGACCGTCTCGCCGGTCAGGTTCTCGCCACGGAACACCAGAGACAGGCGTTTGCGCAGCGGGATGCGCGCGAAAAGATCGATCGTCGTGGCTGGAGCCAGCCGGTCGGTTTCGAGGTCGTCCTCGTACTGGGCGCCGGTGTGCCGCAGTGTGAAAGCCAGATCCCAGCCTTTCGCCGGAGCCCAGCCCAGCGTTGCCGAACCCGCCCAGCGCGGGGTCTGCGGCGGGCGATTTCCGTCAAGTTCGGCAGATGCCCTGGCGCCATCAATTTCGGCATCGGTGTAAGCAACCGATCCGTCTAGGCGGAATTGCCCGAAGCGCGCCGCCAGCGAAGCTTCTAAACCCTGCGCCTTGATCGCCGGGAGGTTCTGGCGTTGGCGCAGGTTAGGGGCTATTGTAACATTCGCGATCGCATTTTTTACCCGGTTGTCGAAGGCGGTGACAGACAGGCGCAGGTTCTCGCTCGGCTCGAAGTCGGCCCCCAGCTCGAAGCCTTCCAGCCGCTCGTTGCGAAGATCCGAGTTAGCCTCAGTCACCACCGGGAAGACGACAAAGGGCCGGTAGAGCTCGTTCAATGTCGGCAGCCGCAGGCCGGTGTAGGCCGCCGCCCGCAACCGCATGCTTGCACTTGGCTCATAGGCACCCCCGGCGCGCCATGACAGCGTCCAGTCGCTGCGATCTGCCGCCACGATCTCGCTCACCACAGCGCCTGCCGGATTGAGTGCACGGTAGAATCCGTCCGCGATCCGCGTGCGATCCGCCCGCACGCCGCCAGTCAGCGTCAGCGCGCCGCTGCGCCAGTCGTCTTCCACGAAAATGCCGAAGTTGGCGTTTGTGCCGCCGGCCCGGCGCCGCTCAGTCAGGCGGGTGGTGAAGGCGCTATAGGCCTCTTCCTGCAGCTCGCCTTCGGCATGGCGATAGTCGGCGCCCAGCCGCAGCGTATGGCCCCCGCCGACCGGCGGGCGCAATTCGATCTTCCCGCCCAGACCGGTCGAGGGCGTGTTGCGCTGGTCAAGGACAGGCACAAACCGGGTCGAGCTGATCACCACATTCGAGAAATTGCGGGCTTGAACGTAAGCCAGCGCATCGACCTGCCAATCGCCACGGCTGACGATGCGCAAGCTGGCATCCTGCCCTTCGCTGGTCGAGTCCGCACCTTCGAAGCGCAGCGTCCGTTCGTCGCGGAAGGCGAGACCGCGGACCTGCAGTTCCACAAGGTCTGACAGCGGTGCGACCGCGCGCAGGCCAACGGACCAGGCATCGAAAGCCGCGCGCGCTGTCGCCGGAACGCGCTCGTCGCGCGGCGTCGTGAAAAAGCCCTGCCCCCGGTCCCAGCGTGCGCTCAGCACGCCGAACCCCGCGCCCATTTGGCGCGAGATAGTGGCGCTCGCTTCGCTCTCTCCCCGATCATTGCCAAGCAGGCTGGCGCTGAGCGGCCCCAGCGTGGCTGCATCGGCGCTTTCCAGTTCGATCGTGCCCGCCAGCGCGCCCGCGCCAAAGGGGCCGGAGCCGCCGCCGCGGATGACGCGGATATTGGCCAACCGCTCCGGCGCGATCGCACTCAGGGGGATATAGCCAAAGAACGGGTCCGCCATGGGCACACCGTCAAGCAGCACCAGCGCCCGGCTGGTGGCATTGCCGCCCAATGCGCGCAGCGTCACCCCTTGCGCGCTGGGATTGGACGAGCGGCTGTCCGAGCGGCGGAATTGCTGGAAGCCCGCGACGCCGGCAAGCACGTCCTCGATCCGCCCCGAAGGTGACGAGACGATTCGCTCGCGCTCAATTTCGCTGACGGCATAGGCGGCAGCCGACGGCGCTTGCTCCAGTCCTTCGCCGATCACCACGATCTGGCCGTGCTCGCCATCGTCGCTCGCATTTTGCGCGAACGCTTGCGGCGCACACAAGAGGGCTGGAATCGCTAGAGAAAGGCTGAGGAAAGGACGCATGGCGGGCGCGAGTTAGCCGATCCTGCCAATGCAGTCAGTTGCAAAATGCCATGCGATCTAGCATTTTCTCTTCACTATGCTTACACTGATGTAAGTAAGGAGAGGTTGGATGGCATCATTCCCCGTCGATTTCGATGTGCTGATCGTGGGCGCCGGAATATCCGGCATCGGCATGGCCGCACATCTGGAAATGATGTGCCCCAATCGCAGCTATGCCATTGTCGAGCGTCGCGAACAGATCGGCGGCACCTGGGATCTGTTCCGTTATCCCGGCATCCGCTCCGACAGCGATATGCACACGCTGGGCTTCGTGTTCGAGCCGTGGAAGCACGAGAAGTCGATCGCCGATGGCCCGGCGATCCTGGAATACCTCAACCGCATCGCCGATGAGCGGGGCATCCGACCGCACATCCGCTTTGGTCACAAGGTGGTGTCGGCTGACTTCCAGCCCGCGGAAGCGCGCTGGCACGTCACGCTTGAACTGGAAGATGGCGAGCGCAAGCGGGTGACCGCGCGCTTCCTGTACCTTGGCTCTGGTTATTACGATTACGACGATCCCTATGACGCCGGGTTCGATTTCAGCGAGTTCGAAGGCGACGTGATCCACCCGCAGTTCTGGCCGGAGAATTACGATTACACCGGCAAACGCGTAGTGGTTGTCGGATCGGGCGCAACCGCGGTCACCATCGTGCCATCCATGGCAGAGCACGCGGCGCATGTGACCATGCTTCAGCGTACGCCAACCTGGATGGCCTCGCGCCCGGCACGCGATGCCATCGCCAATTTCCTGCGCAAGATCCTGCCGGAAAAACTCGCCTATGCGATCACCCGGTTCAAGAACATCAAGATGCAGGACCTGACCTTCAAGACGGCGCGCAACAGGCCGGAGAAGGCGAAAAAGGTTCTGCACAAGCGGATCGAAGAGGCGCTGGGGCCGGACTATGACAAGGCAGCCTTCACCCCGCCCTATAACCCGTGGGAACAGCGCCTGTGCCTGGTGCCGGACAATGATCTGTTCGAAGCGATGAAGGCCGGCAAGGCCTCGGTCGTCACCGGCCATATCGACAAGTTCGAAAAAGGCGGCGTGCGGCTGAAGTCCGGCGAATTGCTGGAGGCCGACATCATCGTCACTGCTACCGGACTGAAACTGGCGGTGGCCGGCAAGATCGCCATCAGCCAGGCGGGCCAGCCGGTCGAATTCAGCCAGCGCTATTACTACAAGGGCGCGATGTTCTCGAACCTGCCCAATTTCGCGGTGGTGTTCGGCTATCTCAATGCCAGCTGGACCTTGCGCGCAGACATCAATTCCGAATTCGTGTGCCGCGTTCTGAACGTGATGGAGCAGAAAGGCGCTGACCTCGCGACGCCGGTCCTCACGCCCGAACAAGAGGCGAAGCTGGTGGAAGACGATCTGTTCGATTTCTCTTCCGGCTATATCCAGCGCGGCAAGCACATCATGCCCAAGAGCGCGACTACCTATCCCTGGCGGCTTAACCAGGAATATGTCTATGACCGCAAGATCATGCGCAAGGGCGAGATCGAAGACGGGTGGCTGGTTTTCTCGAAGGCCAGCGCCAATGCGCAGGCACCCGAGGAGCAATTGGAAGCCGCCGAGTAACAGCCCCCTTCCCACCTGCGCCGCACTCGCCTAACGCGCATCGCATGAGCGCATCGGAAAAAATCTGGACCGCAGGGCTCGTCGTGATCGGCGACGAGATCCTGTCAGGCCGCACGCATGACAAGAACATCGCCCAGGTCGCCAGCTGGCTGCAGGTGCAAGGCATCCGCCTGTCCGAAGTGCGGGTCGTGCCCGATGTCGAAAGCCGCATCGTCGAGGCGGTGAACGCGCTGCGTACCTCCTATGACTATCTCTTTACCACTGGCGGGATCGGCCCGACCCATGATGACATTACCGTGGATGCCGTGGCCGCAGCATTGGGCGTGCCCGTGGTGGTCCACCCAGAAGCGCGCGCGATCCTGGAACGCTATTACGCGGACAAGCCGGGCGGCCTGACCGAGGCCCGCCTGCGCATGGCGCGCGTGCCTGAAGGCGGAGAGCTGATCCCCAACCGCATGTCGGGCGCGCCGGGCATCAAGTTTGGCAATATCCACCTGATGGCGGGCGTGCCGCACATCACCGCGGGGATGCTCGATGCACTTACCGGCACGCTGGAAGGCGGGGCGCCGCTGCTGACCGAGACGGTTGGCTGCTGGACGCCCGAAAGCGAAGTGGCGGAGATCCTGCGCGAAGTCGAAAAGGCGCATGAGAACGTCCAGATCGGCAGCTATCCCTTCTTCCGCGAAGGGCGGGTAGGCGCGAATTTCGTGGTCCGCTCGACCAGCGGGGAAGACCTGAGCAGCGCAGTCGACACGCTGTGCGAAGCGCTGGGCGAGAACGGTTTCGACTTCACGCCGGGCGGGATCTGATCCGCTACATCCCGGCCGGCTTGGCCAGCATCCACAGGGCCATGCCGATCATGAACAGGTTCTCGGTCAGCGAGACGAAGCCCAGCGGCACGTTGGAATCGCCGCCGACGCAGGCGCATTTGAGCTCGCGCTTGTCGATATAGACCGCCTTGAACACGCTCAACGCGCCGATCGAACCGATGAACAAAGCGACCGGGATCGACAGCCAGTCAAGCAGATGCGCGGTCATCAGCACGCCGGCCAGCCCTTCGGCAAAGGGATAGACATAGGCATAGGGCACCCAGCGCCGTGCCAGCAGGTCATAATTGAGGAACATGGTCGAGAAGCTCTCGACATCGCGCAGCTTGAGATAGGCCAGGCCGCACATGGAGAAGCTGACGAACCATTCGGCTGCCATGATTGAGACGGCCTGCCCGGTCGCGACCCATGCCGCAGCCAGCGCCATCAAGGCCATCATGGAAAACAGCGCGATGACGGGGCGATAGGTGGTCTCGCCCTTTTGCAGCACATGCTTGCCGAAGTGGGCGCGCAAATCGGTGTAGCCGCCGATCCGCTGGCCATTGATCCAGGCCTGCGGCGTGGTGGCGACGCCGTGCTGCTCCTTGAAGGCATCGGTTTCGGCGCGCGTGGTCAGGGGGTGATCGTCAACCTGGAACCCTTCGCGTTCGAGCAGCCACTTGGCCTTGAGGCCGGACGGACACAGGTGATCGGGCATGACCATGCGATAGAGGGTAGCGGTGCGGGGCTGTTTCATTTTTGCGGATTCCTATCGGCGGGTGCGTTCGACCAGGTCGACGAGCTCTTCGAACTTTTCGCGCTGCTCGGTCGGGTCGCCGCTGGCGATCGCTTCCGCCACACAGCAGGCGGCGTGATCCTTCAGTACCTGGCTTTCGACCTTGGCGAGCGCCGAGCGGATCGCCTGGATCTGATGCAGGATATCGATGCAGTAACGATCCTGCTCGATCATTTGCGCCACGCCGCGCACCTGCCCGGCAATCCGGTTCAGGCGATTGATCTTGGCTTGCCGATCCTGGGCCATGAAGTTTCCTCTTTAAAATACCCTAGGGGGGTATATATAGGGAACCCGCCCCTGATTCACAAGTTGCGATTTTTCATGCCTGTCTCATTCTCCCGCCGCCGCCTGATTACCAGCACCGTTGGCCTTGCCAGTGCCGCTTCCCTGCCCCTGCCTGCCTGGGCCAAGGGCGCATCTTTGCCGCATGCGAAGAACGGCTTTGGCGAGGTTTCGGGTGAGGACATCCACCTCACCATCGCCGATCACCACTTCATGACCGGGGGCCGCATGGGCCATGCCTATGCCGTCAATGGCACAGTCCCCGGGCCACTGATCCGGCTGCGCGAAGGCCAGAACGTCCGCCTGCACGTCACCAACAATCTGGACGAAGATTCCTCGATCCACTGGCACGGGCTGCTGCTGCCATTCCAGTTCGATGGCGTTCCGGGCGTGAGCTTTCCCGGGATCAAGCCGGGCGAAACCTTCACCTATGAATTTCCGATCCGCCAGAACGGCACCTATTGGTGGCACAGCCATTCGGGCTTGCAGGAGCAGGCCGGGCATTATGGCCCGATCGTGATCGAACCCGCCGAACCGGACCCGCGCTATGACCGCGACTATGTCGTACTGCTAAGCGAGTTCACCCCGATCCACCCGCACGAAATCATGCGCAAGCTGAAGGTGGGCGAGCATTACTTCAACCGCTCGATGCAGACCGCCACCGATGGGGAGATGAGCGGGGCCGAGCGCCGGATGTGGGGCCAGATGCGAATGAACCCGCGCGACATTTCCGATGTTACCGGCGTCACCTACACCTACCTCATCAATGGGCATGGCCCGGCCGATAACCTCCAGCTCGAATTCAAGCCGGGCGAGCGGGTGCGGCTGCGCGTGATCAACGGCAGCGCGATGAGCTTCTTCAATGTCCGCATCCCAGGCGTGGAAATGACAGTGATCGCAGCCGACGGGATCGATGTCGCCCCGGTCAAGGTCGACGAATTCCAGATCGGCACCGCCGAAACCTATGACGTGATCGTCACCCCGCCGGATGGCAGCCATGCGCTGGTGGCCGAAGCGATGGACCGCAGCGGCATGGGCGTCGCCAGCCTGACCAGCCACAAGGGCCATATCGCCACCCCGCCGCCACTGCGCGAAGTGCCGACGCTGACCATGGTCGACATGGGCATGGGGAACATGGACCATTCGGCACATGGAGGATCACATGGCGGTGGTCATTCGATGGACCACAGCATGCGCGACACCTCGCTTCTGCCCGATGACGTCAAGGTCGGCCCCGGCATCGACATGGTTGCACCCATGCCGATCGACCGGATGGATTTCCCCGGCCTCGGCCTCGACAAGGTGCCGCACCGCGTGCTGCGCTACACCGATCTCAAGGCCGCGCATGCCAACCCGCACCGCGAGATAGAGCGCGAGCTGGAGATCCACCTCACCGGCAACATGGAGCGCTATATGTGGTCGTTCGACGGCAAGGCCTTCTCTGCCGTCACCGACGATCCGATCCGCTTCGGATTTGACGAGCGGGTGCGGGTCAAGCTGGTCAACCAGACCATGATGGCCCACCCGATCCATTTGCACGGCCACTTCTTCGAGCTGGTCAATGGCGCCGACCACATGCACCAGCCGTTGAAGCACACCGTGGTCGTCCAGCCGGGCGGAACCGCGACCTTCGACCTTACCGCGAACGAGCCGGGCGACTGGGCCTTCCACTGCCATTTGCTCTATCACATGCACGCTGGGATGATGCAGGTGGTTACGGTACGGCCCTTCCCGCATCAGGGGCATCACTGATGCGTGCGTTGCTATTCGCCAGCGCGGCGCTGATCGCTGCGCCCGCCGCCGCGCAGGATCATTCGGCGCATGACCATTCAGCGCATACGCAGCAAAAGGCGCAGCCTGGCCGGGAGCCGATGGACCATTGCGCCATGGGCCATCTGCCGCCTGAACAATGCCCGCCGAAGCACGAACATGCGCAACATGGTGCAATCGACCATTCGCAGCATGGGGCGATGGATCACAGCCAGATGGACCACTCGCAGCATGCCATGCCGTCGGTGGACAAATCCGCCCCCGGCGCTGCGCCTGAAAGTGCCGTCCCGCCAAGGGCGCTCGAAGGTCCGCTGCACGCCGCCGATGCGATCTGGGGCGCGGACGCAATGGCCGCGGCCCGCGCGGAAAACCACCGCATGCACGGCAGCATGGCGACCGGCATGGTCATGCTCGAGCGGCTCGAAGCGCGCTTTCCTGCAGAAGGTGGCGAGGACGGCTGGCTGTGGGACGCACAGGCCTTCTACGGCACCGACATCGACAAGTTCGTGCTCAAGTCCGAAGGTGAGGGCGAGCTTGGCGGAGCCATCGAAGATGCCGAGGTTCAGGCGCTATGGGGCCATGCCATTGGCCCCTTCTTCGACCTCCAGGCTGGCCTCCGGCTCGATGTCGAGCCCGAAACACGCAGCCATCTTGTGCTGGGTGTGCAGGGTCTTGCACCTTATATGTGGCACGTAGACATGGCTGCTTTCCTGAGCGACCGGGGCGACCTGACCGCGCGGCTCGAAGGCGAATATGACCAGAAGATCACGCAGCAACTGATCCTGCAACCGCGGGTCGAGCTGGAGCTGGCGGCGCAGGACATCCCCGAGCGCGGGATCGGCGCAGGGCTGACCAAGATCGAGCCGGGGCTGCGCCTGCGCTATGAATTCGTGCCCGAATTCGCGCCCTATGTCGGCGTCGAATATGAGGCGAAACTGGGCGAAACCGCCGACATCGCCCGCGCCGAAGGTGAAGATCCCAGCGGCTTCAAATTCCTGGTTGGCCTGCGCGCCTGGTTCTGAATTCAGACAAGCGACTGGACGAATGCCCGCCCGGCCTCGCTGCCGGCCAGCGCGAACGCTGCTGCATTGATTGCAATCATAGCGATCACCCCAACCCAACTGGCGACATGCACCCGCCGCAGTGCCACGAGATCATGGACTAGCAGCGATAGCAGCAGCGCAAGCAAGGTCAGCGGCACGAACCCACTGTCTTCGCCGCCAAAGATCGGCCAGCGGGAAATACGGGCCAGCGCCGGCGGCACCAGCACCAGCCCCGCCAGCAGCATCAGCCGCTTGTGAATGTCGCTCCTGGCGCGCCAATAGATCGCGCCACCGAAAAAGATCGCGAACTGCAGCAGCGCGGCGAAATTGCCGAACACCACCAGCGGCGAGAAATCGAGCATGGTTTGCCCCTCGATTCCAAGGTGCGGGACCATCGCCATATCGCTGTCCCAATCGAGGCCGAACCGGGCCAGACGCCCCGGATTGTTGAGCGTTACCATCGGCGAGGTCACCAAAACGGCGAGTGCGATCAGCACACCTGCCTTTCCCATACGCCGATGAGAAACAACCCGCCGCATCCTGACCAACGTGGTCTGCATCGCAAACCAGGCAAACCATGCCAGCAGCACGGCACCATGCACGACAAGGTAGGGCGGGAAAGGCTCGAACGACAAATACGATCCGGCCCCCAGCGACCAGCCGAAGGCAACGACAACAATCGCTAGGAACAGCCAACTCATCCAGAAGAAATAGCTGCCTTGATCGCGGCGTACGGCGCTTTGATTGGTCATCTTTACCCCCGGTTTGCGGTACGACCGCCAGGCAGGCTTATGCGATCAGGGGCAAACAAGCAAAAAGGGCCGGAGGATCGCTCCCCCGGCCCCTTCTGATTTCGTGTCAAACGGACCCGCAAGGGTCCGCAAGGCCGACTGGCCGCCCGCAGGTGCCGCGCAGTCCGCAGGACGGAGCGAGTAGCACCGAGGACGCTCCGGCGGAGGCCGGAGCGAACGGCCAGTTACGCGCCTTCGACCTCGCTGAGGTCGACCTTGAGGCCGGGGCCCATCGAGCTGGTCAGGGTGACCTTGCGCACATACTTGCCCTTGGCGCCCGACGGCTTCGACTTCACCACGGCTTCGGTCAGCGCCTTGAAGTTCGCCTTCAGCGCATCGTCAGCGAACGACAACTTGCCGATGCCGCTGTGGATGATGCCCTGCTTTTCGACGCGGGAATTCGACCTGGCCGCCCTTGGCGTCCTTCACGGCCTGCTCCACGTTCGGAGTCACGGTGCCCAGCTTCGGGTTCGGCATCAGGCCCTTGGGACCCAGCACCTTGCCCAGGCGACCGACAACACCCATCATGTCGGGGGTGGCGATCACGCGGTCATAGTTGAGGTTGCCGGCCATCATGTCTTCCATGAGGTCTTCGGCACCCACCTTGTCAGCCCCGGCGGCCAGCGCCTTGTCCGCATTGTCGCCCTTGGCGAACACGGCAACACGCACGTCCTTGCCGGTGCCCGACGGCAGCGACACCATGCCGCGCACCATCTGGTCCGCATGGCGCGGGTCAACACCCAGGTTCATGGCGACTTCGACGGTCTCGTCGAACTTGCCCTTGAACTGGCGCAGCACGCCCAGCGCTTCGTCAACGGTGTAAAGCTTCTCGCGGTCGAGTTCGGCCAGCGTCTTCTGCTTCTTGGTGATCTTCGCCATGATCTTAGCCCTCCACCACGTCGAGGCCCATCGAACGCGCGGAGCCTTCGATGATGCGGGTTGCCATTTCGATGTCGTTGGCGTTGAGGTCAGCCATCTTGATTTCGGCGATTTCGCTGAGCTGCGAACGCTTGATCGTTCCGGCAGAGACCTTGCCCGGCTCCTTCGAGCCCGACTTCAGCTTGGCGGCCTTCTTGATCAGGAAGGTTGCCGGCGGGGTCTTGGTGACGAAAGTGAACGAACGGTCGGCATAGACGGTGATGATCGTCGGGATCGGCATGCCCTTTTCAAGGCTGTCGGTCGCGGCGTTGAACGCCTTGCAGAATTCCATGATGTTCACGCCGCGCTGGCCCAGTGCGGGGCCGATCGGCGGTGAGGGGTTTGCAGTGCCGGCAGGCACCTGCAGCTTGATATAACCTTCGATTTTCTTGGCCATCGGGCCACTCCTTTTCACACTGTCGAACCGCAGCGCCTGTGGCGCTGCAAAACGGTTCTCATGTTAAGTGGTCAGGCAGCGAGTTGCCTCGCCTTCCACACGGTTCCCTTTCGGGAAGGCGCGCGGATAGCGTTTTCGCGGCGAAATGCAAGGAATTTGTCCGGCCTCGCATGTCGTGAGCAAATGCTTGGCTGATCTGCAACGCCATGCGCGAAACGCACTGGCAAACGCAAACCGACCAGATCACGGCATATGTTCTTTAAAACAGAACATACTGTAACGAACAATGTATTTTAATTAAATTCGGCCTCCGCCTAACCGGCTTCGCGTCAGCCAATCCTGCGCCCACGGAGCCCATATGTTCGACACTTTCCTCCCGCTCGCCGCGCCATTTCTGTTTGCCGTGGTCGCGATCCTTGCCCTGTTTGCGCCCGGACGGCGGCCCGGATGGCTGCTGCGCATGGCGGAGGGTGCGGCCCTTGCGGCCATCGCAGTGGCTTTCGCCAGCATCGCCCAATTGGTGATTGGCGGCCCCGCTACGTCGCCCGTGCTCGGTATCGGCGGGGTCGGGCTGTCGATCCGGCTCGATGCGGTCAGCGCGACCATGCTGGCGATGATCGCCATGATCGGCTGGGTGGTGCTGCGCTATTCCGCCAACTACCTCGACGGTGAAGAGCGCCAGGGTACCTTTGTGGGCTGGATGGCGGCGACGCTCGCCGCCGTGCTGCTGTTCGTGCTTGGCGGAAACCTGCTGCACCTGGTTACGGCATGGATCGCCACCAGCCTCTGCCTGCACCGCCTGCTGCTATTCTACCCAGACCGGATCCAGGCGATCCGCGGTGCACGCAAGAAATTCATCGTCGCACGGGTGAGCGACATCGCGCTGGCCGGTGCGGCAGCGCTACTCTGGTGGGCCTATGGCACAGCTGATTTGGCGACGATCTTCGCCGCGGCACACAGCGGTATCGCCCCGACCGGCGCAATCGTAGGAGCCGGGCTGCTCGCCTTCGCCGCCGTGCTCAAATCGGTCCAGTTCCCGACCCATGGCTGGCTGACCGAAGTGGTCGATACGCCAACCCCGGTCTCGGCCTTGCTCCATGCCGGCGTCGTCAATGGCGGCGGCTTCCTGCTGGTACGCTTTGCTGACGTCATGCTGCTTTCACCCGGCGTCCTTGCGGCCCTGGTGATGATCGGCGGTTTCAGCGCGCTGCTGGGCGGGCTTGCCATGCTGGGCCAGCCGGCAGTGAAAAATTCGCTTGCCTGGTCAACCATTGCCCAGATGGGCTTCATGATCATGCAGTGCGGCCTTGCCCTCTTCCCGCTCGCGCTGCTGCACATCGTTGCCCACTCCTTCTACAAGGCGCATGCCTTCCTTTCATCCGGCACTGCGGTGGAGGTGGTTTCCGCGGTCCGCCGGCCCGGCCCCATCGCCGTACCGAGCGGCCGCAATGTCGCTGCCGCCTTTGCCCTGGCGCTGGGCATATATGCCGCCATCGGCGCGCTGTTCGGGCTGGCCGATAAATCACCGCAAGCGATCGCACTGGGCGCGATCCTGGTATTCGGCGTGGCCTATCTTCTTGCGCAGGGCCTGGCAGACAAGGCCCCGCGCCAATTGACCCGCCAGACCGCGCTTTATTCGGTCCTCACCTCGCTCGGCTATTTCGGCCTGCAGCGCGGCTCCGAATGGCTCACGGAGGGCACCCTGCCCGCCACTCCTGCGCCGGGTCCGCTCGAATGGACGCTGATTGCGCTGGCGGTATTCAGCTTCGGGCTGACCGCAGTCGCACAGGCGCTGTTCCCGCGCTGGGCCACCCATCCCGCCGCCTCCGGCTTGCGGGTACACCTTTCCAACGGTCTTTATGCCAATGCGGTGTTCGACCGGCTGGTCGGCAATTGGTCGACCCGCAATGTCCGCTGACCACCCCATGCAAGGAAACGACACGATGACCGCGCAATTTCCCGCAGCCCAGTTTGATGCTCCCGCAATCGCTGTCGCTATCGAGGATGCGATTGAATACGCCATCCGCCAGGTGCCGCCGGCATGGCCGCTCGCTTCATCGGTGGCGGTGAACCCCTTCCTTGGGCAGGCGGGCGATAGCCTGGCCGGAGCCGCAGCCACGCTGCGCAAGGTCGGCGGCGTGCCGGTGACCATGCCGCGCCGCTGGTACCGCGAACGCATTGGCGCGGGCGAGATTTGTGATGCGAACCTTGCCGCGGCGCTTGCCGTATCGCCGCATGACGACAAGCCCGCAAACCTCGAAGCCCTGCAACTCGCGATTGCCAGCGACCGGCCCTCGCCCGCCGCACTCGCCAGCATCGCCGCTCTGTCAGCGGCGGCCAGCGGGATCGATTGGCCCGGCATCCTGGCTGACCGGATCGGCGCGTGGCTGGGCAGCTATTTCGACGAGGGGCAAGCGCTGTGGCCGGCCATTCCCGGACGTTCGGCCTGGGAAGCCTGGCAGGCCTATGCCACCCATGACCTGACGCCCGAGATCATGGGCCTTGAGGGTTTTGCCCGGATCGTGGCCGAGTCGCCGCAGAACCCGCGCATGCTGGTGGCGCGCGTTGTTGCCACGCTGGGGCTGGACGAAGCCGCGCTGCCAGGGTTCTTCCACCAGATGCTGTTCTCGCTCGGCGGCTGGGCGCAATACGCGCGCTACAAGCTGTGGCAGGCCGAACTGGCCGGCGGGACAGACGATACCTTGTCCGACTTGCTGGCGATCCGCCTGCTGTGGGAAGAGGCGCTGTATCTGCAGGATCGCGGTGCCATCGCTGGGGATTGGGCCGAGGTTCGCGCGGAACATGCACGGCTGACCGTCGCCACCACCAGCGACGTGGTGGACGAAATCCTGCAGGAAGCCGCCGAACGCGCGGCGCAGCGCCAGTTGGCGGCAACGCTGGCCTTGCCGGTTGCAGCGCCTCAGGCCGATCGCCCGGCCCTGCAAGCCGCATTCTGCATCGACGTTCGTTCCGAAGTGTTCCGCCGCGCGCTGGAAAGCGCCGATCCCTCGATCCAGACGATCGGCTTTGCCGGCTTCTTCGGGCTTGCCGCCGACCATCGCGGCTTTGCCTCCGACGTTGCCGAAAAGCGCCTGCCAGTAGTGCTCAACCCGTCTGTAACTTCGGTCTCGGGCGACGAGAGCGACGCTGCGCGCGACCGGGCGGCCCGCTTCACCCTGCGCGCCAAGCGGGCCTGGGGGCGATTCAAATTTGCTGCGGTGTCTTCCTTCGCTTTCGTCGAAGCAACCGGCCCGCTCTATGTCGTGAAGCTTTTGAAGGATGCGCTGGGGCTTGGCGCCGATAACACACCGGGCGGCCCCGCCCCGCGCCTGTCACCCGAGCTAGCGCCCGACGCACGGATCGATGCCGCGCATACGATCCTCAAGGCCATGTCACTCACCGGCAATTTCGCACCGATCGTGCTGATTGCGGGCCATGGCGCCAATGTCACCAACAACCCGCATGCAAGCGGGCTGCATTGCGGCGCATGCGGGGGCTATTCGGGGGAGGTCAACGCACGGCTGCTCGCCGGGTTGCTCAACGACCCGGAAGTGCGCGCCGGCCTGGTTCCCCGGGGGATCGAGGTGCCCGCGGACACGGTGTTCATCGCTGCACTACATGACACGACCACTGACCGCGTAACGCTCTATGATGGCGATCTAGGCATCACATCACCCGCCGATCTCCTCAAGGTTCGTAGCTGGCTGGAACAGGCAGGCGCGCTGGCCCGGGCCGAACGCGCGCTCCGCCTGCCGCATGCTTCAGGCGACACCGATATCGTCCGCCGCGCACGCGACTGGGCCGAGGTGCGGCCCGAATGGGCGCTGGCCGGCTGCAAGGCCTTCATCGCAGCTCCACGCCATCGCACCAGCGGCCGCGCACTCGAAGGGCGCGCCTTCCTGCATGACTATGACTGGCGGCAAGACGAGACAAACGGGTTTGCCGTGCTCGAGCTGATCATGACCGCGCCGGTGGTCGTCGCCAGCTGGATCAGCCTGCAATATTACGGCTCGACCGTGGCTCCGGCGGCCTTCGGTGCAGGCAACAAGCTGCTGCACAATGTCGTGGGCGGGATCGGCGTGTTCGAAGGCAATGGCGGCAACATGCGCCCCGGGCTTTCGTGGCAGTCGGTCCATGATGGCGAGAAGCTGGTGCATGAACCGCTGCGGCTTTCGGTTTGCATCGAAGCGCCGGTCGAAGCGATGACAGCGATCCTCAAGAAACACCCACAAGTGCGCGCGCTGTTCGACAATCGCTGGCTGCACCTGTTCGCTATCGATGAGAACGGCAGGCTCGCCCAGCGTTATGCCGGCAACTTGTCCTGGAAAGAGGATACGCGCAGTTAGTCTTCACAGGCCCGCGCACCCCTTGCAAGCACTGGCAACAATGAGAGGCGCGTCGGCACCCGATCTCGCCGATTATTCGGGCGGCAAAGCAAGGGATGCATGTGACAGAACCCTCATTTCTGGGAGAATTCAGCCAAGGCAACGGTCAGCTGGCGGTCGAAAATCCCGCTACCGGCGAAGTCATCGCGCGGATCAAGAGCTATGATCTCGACGAAATCCGCGCATTGATCGAGACTGCGGATCGCGCCCGCCACGCCTGGGCCGCGCGCACTGCCAAGGACCGCGCCAATATCCTGCGGGGATGGTTCAACCTGGTGATGCAGAACCAGTCCGCGCTGGCTGAACTGGTCACTGCGGAATGCGGCAAGCCGCTCGCTGAATCGATGGGCGAGGTTGCCTATGGCGCGGCCTTCATCGAATGGTTCGCGGAAGAGGCCAAGCGGACCTATGGCGAGACCGTTCCCTCGTTCGCGCCGGACAAGCGCATCCTGACGATCAAGCAACCGGTGGGCACCTGTGCGGCGATCACGCCGTGGAATTTCCCGATCGCAATGGTGACCCGCAAGGTCGCGCCGGCCTTGGCGGCGGGCTGTTCGATCATCCTCAAGCCCGCCGAACTGACGCCGCTGTCGGCGCTGGCGCTGGAGCAGCTGGCGCTCGAGGCGGGGGTGCCGCCCGAGATCTTCAAGGTCGTGCCGGTCACCGATCCGAAGCCGGTTGGCGAATTGTTCTGCAGCGACCCCCTGATCCGCAAGCTCAGCTTCACCGGATCGACCGCAGTCGGCAAGATCCTGATGCGGCAGTCGGCCCAGAACGTCACCAAGTTGAGCCTTGAACTGGGCGGGAACGCACCTTTCATCGTGTTTGACGATGCCGATATCGACAGCGCGATCGAAGGCGCGATCGCATCGAAGTTCCGCAATGCCGGCCAGACCTGCGTTTGCGCCAACCGCTTCCTGGTCCAGCAAGGCGTGGCAGCCGAATTCACTGCCAAGCTGGCTGACCGGGTCGGCGCGCTCAAGGTCGCCGCAGGAACCGAAGCGGGATCGCAGATCGGCCCGCTGATCAACCGGCCCGGGCATGACAAGGTTGCCCGCCTCGTGAGCGATGCATTGGAACGGGGGGCGAAGGCCGCGGTCGGCGGCGCCGCGTCTGACAAGGGCACGCTGTTCTACCAGCCAACCGTATTGACCGGCGTGCAATCGGACATGGAGATCGTCTCGACCGAGGTGTTCGGCCCTGTCGCGCCGATCATGACCTTCGCCGATGAAAGCGAAGCGATCGCGTTGGCCAACGACACGCCATATGGACTCGCAGCCTATTTCTACACGCGCGACATCGGGCGCGCCTGGCGCGTTATGGAAGCGCTCGAATACGGCATGGTCGCAGTCAATGACGGAATATTGTCGAGCGAGGTCGCGCCCTTTGGCGGGATCAAGCAGTCCGGCCTGGGCCGCGAAGGATCGAAGCACGGTATCGATGAATATCTCGAGCTGAAATACTGCCTGATGAGCGGCCTGGCATGATTGCGGCCTGCATCACCCCACAACCGAGGAAGGAACGCTGACGATGGCGCAACCGTTCAAGGATCACCCCTATCTCACCGGCCACCACCAACCGATGCGGTTCGAGGCCGATGCACCTGACCTGATCGTGCATGGCGAGCTGCCCGATGACCTGCACGGGGTGTTCTACCGCGTCGGCGGCGAACCGCTCTATGATCCGCCCGAAGGCTATCACTGGTTCGATGGCGACGGGATGGTCTATGGCTTCTTCTTCGAGGACGGCCGGGTTTCGATGCGCAACAAATGGGTGCGCACGGAAAAGTTCGAAGCGGAATTGAAGGCCGGCCGGCGCCTGTTCGGCGTGTTCGGCAACCCGATGGAGAGCGACCCTAGCGTACAGGGCATGCGCTACAACACCGGCAACACCAATATCGTGCTGCACGGCGGCAAGCTGCTGGCGCTGATGGAAGGCGCCCCGCCGATCGAAATGGATCCCCGCAGCCTTAGCACCCGCGAATATCTCGACTATGGCGGCACGGTCACCGGACCGTTCTCCGCCCACCCAAAGGTCGATCAGTTCAATGGTGAAATGCTGAGCTTCGGCTGGATGATCAACGGCCCGATGGGCAAGCCCGAAATCCGTTATGACATCATCGACAAGCACGGACAGATCGTAAGGAATGTGCAGTTCGATGCGCCTTACATGAGCATGGTCCACACCTTCATGGTTACGGAAAACTGGGTGATCTTCCCGTTCAATCCGCTTGAAACCAACATCCAGCGGTTCATGCAGGGCGGGCCGATGAACGCCTGGGTGCGCGGTCGCTCGTCAAAGCTGGCGATGCTCCCGCGCAATGGCGATACCGACAAGATCCGCTGGCTGGAAATGCCGGGGCGGCACATGTTCCACGAACTCAACGCATGGGAGGAAGACGGCAAGCTGATCGCCGATGTCGCCGCGGCCAACGGCACTGCGCTGTTCCCCAACGAAGATGGGTCGATGAACACGCACAAGGATACCGCGCTGGAGCTGCGGCGCTGGACGATCGACCTGACCGGCGCCACCGACGAGGTAAAAGAGGAAACGCTGAACGATCGCGATATCCAGTTCCCGCGCCCCGATGACCGGTTCATGACCCGCAAGACGCGCCACGGCTATGCCAATTGCAACCTCCATTCCACCGACGGACGGGTCGACGGCATGGATGCGGCGATCCATTTCGATACCACGACCGGCAAGGAAGACCTTTATCACTTCGGAGACGGGGCGGCCTGCGGCGAACTGATCTTCGCCCCGCGGGTGGGTGCCACTGACGAAGCGGACGGCTATGCGCTGACGCTGGTCCACCCGGCCAATTCGCATCACACCGAATTGGCGATTTTCCAGGCGCGGGACATTGCCGCCGGGCCGATCGCGCGGGTCTTCATCCCCTATCGCATCCCCAGCGGCTTCCACTGCAACTATTACACGGCCGATGGTCCGCTCGGCGCGCCGGTGTTCGAACAAGCTGCCTAGCACACAAGTATGAGGTGATCAGGCCTTGCGCGCTTTGTAGGTTGCGTTTGGCACATCGGCAGCAAGAAGGTCGGGCATGGCTCAATACGATCTCGTCATTCGCGGTGGAACCATCGTTGATGGAACCGGCGCTGCGCCTTTCTCCGGCGACATTGCTGTATCGGGCGGCAGGATTGCCGCGATCAGCGACTTTGCGAGTGAGGGTGCTGAAGAAATTGATGCCACGGGCCGGATCGTCACGCCCGGCTTCGTCGATGTGCACACCCATTATGATGGCCAGGCGATTTGGGGGCAGGAACTAAGCCCGTCATCTTCGCATGGGGTAACGACGGTCGTCAT
Organism: Altererythrobacter sp. BO-6; assembly: GCF_011047315.1. Classification (NCBI taxonomy): domain Bacteria; kingdom Pseudomonadati; phylum Pseudomonadota; class Alphaproteobacteria; order Sphingomonadales; family Erythrobacteraceae; genus Altererythrobacter; species Altererythrobacter sp. BO-6. The sequence goes on along the minus strand of NZ_CP049259.1, from coordinate 2,123,017 downwards.
GGGCAATTGCGGGGTCGGCTTCGCCCCTTGCCGCCGCGAAGACCAGGATCTGCTCATAAATGTGATGGAAGGGGTGGAGGACATCCCTGGCGTCGTCATGTCCGAGGGGCTGCCATGGGATTGGGAAACCTTCCCAGAATATCTCGACAGGCTTGATGCCGGTCGGCGCGATATCGATGTCGCGGCTTATCTTCCCCACAGCCCCCTGCGAGTCTACGTAATGGGAGAGCGAGGAGCGAACAGAGAGGCGGCCACAGACGAAGATCTGGCCAAGATGCGGATGCTCGCAGCCGAAGCGGTCAAGGCAGGCGCATTGGGCTTTGCCACGTCTCGCCTTTCCATCCACAAGACCGCGGATGGCGGGAGCATCCCGAGCTTCGAAACTGACATCAGGGAACTGTCCGAGATTTGCCGTGGCATGACAGATGCAGGCGGCGGCACGTTCCAGATTGTGCTCGATGCATTTAAAGGGTGGGACAAGGAATATCGCGTGATCGAAGAGGTCGTTGCAGCCAGCGGGAGACCGGCGACTTTCACGCTTGCCTCAGGCAATGATGCCCCGCCTCGCTGGCGTAAAGTTCTCGGCATGATCGAGGAAACAACTCGCAATGGCGGCCAAGTCACGGCGCAAGTGATGCCGCGACCGATTGGCTTGATTGCGGGCCTTAAGTTGACCGTGCACCCCTTCGTACTGTGTCCAAGCTGGGCGAAAATCGCAGACCTGCCGGTTGAAGAACAAGTCGCAGCAATGCGCGAGCCGGACATGCGCGCAGCGCTTCTGTCTGAAGAATTTGGCGCCGGCCATCCCTTCAATGAATTGGCGCGCAATTGGGAATGGCTCTTCCCGCTCGACGATCCGCCTGACTACGCCCCGCCCAAGTCGCTGAGCATGGCCGACCATGCACGTGCCAGGGGCTGCACGCCGCAGGAAGTCGCCTATGATCGCTTGCTTGAAACGAACGGGCGAGGGTTTTTCCTGGCAGCACTGGGCAATTACGAGAACGCGAGCCTTGAAAGCGCACATACCATGCTCAGCCATGACCACTGCATTCCCGCTCTGGGCGATGGCGGAGCACATTATGGAGCGATCTGTGATGCCAGCTACTCGACATATTTATTGTCGGAGTTTGTCGGCGGCAGAAACCGGGAGGGGTTGAGTTTCGACCTTGCTGCAGCCGTCAACATGCTGTCCGCCAAGGCAGCCCGGGCCGTGGGCCTCAATGACCGCGGAGTGCTGGCCGTAGGCGCCAAGGCCGATATCAATGTCATCGATATGGATCGTTTGCGGCTGCACTTGCCTGAGATCGTCCGCGACCTGCCAGCGGGCGGGCGTCGCCTGACTCAGCGTGCATCGGGCTATGACGCCACGATTGTCTCCGGCAAGATCATTCGGAGAAACGACGCACCAACCGGGGTGTTGCCGGGCAAGCTGGTACGCGGCGCTCAAGCAGCCTAAGCCGGGACACAGGGTCGGCACTCCCCCGCCCACAGTTAAAGACTGATCCTGCTTGCGCTTGCGGAAAAAGTGGTGCCAGAAGAGGGATCTCTCTCTTCTTGCAACTAGCTGAAATTTATAAATTTCCAAATTGAAAATTCGAGTTTGACCCCCACAATGACCCCCATATAGTGAAACCTCGCGCAACTGCTTCGTAAAGATCGAACAACATCAATTACGATGTCTTCGATCACCTCACCATGATCGAGAGAAGGACGGGGATTTCATTGGTGAGATGGAGGGGGGTCCGCTGGCAGCATAGTATGCCACACTTGATTGCGGAGACCGGTTCTTGCACTATTTCCAAATCGATTTAGTGCGTTAAGACAAGGAATGTCGAAACGCATTAGATTGACTCGATTGCTTGACCGGGGATTCTATCCCACCGAGCTCCCTCCAAATTTTGCCACGAGAAACTTTTCTAGAGCGATCGGAAAGGTCACCGCGGGTAACAATTACGTGGGGAGCACAATTTCGTTCGATGGTGCGACGTTCCGCGGCCCACTTAGGACTTTTGGAGTGATTAATCCTGTAAGTTATTATCTTCTTAGCAGTTTCATAGCCGAGAATTGGTCCAATATAACGAAAGCGTATAATTTAAGTTCTTGTTCGGGCGTTCGACCGGCTTTCCCTGCTCTCGCCGCTCCCGGGAGAGCTATTGGAACGGCAACGCTTGCAGCCAAGCGGAAGCGACAACAGCATCTTGCTAGCGTTTACCCGGTTATCCTGAGCCTCGACCTGAACAGGTTTTACGGCTCAATCTACACTCACTCTATCCCGTGGGCCGTGTTGGGGAAGGAGAAGGCAAAGGCGCTATATCGAGCACGCACGCTTCGCGGCGATTGGAGCAACACGCTAGATGTGCTCGTGCGGGGTTGTAATCAGGCACAAACAATCGGCATAGCGATTGGTCCAGACACGTCGAGAATTGTCTCTGAAATCATTCTCTCTCGAATTGATGCTGAGCTTACAGCACCAGGTTCCGGTCTGGCCTCGACGCAAATTTTTCATGCAATCGACGATTACCAGTTTGGCGTCTTATCAACTTACGAAGCCGAAGGCGCGGAAAGCCAGTTCGTTCGTGTAATTGGCCGCTATGGTCTCCGCCTCAACGACTTCAAGACCTCCGTTCAACATGGCTTGGACTTTGCTCCGTCAAATTTTCAGCGGAGCTTTGACAGCCTTGATGGGCGCCATGAACACTTCGTCGAGCAGTTCTTCGAAGTCCTCTATCATCTTGCCAAAAAGCATCAGAATTCAAATGTTATCGGTTACGCACTGAAGAAATTTGCAAGAGTGCTATCTTCCCACTCACAACAGGAAACAGTGCAGGAATATCTCCAACGCCTTCTTTATGCAGCGCCTCACCAGGCTCGATTTATTCTGCCGCTCCTCCTTGGTATTTACAAGAGGGATGGTGTTTCGGCTGATACCAATCGATTAATCAAATGGGGTGTCGATGTTTGCTCGCGTAGGAACGATGTCGGAAATCTTCTATGGTTCCTCTACTCTGCAATTTTTCTCCGAACGAAGGTGGGCGCGGCCCAGTGCGCGCAGTGCATAGGTGTAGCTAACGAATTGGTTGATCTTGTCCTCTATCACGGTCGATCAGAGGGACTTTTTAGTGTGTCCCTTGCGGCTATGAGGTCGCGTTACAAACAGTCTGGCCTCGACACTTCTGCGTGGCTGCCACTTTATGAAATCGAGCGGCATGGCTGGGACACATCGCCGGCCTTCACAAAGATTGGCACAGTCGATGACGAAGATAATCACTACGAACTGCTGCGAAATGAGGGGGTTGAGTTTTACCTAACGGGTATACAGCACTTCTCTGTCAGCGCTTTCGATGGTTGGAACTTGACTGATGACGATTTTCAGGTTCGTGATTGGGACCGCGCTGGTCTTCAAGAACTGCTATGGACTGATGGCCGCGATTGGGAAAACTACGACTAATCCCCAAATCCCATTGATGCCGCGCCTACGTGGACGCGTCTACCGGCCTTTCCAGTTGCGATCATAATGTGCGTGTTGAGGGTTCGGCTCCCTCCTCCGCTACCAGAATTTCACGATGCAGGTGTGTGCGTCCTAATCGATTGCCTTCTCAAAGAGAGGAGCATGAGCGGCTACGTCTTCATAAGTGATGGCACGATCGAATTGCCCCGCTGATGCCGCGTTTTCTTCGATGAACGTCTGTGGAGCGAGAAGTATCGTTTCGAAGTCGCTGTAATTCAACCATCGGTCGTCATTTGACATAAAGGCTGCCCGGCGCCGGTAGTCAGCTGCCTGCGCGAATGTAAGCTTGCCGTGTCTAGGCTTGTTCTCAATGTGTAGCGCGAAGCGAAATGCTTGCGATTGAAACACGAAGAACAGGTCGGTCTCACTTTCGCTGCCATCTGGTAGACGGCACCACCACCATCGCCACCAAGCGTTCACCCGACTGTTTCTAGCAGCCGCTTGCTCGTTGATGAGAAGAGCAGATTCATTCGCAAGGTGCGCAAACCGGCCGCCTTGCAGAACCCAAGCGCGAAACGCGAAACTGTCTTCGAATGCCTCGGCGAATGCTTGGTCGAGTTGCGCTTCACTGACTTTGTTTGCCACTGCCAAATCTCCTCCAAGCGGCAAAAATGATTCAGCCCTATTGCAGGTAGGTCATCTCTTCGTCTTGATAAAGAACAAGGACCTTTGGGAGGATTGCGATGCAGGAGCGCTATCTTGGCGATTCACATGATTTCATCAAATACGCTTTGCTGAGGCAACTGAATGACGATCTCAGCCTTCGTCTCGGAGTGAACTGGTATTTGGCAAGACCGGAGAATGTCGATCGGCCAGGTAACAACGATGGTGAGAAGCGCCATCACCTCAAAGGGGGAGTCTGGCGGACATTGGACCCTGATCTATTTGACCTGATTTCTCAGTTTGAGGACCCAGCAGCGCGGCGTATCGATCATATCGCTGAGTGGGGCTTGCTTCCGAGATCAACCGCCTATCACTCAGAGAGTATCTGTTCGAGCGATCGTCAGGTCTGGCATGCCAATGGTCTACAGGCACTAAAAGACTGCGGCCTGGTGTTTCTTGATCCTGACAATGGGTTCGAGGTCCCGTCTATGACCAGCCGAACCGCCCCAAAGTATGCACTTTATTCTGAAGCAGCAGACTATGTGCGCATGGGCAAAGTGGTAGTGGGCATTCAATTTGCCAGGCAGTGTGACCCCATTGCTCGTGCCCATGAAGTCCGAGATCGACTTCTGGATGTATGTGGGACTGGCGCTATTCTTCCGGTTGTTAGGGGAAGGGTGGCGCCTAACATTCTATTTGTTACGGTTGCTCCTCCGGATTTGGATGGAGCTGTCAGGACGTCGATCAAGCGATTCTGTGATAAGAGCGAAAAGGTCGAGCTGGTTGCGTGACGGTCTAGCGTCCACCAATGGTTCTGTTTGGTCCGCATCCCAGGACTTCGAGCCCTAATCATCGGCGTCGCTGCTGGTATTCCACCTAGCCTTAACTTCTCTTCGCGAATAATCTGCGGCAGCCACAATGTTGGGAAAGGACAAAGTGCACTTCACGAGATCTTTCATCATAGCGGCAGCAATCTTGGGCGCATCAATTCCAACAGGCAGCCAAGCGCAATCACTTCAGGGAACTGCACAGGTTGCCGATGGCGATTCTCTGTCGATCGCCGGACTGCAAGTTCGCCTGTTTGGTATCGATGCACCGGAGCTTGATCAGCAGTGTTTCGACAATGGTGCAGCAGTTGCTTGCGGTGAAATGGCGAAAGCTAAACTTGCCTCGCTGATTGGTGATGCGTCCCTCTCGTGTCTCCGCAAATCAACCGATGCACATGGTCGCATGGTGGCAGTCTGCCGTATCAGCGGCGTCGATATAGGTCAGGCGATGGTGGAGGCCGGTTGGGCTACTGCCTATCGGCAATACAGCGAAGACTATGTCGCAGCAGAACAGCGAGCACGTGCGAGCAAGTCGGGATTATGGCAGTGGGAATTCCAGAAACCAGAACAATATCGCATTGCACAGCAGTCGAAGGAAGAGCCTCAACGCGAAGCCAGGCCGCCTGCCTCGACAAGTTCATCGCTGCGTCGTTGGCAAGATCAGGGCCAGTGCCTGATTAAGGGCAATCATTCTCGCCGCGGGGAGTGGATCTATCACCTTCCGGGAATGCCTTATTACAACGCGACGCGTCCTGAAGCCTGGTTCTGCACTGAAGAAGAAGCACAAGCCGCAGGGTATCGACGGGCAATCGTGCGTTGAGTTGATTGGAATGGCTTCGCTTTCGCGCCACGAACGCAAGCTGCCTCGCCGATTGTAGCGTTACGCATTGACGCGCTGAATGTCCGTGAATTCAGGGGCTGAGAGAATTTTACCGCCCATTCGGAGGCTTAGATCAGAACCTCTGACTGCCAGAAATCTAAGCTAGCCCTGAAGCTCAAGTGTGCAGTTCGAAACGCGCTAACGTATTTACAAAACGCCCACCTTACTCTCTCTTAAGCGGGGATATTATCAGTGGAGTCCGACAGATGAGGAAATTTGCCGCTCTGTGTTCCATCGTCGCAGGCTTTGCCGCTATTGCGGCGGCCCAAGATTACACTCCACAGGTGGAGCATACGCCAAACATCGGTGCCGCCAGTCATGCGGAAATCGGTGACGTTGTTTACTCGGAACGCAAAGGATCGATTAAAGAATGCGTTACTCCAAAATTCAATGAGAATAAGAACACATTTCTTGGAGCCTATACATTCTCTGTCCTTGAAGGAGAGCCACTTTGCAAGGATGATTCCGACGGTAAATATATAACTCAATACGATAATTACCGTAACAACACCGTTGGAGATAGTTACAGATATAAAGTAAATGTCGATTTTTCACGGAATGAGGTCAAGTTCTGTTCTCAAGGGGCATGCATTAAACGACCGAGTTCCGACGTTGAACACGGAAAAGTATTTGTGATGCGGCCGAACACCTCCAAACTCGCGATTGAGCTGTCTGGACTAAGCGGAGACGCAGCCACGTTTCTTTTTTCTGAAGTCGACGATCGTGGCAACGAGAGAACGCGAGAGTTTACGGTCAATTTGTCCGACACAAAGAAGGTTCGTTATCGAGGTGCTGAGATCGAAGTCACAGGGCACCAAGATGGCTCAATTAATTATGTCGTCTTGAACGGATTCAGCTGAAGCTGACTTCGGGGCCGACCAACGCCTACAATTGGGCCGTTAGCAGACATTTGGGAAGAGTATTGTCATTCACAATCCCACAGCTCTGGATGGCAGGATCACGCCGACACCGCCTGATCGGCTCCGTCCGGGTTGTGTGGAACGATCAAAGTTAGGACCTCCATCTTTCAATTATAGCCCATTGAACAGCTCTTGCAGGAAGAGCAGTTGGATTGCGGTTCCGCCACTTTTTGACCTGCTCCCAAGTTTGAGGATCGGACAGCCGACTCTCAGAGCGGCATTCTCTCTAACTTATCATCCGACAACCTCTGAACGATGAAACTTGAGGTCGAGATAGCGTTGTCCAAGTTCGGATTGCACGGAAATAAGCTTCTGGCTTGATTGTCTTTTTCAGATTAGGCATCAGGCATTAGGGTCGGGAGCAAGATGAACGACGTGCCAGACGAAAAGTATGATAGCGGCTGGAAGAAGGTCGCAACAGTCGGCGGCAAAATGGCCGCAGTGGGAGTGCTACTGATTGCGGTTGCTGCAGCCTTTAACGCAGTGAAATCAGATGATCGGGACAAATTTGGCGAGGGCAACGTGCTGGCTGAGATCAGCGCTGGTCCGGGCAATTGCACGCCAAACTTTCCCTTGGAAATCACTCTAACCAATGTGGCTTCTCAAGATGTTCTCAATGTCGGCTTCATCATTGAGGTATCAGATGAAGGGCATTCGACGGTCTATTACAGTCAAGTAATCGGATCGGATCGGATCATCCCTTTCGATCATGTCTATCAGGACTGTTTTGCGATGCCGCAGTTCTACATTGGCGAAACCAATCCCATCCCAGCAGATGCCGTTCCATATAACCTTGCGTCGCCGCGCTACGACATAATTGTGAGCGGGACTCGTCTCAGAGGAGAAGAGTAAGTCCGATAGCAATGCCTTGGGAACATCACCGTCAGTTTATTATCGAGAGCTATTCGGCCTGGAAACGTCGAGTGCAAGTTCGAAGTTCGCCTCCGTCCAGTCGAGGGTCAGATGTCCCCTCAACACATCAATGCCCAGTGTTCGCGCAAGCTTCGCGTTGCACATCCGGTCGGCTCACGCTTCCGAATCTGAGTGAAGGGATCCGACATCATCCGCGGCACCCCATTTCTATAGTCGGCATGGCAATGGCCCTATGAGGTGATAGAGTGAATTAGTTTGGCCTGGCACTATGGACCGAGGATCAGATCAAAATGCCTCTTAGTTGTCTGGACGAGAAAAATAATCGGATTCACGCATTCGATCTGACAGCCGAGCAGTGGGACAAGCTCAAGATCGGCAACCGCAAGCTCAAGAATCTGCGCATGCCTTGCTGTGAATCACTTGTCGTCCTCAAAAAGTCGCGACGGGGCACGCGGTTCTTCGCTCACTCGAAAGTCGGACGGTGCCTCACGGCTGACGAGGGCGAAGAGCATCGCGTTCTAAAATCCCTGGCGGTCGACGTGGCACGGGAATGCGGGTGGTCAGCTGAGACGGAGGTGTCAGGCTCGACACCAGACGGTGAACATTGGCGAGCGGATGTTTTAGCTACCAAGGGCAGCGCTATGGTTGCCATTGAAGTCCAATGGTCGGGACAGGTGAATGACGAAACCCTTCGCCGACAGGATCGTTACCAGCAATCCGGCATCAGGGGACTTTGGCTTTTGCGACAGCCGGGGTTCCCCGTTAGCCAAGACCTTCCTGCAGCTTGTATTGGCGGCAGTCTGGACGAGGGCTTTCATGCCCTCATACCATACCGTTGGTCGCGCATGAGCCGGAGCGACCGGCAAGCAAAGGCTGGATGGAAAGTCGTCACTCCGATGGCGGATTTCATCCGAGCAGCGCTTTCGAAGCGATTACGCTGGGGGCGCATCACGGATATTGGGGCATCGGCAGAGGCGCAGGTATTGATCGCTGAGGCGGATTGCGAAGCATGCGGCGTTATCACTGACATTATCGTTGGCATCGAACTCGATGTCGCGGGAGAGAAAGTCGATGTGTCCCTGCTCGATCTAACGCCTCACGATGCATTGATAGAAGAATTGCGCCTGCACCTTCCGCAAAGCTTTGATCAGAGCCATCTTAAGGTCCGCTTCAGTCGCACACGCAAGGAGCGATACCTCAGTAATGGCTGCTTGGGGTGCGACCGATTGTATGGCGATTTCTACCTCTCCCAATATCGAGAGGTGGCCAAAGTTGCGTGCCGATTTCCGGTCAAACTTGCTGGAGATTGGTTGAGACTTTTCCAAGAGAGTGACGACTGGGCAGACGGTCAACCCGAATGGTGGCTCATTCCTGACCTGTAGATCGCTTCGGCAAACGATTCCGTCACCGTTGGCGCAATGATGCGCCTTCTTTGTTGAGGCTGGTTTCCTTTAGGCGCTACCTGCCCCCTGCTGACTTTTAAAGAGGTCCGCGACAAATCGCCTCAGCGCCAATACTGAGCACAAAACTCACGGCACTCCGCCTGCTCCGTTTGGATACGCCCCGGATTGTCGAGAATTAAGCCGCATATCGGCCCAAGAGACCTGCGAGCGTCGCACTTTCCGTCAATGCACTGTCTGGGATGAGCGCGTATCTCCAGGCCTTGCCGTCCCCCTCGGTCGCAAATTCATTGGCGTGCTTTACCCACTCCGCAGCGGCGCGCGCTTTCTCCTTTACGATGGCATCGTCCATCTGGTTGCTGGCCTTGATTTCTACGATGAGCTTCTCGGACTTAGTCTCGACGACGAAGTCCGGCTCGTAGGGTTTGCCCGGCTGATACTCGATACGGAACTGGCTCCGCGCAGGCTTGAGCCAGCGCAAAACATCACTTTCGAAATCGCTATCGATCATAACGGCGAAGCGCCGTTCGGGGTCCGAGTGGAATTTGTGGAACTGATATGGGCTCTTTTTCCCACCGCGGAAGGTATAGCTGGGAGTGGCCGAGAGCGGCGTCGCAGCCTCCGTCAGTGGCAGTGAACGCGCCGGTGAATAGGCAATGTTCTGCGGTTCCAGCGTGCGGAACGAACGGATCTTGTTGGCACGGTATTCCGCCGGGGTTTGGCGATAATGCGCCTTCATCTGGGCGAATATTCGCTCAGCCAGCAGCTTGCCATGGGCCAGCGCCACGTTCTCGACGTCTTCAGCGCTGGCGAGGTAGCTTTGGAGATGCGCTACCATCTGCCCCGCCAGCTTGTAGAGCAGGTCTGCCTGACTGTCGTAATCGACCTGCGGGTAATCCATCAGGAATTTGACGACGTAATTCTCGACCCGCTCCTCGCGCGGCCCCTCGATCGAACGGGCAAGTTCGCGCTGTGACTGATCGCGCAAGTTGCGGATCAACAGACGATCGGAAATCGGCTGGAACCGGATGTCGTCGATGCCTGACAGGTCGAAATCCTCGAACCAGAAGTTCACCTCGCGGCTGGGCAGGACAACAATCTCCGGGATCTCGATGCTGTTCTCGGCCACGCTCGCCGTTACCACCGCTACCAGCCGTTCGACGTCAGGTTCCTTCTTGATCCCCTCAAGCGAGCCCTGGCGTTGTTCTGTCAGGCGTCGCACATCGTCGACAATGCGCTTCTGGACCTCCGGGGTATTCAGCTCCTTGTGACCGCCCTTGAGCTCACGGCTGTATTTGTTACGCAGCAGTTCGATCGTGACCTTGGCAATGTCCTGCTCTTCGGGCGTTTCGAAGATGAAGGGTTGCTGCTTCTCGCTGCTCTCCAGCTTCGACTCAGGCATTGTCGCCCCGGTCAGTGCCGCCTCGAAGCCGGTGGGCACGGTATAGACAACTTGAGGGTCGGTTGTGACGTCTCCGCCCTGGCCGATCTTCAGCTGCTTCATCTGAACGATGGAGCCGTCCTCGCGAGCCTTGCTGATTACTTCGTCGAAACGGTCGTGCGCGATCACGGTCAGCGTATCGACCGCCTCGTTTCCGGTGCGCTCGCCGTAGGGAAGCCGCAGGCCGCGCCCCAGCGTCTGTTCGGTCAGGATGTCCGAGGCTGACGCTCGCAGCGGCACGATGGTATAGAGGTTGGTGACGTCCCAACCTTCCTTCAGCTTGTTCACGTGGATGACGATGTCGGTGTCGCCGGCCTCTTCAAGCCGCACCAGCCGCTCCATCGTCTCGTCGCTTTCCTCGCCGCGCACTTTCGAGTGCACCTCGATCACGCGGCCCTTGTAAGCGCCGTTGAAGAAGCCATCGTCCTCGATCCGCGCGCGCAACCGGCTGGCGTGTGCGGTGTCCTGTGCCACCACCAGCATGAACGGATAGACCCGCTTGCGCCCCGTCTCGCGGGCATAGAGCTCCAGCTCGGTCTTCACATGCTCGTGGTAATGGATGCCGTCTTCCAGCATGATCCCTTCGAGCGCATCCTCGTCATACGCCTTGGGATCGAAATCGGCGCGGGTTGCAACGGCCGGTTCCTTCACAAAGCCGTCGGCCATGGCGTTGCCGAGGCCGTATTCGTAGATCACGTTGCGGAAGTCGCGCGAATTGGAACCTACCGACTTTGGCGTGGCCGTCAGCTCAAGACCCAGCTTCGGGTCGAGCTCGAAAATTGCCTTGGCTCCGGCCGCAGCGCGATAGCGGTGCGCCTCGTCCATCAGCATCACCAGGTCGGGCAGCTTCGACAGGTAATCGAAGTAGCTGTCCCCCAGCGTCTCGCGGAAGCTGCGGATCTTGCCCTTGTCCTTGTTGATCTTGTCGACGTTGAAGATGTTGATGATCGCTTCGCTACCGAACAGGTCGCTACCTCGGATGCCGCGGCCTTCCTGCCAGGTGTCGCCGGTGACGATGATCGGGGGCGTCTGCGCGAATTGCGAGATGCCGCGGAACACATATTTGGGCGATGTCTGCTTGGAGAAGTCGTCCACGAGCTTGTCGTAGATCGTGGTGTTGGGCGCGAGGACGAAGAAGTTCTTCGATTTGCCGGTGAGGTAAAGATAGGCGATGAACGCGCCCATCAGCCGGGTCTTGCCGACACCCGTGGCAAGCGCAAAGCAGAGTGACGGGAAGCTGCGTTCGAAATCCTCGACGCTGGGGTAGAGCGCCTGAATTTCCTTCAGCAGCGCGTCGAGGTCGATCGTCTGGGCAAAGTCGATCTTCTCCAGCACCTCGCCGAGGATATTGAGCGACAGTTCCTGCGGTGCGCGCAGCGACAGGCGCTGGGCTATCTGGCGGCGGGTGCGCTGGGGGTTGAGCTCAGTCATCGCCTGCCTCCCCCGCGAACAGCGGTAAATCTTCGCCTACAGGCTCGACCTCTTCCTCATCCCCTGCCTGGGGCAGCTTCTGGATATTCAGCGAGTAATCGTCGCGGCCCCATTCGCACTTCTGCAGGATGGCCGTGGGGATCTTCACCAGCGTCAGGTTCTCGAAGGCATCGGCGGCGGCATCATAGGCCTTGCAGCAGATGAGCAGCGAGCGGTCCGGGCCCACATCATGGGCGATCTTGGCGCAAGCCTCGTGGGTGAGCGCCTGCGTGGTGACATAGATGAAATCGGTCTCGGTCGAATGGCCGTGGCGCCAATATTCCGCCGGGTCCTGCGATGGCGCATAGGTGAAGCCCATGTGCTTGCACATCGCCTCGGCCAGCATCACTGGATTGTAATCCTGCGCGATCACCCAGTTGCCGTATTTGTCCTGTTCCAGCAGCGACGGGGCGAGCGTGAAGTAGCGGAAGCCGCCACCACCCTTCCAGTCCACCGCCTTGCTGATCCCGCCTTGATCGGAGCCGTCGATTACGCTCTGCAAGCGCGGGACGATATGCGTATCGGCGTGTTCGCCAATTTCGACCATAATCCAGCGACGCCCCATTTTGTGGGCGACGGCGCCTGTAGTGCCCGAGCCTGCGAAGGAGTCCAGCACGAGATCAAGTGGCTTTGTGGCGAGCTCAATGCAGTGCTGGATCAACTGCTCAGGCTTCTGCCCGTTTGGAAATCGGACGCCACCCTCTCGGGTGACGTTGTTCCAATTGAATTTATCCCAAAGCGTCCCAACCCGTTCTTTTTTGAACACAACTGAACCCCGCTTTTCAGCAACGTTCGAGAAAAAGCTGACCAGCCGTTTTTGTGCTCCTTGAAAAAATACCTCGGTGGTCTTTCCTTTATCCCGTCCTGATTTTGGTGTGTATTCGATGCGGAACAAGCCATCCTCTGCGCCTATAAAGTCTTGAACCCTTGTTCTGATCGAGGTTTGAGCATTTTCAGTCGTGAAAATTCTTTCGAATTGTTTTTCAATGAGCGAGCTCAGGCTGATGTTTTGCTGCTTGGCGAGCTTCGTTGCAGAATTGATCTCATAACCCACATGGCGAAAAACCTTAATCTCCTCGCCAGCCCCATCTAGCGTTGATCCAATATACTCGGATGATCCGCGATGGGTCATAACTGATGTATACTTAAAGCTCTTGCCTTCTGCCGCCATGTCATCGAGCAACTCATCCAATCGTTGCTCTGAATAAACCGGATTGAAAGCTGTGAATTGTTCACGCCCATAACAAAGCAGAAACTCGGTGTGCTTCTTCAGGCGACGATCTTCACCGCCGCCGCTCGCTCCAGAGCTATTCTTGGTCTTAATCGATATGACGTTTACAAAATTAGATATTCCGAAAATCTCGTCGCAAATGATTTTGAGATGGAACAGGTAGTTGTCGTCAATCTGAATGAAAATCACACCATCGTCGGCGAGTAGATTGCGCAATATAGAGAGTCGGTCGCGCATGAGTGAAAGCCACAGCGAGACCTCTAGACCGTCGTCATAATACTCAAACGCTTGCCCGGTATTATAGGGCGGGTCGATGTAAACGCACTTCACCTTGCCCTGATAATCCTGCTCCAGCGCCTTGAGCGCGAGCAAATTGTCACCCTTGATCAGCATATTGTCGAACACATCGCCATCCCGCCGCACGCTGGCGTGATAGCTCTTCGCGGGATCCTCGATCAGAATGCGCGGTTCGAGCTTCGGCCGTTCGTCCTTGCCGGGCCAGGTCAGTTCAAGCTTGGTCTTCTTGGTCATACGGTCTTTTCTATCGTTATGTTTCCTGACGCGATAGCCTTGAGAAAGAGTAATATTTTCCACATGCCGATATTCATTTTCAGTGTCCGAATTCCCAAGATTCAAGAAGCGCCATCACCTGATCTTTCCAGCCGTCGCAGAAGCTCCCGCTCCAGATCCAGCTTGGTTCGGTCTGTCGGGTTCGAGGAATCCGTCGGGTTTTCTTTCCCGTAAATGAAGGGCAGCCCAAGGCGCTTTGCTTTGCCGATCACAGCGTTGCGTTTCGTGCCGCCAAGCGTCGCAGCAATCTCGTTCGCAGAATGACCTTCCAACCACATTTTCTTCAGCAAACTGACCCGCTCTGGCGTCCATGGCCCCTGGTCTCTCTTCGGTCCGGCTTCCTGTTTGGGCTTCTTGGCTGCAGCAGAAATCCGGAGGTCTAATGCAGCGATCTGCCGTTCCACATCTGCGCGCTCCATCTGATTGCGACGTGTCTTGGGTGAACCAGGAAGGAACTTGCGGCCCTTGATTTCGAGCGCTTTCAGCTTTTCGGCCAAGGCCGAACGCTTGGCTTGGAGGTCCTCATCGATTTCCGAGAGCGTCTGTTGGCCAGCCGGACGGGGAATACCGTCGGGAGTTACCTGTTTAGGCCGCAAAGTCCTCGGAGGAGCGCGCAGCCCTTTGACGGGAATGGCCTCACCGATGATCTTCTTCCTGATGGGGGCGGCCTTGGGCAGGTCTTCCGGCCGGGGCCTTGCAACGGGATCGGGTCCCGCCATTTCCTCCTTTTTTTCATCGGCGCTTCGTCGCAAGGAATCTTTGATTTCAGCCAGCACGACCCCTGGAAACCTGAGCTTTGGCGCATTGAAAACTCTTGGAGTCGAATAGAAGTGACCTTCTCTCCAGCTGTGACTGGTGCCCCGCTCGGCTGATAGATTTCCTGCACGCCAGTGGACGACGAAAAGGGGCTCGACTTCAAACAAGATGTCCTCGCGCTGCCACAGGGCCTCTTCCGCCGCTTCAGCGCGTTTCAGAATCCGGCGGCGGCGCAAAATCAAATTCGCTGCCTCCTCGTCCAGTTCTGATTCTAGATCACGGATGATCGCAGAAAGGGCGTTGCGCGCTTCGGGGCTTGTGTCCGGCAACCTACGGCGCCTTCGAAGTTCCGCCATCTGGCGCTCGAGCTGACGAGAATTGATGCGGTTGCGTGCTTCGAGAATTTCAAGCTGTCGCTCGGTCCGTTCGTGCAACTCGGCAAGCTCGCGATTGGTCTCGCGCTGCCAGCGCAGGTAGAACGCACCTTCCTCCTCGCACAAAAGGTCGTCGAGCAATTCGGGCGGCTCTTCACAGCACTCTTCAAGGTCATGCCAGTGGCATTGGGTCAGATGAACTGCACGCCAGGACGGGATCGGTTCACCATGATCGAAACAGGCAACGATCAGCTTGTCGCTAAGCAGGTGTCGCTCACTCTGGATCGTCGCTCTTGCCATCATCAGCCAACCGGAACGTCTGCGAAAGGCAGCGATGTGGGTTGGCGATTCCTCGTAAGTATTGAGATCGAGCTTCAGGCTCATCGGAGCCTGGCCGAACTCGGCCATCATTCGTGTTGCCTCCCTATTCCACAGCCCAGCGAAGCGTGAAGAGCGGCTTGATTTCGGGCTTCAGGTTCAACTGCGCCGCGAAGTCATCGAGCATGTCCTCGACCTTCTGTCGCGCTTCCTTGCGCTTCTGGAACTTGGTCAGCTTCAGCTCATCGATGTCATCCTCGAGCCGCTTGATCTTGCGCTTGAAAGCCAGCTTTTCCTCCATGCTGATGCCAGCCGCGCGTGATTGCTTGCGCAGTTCCTTCACCTCGTTCGCAAGCTCGTCGATCTGCGCGTCGAACTCGATTTCGAGGTCTTCGGCGTAGCGATCCAACCGTTCACTCTCTGCATCGATCCACTGTTCGTTCTCGCTCAGGACGCGGTCGGAGAATTCGCCGAATTGTTCTTCCTCGATCGTTTTGAGTGTTTCCTCCGGGGGCGCAGCAGCTGGTGCTCCTGCATCCTCTGCCGGGACAATGAATAGCTGGTCTGCCACGCGTTGTGGAAGGGTGCGACCATCGTCTGTGACACAGGCGATCAGCAGCTCTTCCCGCAAAGCATCGGGGGTGGGCATGGTAGCCTTGAAGACGCGCAGCCAGCCGCTTTCGCCCACCAGGTCACGGATGGCGCCGACCTGCCCTTCATAGGGATACTGAGCAGGACGGAAGACAAGCGAGCCCAGCGTCTGTGTGTGGTCACGTGCCTTTGCCGCCTCGATCATCTCGGCACACAGCCCATCATTGACGCGGAAGAACTGCCAGTCTTCTTCGTCCGCCTGCGGCCATTTGGTTGTGTAAGTCCGGCCTTCATAGCGAAACGTATCGTCGCCAGGATGGTCGAACTGCGCCCCGTCCAGCTCGGCGTGTGCGGCAATCAACGTTCGCTGGACAAACTCCGGGAGGATTCGTGCCAGTTCCTTGCCGCGATCCTGCAGCTTGGAAATGACGGTCGCGTCCATCTCTCCCAGAAGGCGGTTACGGGCATCTTCAAACGCCGCGTCGATCTTGTCCTGAATCGTTGCTTTCAGTTCATCGAACTCGAACTCGATTTGCTCTGGAGTGCGGCCCTTCTGCACGATTTCGAGGACCTGCTTTTCGAAATCGACACCGCTAGAAAGCGTCCCAAGAACCTCGTCGCTGGCTCCGAAGACCCCTTCGAACAGGTGAAACTTTTCGCTCAGCAGTTCATGGATACGAACCTCGGTCTGATTGCGCAGGTTGAGCATGTTGACGACCGTGACGTCGATCTTCTGACCATAGCGGTGACAACGGCCAATACGTTGCTCCACCCGTTGCGGATTCCAGGGAAGGTCGAAATTGACGAGCAGCGAGCAGAACTGAAGGTTGATGCCTTCTGCGCCGCTCTCGGTCGCGATCAGGATAGTCTTGTCGTCGCCCTTGAAGGCCTCGACGATTGCCGCCTTCATATCGGCTGTCTTGGAGCCGGAAACTTTGTCTGTGCCCCGATGCCGCTCAAGCCACTCTGAATATGTGCGCCGGCTTTGCTCGTCATTGTTGGAGCCGTTCATCAGCACCACGCGACCGGCATACCCATGCTGCTCAAGCAGATCGCGAAGGTAGTGCTGGGTGCGGACACTCTCCGTGAAGATCACGGCCTTCCGCGCGCCGCCCTTTCCTTCGATTTCGTTGAGGACCTTGGGGAGCTGCTTCAGTAGCTCTTCACCCTTGGCGTTCTTCTCGATCGAGTTTGCGAGAGTGAGATAACCCGCAAGCTCCTCGATCTCCGCCTCGATCATTTCTGCAGTGATCTGGATCTCGGCATCGTCGTCGAGTTCTTCGTCCTCTTCCTCCGCGAGCTCGCTCATCGCATCGATGTCGTCGGTCATCGAAAGCGTCGCAGCTTTCCTCGACTTCAGCCTGGCAATCAGCGTTTCGAGGTATCGCGCAACCGCGAACGTCGATGAGCCGAGAATCTTGCGAACCTGCAGGATGACAAGGGCGTTGGCACGGTCACCATAGGACACCGTGTCGTTGCGCTGGAGAAACTTGGAGAGTTGCTCATAGAGCGCCTGCTCGGCATCGCCTGGCTCGAAATGGAAGGTCTGGGCATTTCGCCGAACAAAGCTGATGTGCCCCGCCTCTTGGACCTGCTTTCGCAAGGTTCGCTGGCAAATCGGCTTCAGCCGTTCCCTGAGACCATCCAGCGCGACTGCTGACTTGGCCCCTGATGCATACTGGGTCCTGAAGGCATTGGCTCCGCCGAAGTGGTTTTCGTCGATCATCGAAACGATGCCGAACAGCTCCATCAGCGAGTTCTGCAGCGGCGTGGCCGTCAACAAGATCTTGAAACTGTCCTGGAGCGCCTTCTTGAGCTCCTTCGCTCGTGCAGACCCGTCCTTCTTGAAGACGTTCCGCAACCTGTGGGCCTCGTCGAAGATAACCAGGTCCCAATCAATAGCGCGGAGTTCGTCTGCTTTCCGCGCGGCAAATTCATAAGAGCATATGATGATGCCTTGAGCAGCCGAGAAGGGATGGATGTGCCCCTGCTTCTGGAGGGCCTTATAGGTCGACGCCTCCATTATCTCGGACCGGAGCGAAAATTTCTCGTAGAGCTCCTGCTGCCATTGTTTTCTCAGTGATGCCGGGACAATCAGGATAATGCGTCGCTTGTGCTCCGCCCACCGCTGCGAAAGCACCAACCCTGCCTCGATGGTCTTGCCCAAGCCGACTTCGTCAGCAAGCAGAACACCTTTCGACAGCGGGGACTTCAAGGCAAACAGCGCCGCCTCGACCTGGTGCGGGTTCATCTGAACACGGGCCGAGGTCAGTGACCGAGCAAAGGCATCGTCATCAAGCCCTGCGAGCGTCAACTTGTGGGCCTGATAGTGACCGTGGAATTTCGTAAACAACTTGCTATTCACAATGCCTGACTGATCTTGTGAGGTTTGTTCGAGCAGTGGGACGACTTGGTCAAGTGTCAGCACTCAGTGGTGTGGGAAATATCTGTAAGTAAGGCAGAAAAGACCGACCCAAATTTATTAGAGTAGCCCTAAATGCGGAGGCTGGCGGTGGATGGGAAAAAGCCAATCCGCACCCGCTGATCGGCACCATCCCCCTGAAGCTTTGTAATGCCATCTAAGACCTCCAGAACTTGTCCCGCGGGCGATCACATCCATGACTGTTTGGTCACAGCAGCATTCCCTACCATACGAGTTGTTACTCAACTTTCCTCATAGGATCGCAGGATCAGTGGCTTCGCTTTCTCGAAGTCCTCGCTCGAACCAATCGTCAGTTCGAGATCACCCGTGCCAAAGTGGCCGATTTTGCGGACATCACGGGAGAATCCATCCTCCAGGACTACCGTGTCCGGATTGATTTTGAGGAACATCTTGAGCTGGTTTAGTGTGGGACGAACCTCAACGCATGCGAAGTTTTTTATTCTACGGTAAGCGACGTAAAAGCGCGTCACCTTCTTGGTGACATCGTCTCCCTGACCGAGCAGGAAGCTCTCAACGTCAGCAAACAACTCGACGAGCTTTGGCCCCATATCGTCAATGTATTCGGATACCGTCTTGTAGGACGTGCTCGATATAGAGCTGGATTTGGAAGGCGTGACAGTGCCCTTCATCGACGCTGAGGCGGACACTGCTGTAAGTAGCTCCAGCAGCAAGAGGTCATCACCAAACTTGCGATAGCGGATCAGCTCGATGTTACGGCCCATCTGCTTGACTGCATGCTCATCATACTTGGTGAAGTCTGCAGCTATACAGATCAGGCGTGGGGCACTCCATTCGATCTGCTCGGCGGCTTCCTTGCCATAATGATCTCGCACAAGGATCTCGAAATCACCGCGGTGGTCCATCAGCCAGTCGAGGTAGAACAACCCCTGGTTTATGACGTTCTCGGAACGATCACGCTTGTATTCTATGATTACGGGATAGCCGTTCTCATCAACACCGAGCGTGTCCATACGCCCGCCATGGGAGGTCACATATTCGCTGGCGAGGAAGCGCACGCCTAGCAGCGTATCGAGGTTCTTCTCGAACAGAGTCTGAAGGCCCTTTCCCAGTGGTGCCGAGGAGCTTTCTAGCTCGCACAGCGCGCTTTCCTTAGACTGGAAGAGTTTAAGATCACTCACGTTTCCGGTGCCTCCTCGATGAAGTGCTTCAGGTCTTGGAAGATCTTCAGCATGGCTTGGTCACTGATCGCCAAACTACTTTCAGTGGTGACGTAGCCATGCAGGATTGCGTTCGCATTCTCGCGGAACGAATGCATACCCTGGCCATCAATGAATGAGTATCGTGCGACCGCAATGTTGATCAGCTTCTTCAAGCTAACGAAATCGGTCTGTTCGTCAGCGAGATAGTGCTTCTTGAGCACAAGTTCCAAAATTGCCCTACACATGGCAGCGGCTGCGGCTGGTGCTCCAGCGACGTATGAGCGGACAGCCTCATTGAACAGCGCATACAGTCCAGCCTTAGAAGTTAGGCCGTGCTTGTCGGATACATGCCTGGGCACGAACACGACAGGTAGGTTGTTCCAGCGATCAAATGCTCCGTCAAAGTCTATGCCGATCACTTGCTCAAAATACTCAAGGGCCTGAACACCGATCCTGTAGGTGTTGGGTATGAACATGAAATCCGGATCGAACCAATCGACTGCCTGCTGCTCCAGGAGTGACTTCAGCTCCTCTATTGCCTTGGCCCCATCATGGAATTCCGCGATGAATTCATTCTCGAACTCCGCGTTGGCAGATTCACGGCTAGAGGCCTTCTCGTGCTTGGCGGCAAAAATCTCGAATGGCGGAAAGGACATTTCGGGATCGCCGAATTGATCATCCAAATTTGCGGCGATGACATAACTTACTTGGGCCCGCCAATGCTGATTGTAAGCCCTCCAATCTACCATGAATTCCGGCGTCACCTGCGCATGAATCTTACGAAAGGCGCTGGCTCTATCGATCAGGTTCGCGGCGCTATCGGCACGCCATGCCAATTCCACCAGTGAGGCTTTTTCACGAAAGAAAGTGATCAGTGCGCTTGGGCTGTCATTGCACGCACCTCGCAACTGCGCAAAGCGAAGTCGAAATTGCTCCGTCGGGTTCAATTCGCTCATTCTATGACTCTTTTGTTTTTGGTGGTTTCGGAGTCTTCACGCGACCATATGTGCCGAGGAGCCCGGCAACTGGCAACCAATTCAGGGCGATACTCACCGATATGAATCGAAAAACCTTGCCCCAAATCGACTTACCAATTCAGGGCAAGGTTTTTGGCAGGCTAGTCGAGCGACCAGCCGCTCTTATCATCCCATGACACCATACCGACTGGCCCGAATTCGAGCAGCGCTGGCAATCCACGCAGCGCTTCGTTCCGGAGCCCCACGAGACCATCATGGATACGGAACATGCTGATGGCATTGTCCGGACCCACTGCGCATACACCGTGGATCCTGGCAGCAACGTCGGCACTTGGTGCGATGATGAAGCGATCCTCTCCGCCGATCTCCTCGATCCTGAACAGGTGTAACTTGTGAACGGGTTCTGCATGGGTGATCCACCCCAATGGCTCACACCAGCTCGCAATGCCCGCCGGAGCGCTCTCCAGCAGGACATCGAGGCCCTTGCGTTGATCATTCGGTAGTGTCTCGTCGACACGTTCAAGCGTGAAGCCTTGGTTTTGCTGGTTCACGCCGATCTCGTGCTCGACGACGATCTCGGAGGCTCGCTGTTCGTCGGAAGCAACGACATAGCCTGTGACCGGCCTGTCGGCGCGCGTGATTTCAACCTTATACAATTCAAAACGCATGCATCATGTCCTTTCGTGTTGTGATGCATGCAGGTTAGGTGAGCACCGCGATGGAAGCGGGTGGCTTCGATGGTGGGCGTGATGGGAATTTGCGGGGGCCATGGGTCATGCCGTGCGCTACCCATAGGCCGCCGTGGCGGCTGACTATGACGCAACCGATATCGTCGCAGATACCCCAAAATGATCGCTCAGCTCTCGGCCTTGATCGTCGGTGTTGGACAATGACCTTACAGCCTCGGCGCGAAGATCGCTTGAGATGGCGATATGATCAATCGCTTGAGCTCTTACTGGCTCCAGTCGCCCCCTGCTTACAACCTCGAACTGACTGCCAAGGGTCGTGACAAGCCGTTCATAGACGTGCTCCGGTGACCATCGTCGGGGCATCCGCTGGTTGAAGTCGCCAAGGAGCACGGTTCTGGTGGTGCGATCTTCCAGAAGGGGACCCAGGCCATCAAGATAAGTCAGATGATCTTGCCATGGCTCCCGGTCGCGACGCCCGGTTCTAACATGGGCGTCGCGCCATGGAATGCAGACCCCGATCATTCTTAACGGACCTATGTCTGTGTCGGTTACGCCCGACACGAAACGGCCGCTTGGCAAATCTGCGTGGCCAAGCTGGTCGACCTCGCGCCATGGTGATTTACTCCAGAGCATCACCTTGCGGCGATCAGCCGGGGATGAGTAACCCCAATCAGCTTCGCCTGTAATTACGTAGCCGTAGTCAGGAACGCCGCCAGTGTAGCCTTCGGTCAGACAAATGATCTGTGGCTCATGGGACGCGAGCCTAGCCAGCATTGTATCGAGGGCGTCTGAGCCGGGCGTCGCCCAGGCCAAGTTCCACGTCGAAATGGTCACAGAGCGATCTTTGATTGCCACATGGAGACCTTAGCCAAACGGCTCGTTACCTGAAAGCCCGCACTCATGCGCATTGCCAGTTCTGGACAAGCTCATTCCGATGGTGTCACACTGAAAACCAGTCACGCTGATATTGCCATTCGAGCACGCCTATCGGTCGACGAATGAGCAATCTATCAGCGGCGGCGATCGTTCAACACGAGACCCTTATCTCGCAAAAGGGGCATACAGGTCGATGTCGAGGCAACACACTTCGCCAATCCTCGTTTCTACCGATGGAACGACTGGGGCGCTCAGGCAGCTCAATTTGTCCACTTCAGGCGACGGAAGCTTCAGTGAGGCTCAAATCCAGGCGTTTGTTCACGCCCATCCAGAATGTCTTCCAGTTAGCGAAATCGACCCTGTCTTTGTTTCGCCGGTGGCAGTTTGCCGCGAGCTCAACACCTTGGCAGGGCCAATTGATAATCTCCTGATCACCCCTTCAGGTCTCCCAATCATTGTGGAATGCAAGCTCTGGAGAAATCCGGAAGGGCGCCGCGAGGTGGTCGGGCAGATTCTTGACTATGCGAAGGAACTCAGCCGGTGGTCCTCGTCGGATCTCCAGCGCGAGGTGGCCAAGCGGACAGACCTGCCCGGCAATCCGTTGCTTAAACTGCTCGCGGACGCTGGCCACCAAGTTGACGAGATCCAATTCAATGACGCGCTGACTTCGAATCTGCGCCGTGGCCGGTTCCTGCTTCTCATTGTGGGTGACGGCATCCGTGAGGGTGTTGAAGCGATCGCTACCTATCTTCAGGGCCATCTTGGCCTACATTTTTCGCTCGGCTTGGTTGAGATGCCGATCTTTAGTTTGCCCGATGGCTCTCACCTCGTGACGCCGCGGGTTCTTGCTCGCACGACCTTGATCACCAGAAGCGTGATCGCCGTGCCAGATGGACATGCGATTGAAGAGGAAGGCGACGCCGAAGTCGATCCTGATCGGGAGTCACTCACGACGGAACAGCAGAAGTTCTGGGAGGAATTTCTTGCCGGTCTGTCGCTCGATGATCCTGAGCAGCCGGTGCCGACGCCCGCGAAATTAGGATACTTGTTCTTCATGTTGCCAGCGCCGCAGGGTAGCTGTTGGATCAATGTCTGGCGCGACATTAGCCGGGGACGGGTCGGCCTTACGCTCTCTTTCACACAAGGCTCCGTCGGTGAGGCGGCGGTTAATGCATTGATGACGGACATCGAGGCTGTCCTTGAAGAGCTTGGCGGGGATGCCACCATCTCCGAGATCCGGGGCGTCGAAAAAATCCACGAAGAGAAGGTCGCGGGAGATCTGCGCGATCCACAAATCCGAGCGGCCGCATTCGAATGGCTACGAGGAAGGCTCGATAGTTGGGTGAATGTGCTCAGGCCGCGCATTAGGGCGACTGTAATGGATATGGATTGAACTGGCCGAGGACTCACGATCGCCATCAGAGGGTTATGGCAGGTCAAGCTTGTGCAAAACGGCCTTGCCCCAAACCAGCTTACCAATTTTGGGCAAGCCAATTCAGGGCAAGGATTTCACGACGCCACTACTAGGCCAACCAGCCGCACTCCTCGTCGAAATCGACCATCCCCACCGGACCGAACTCCAGCAACGTCGGCAGGTTACGCAGTCGATCGGCTGGTAGACCCGCGAGACCATCACAGACGCTGACCTGACGCTCCTCGCCTTCATCGAGGCGGAACTCGGCGCAGTAGATGACCAACGCAGTGGTCCGGTCGGGGGCGATCAAGAACGTTTCGGCGCCGAGGCTGTCCTCGATGCGGAACAGCTTCAGCATCTGCACCGATGCCACATGAGAGATCCAACCAAGCGGCTCGCGATAGCTTGCAAAGCCTACAGGGGCGTTTTCAAGCAGGCTATCAAGATCCATGCGCCAATCCTCCGCAAGCGTCTCGTCGACCCGTTCAAGCGAGAACGCCGGGGAAGCCAGGCTGAGGTCGAGCTCGTGATCGATGACCAGCTCCGCAGCGCGTTCTTCGGTGGGCGCTACTATGTAGCCTCGTGCGGCGCCGTGAGGTCGTTCGATCTCCACTTCATAGAGATTCATTCGCATGCATCATGTCCTTGTGATGTTGATGATGCATGAAGCGTAGATGCGCACCGTGGTGGATGCGGCTGGCTTCGGGATGGGTAATTCAGGGAGGCGCGGTTGAGGCTATCAACCGATCCCAACTCCAACGCTCACCTTCAAACATGCAGAGTAAGGCGGAGAACCCACGCCGATGTGTATGGACAAAAGCAATTAGAGGTGAAGATTCAGTCAGAGCCTTCGTATCAACTCTTCGAGCGTGCCTTCTTACCGCGAGTAATCTTCACGCCGAAGGCATCTGCCGTCCTTGCGATCCGTTCATCAGCCAGCGTCAGGTCACCCAAGCGATCGGCAGCCATGATTGAGGTCATCATCCTCTCAATGGCTTCGTCTACGAGCGCCTGTCGTTCGCGCCTGCGCTCGACTTCGGATAAGCCCCGCATGTATTCGCGGCGTTCCCTACGCTCGAAGAATGCCTCCAAATCCGCGACCGTCTGGTGAACGCGTGAACCCTTCTTGGCCCCCATCTTGCGGAATTCGCGTGCGACTACCTGTTGGGAAACGCCAAGACGATCAGCGATCTCACATGCATGCATGAGTCCAAGTTCGTAGCGGTCAGCATAGTGGTTCCATACGTCATCTGGGATCGCATGTTTTGCTGGCATCAACTTTTCTTCCTATGTCGCATGAGAGTGAATTTGCACGAGGACATGAATACCGCTGGTTCTTCTTGTCCTGGGTTTCATGAGAGTCCCTGGTAGTTCCCTTCAGGTAATACTTCAGGAATGCCGCCGTGGGTGCGGCAGCTACCTTTCGGTCTCTATGTTGGCCCGCCGATGGTTCAGGCACACTTCCCGCGAACAAGGCGGGTATGTTTGGTGGCCTCAGTCAGGCCAGAAGTCCGCAGAAAGCAGATAGTCTCCGTTGAACCTCTTGGTTGAGTATGCCCCCCATCCCGCTGACGTAAGAGGCTCGATGTGGGACGATCCAGCAGTGTCGGTGAACTTGTTCCAAAGACCATCAATCAAGCCCTCGACAGCCTTCACGGTGCCAAGGCGGCTAATGGCGGCCGCAAGATCCATGTGACAATGCAGGTGCGCATTGCTGGAAAGGTTTTCCGGAAATCCGATTGCGAGCAATCGACCATTTGCTCGAAGCTTCTGAGTAGCGCTCCGGCCGAGCAATGCCCGGTCAAAAAGCAGACAGAAGCTGCTGAACATCCGGCTCAGCTTCGGTAGGGTAAGCTCGCGGTTCGTATTGAGAGTGACAGCGTGATTGTATCGAGACTGATTCATCCAGTCGCAAATGGCATCGCGGATGGCGCTGCGGTGATAGGTGAGTGTCATACACACAGTATATTATAAACAACACACGATCGCCACAAAAAAGTGTGTGTCATTCAACACAGATTGAACTTGTCAGGGCTAGCCTGCTGAGAGAGCCCTTAGCGCAGCAAGGTCACTCGCCGGGATCCCCTCCCGTTCCATGCTGGGATACATCGCTCGTAGTTCTTGCACTGTAGGGACTTCGTGCACGGTCAGCCAACGCCTACGCGGAGACGGATCGGAAGCCACCTCCCGCATCACGGCGCGCTGTTCTTTGTTCAAGTCCTTCAACTGCGCACCTAAGATCGCTTCTAGTTCTTGTGGGAGGTTGTCCGATCCAGAATGTTGGCTCCCGCCAGACAAGAGGTGCCATGAAACTGACGGGTGCCTCTGTTGCACAACTGCTTGAAGAAAGGACTTTTTGTCCAGTTTCAGAGCATCGGCGAGCTGCTCTGCTCGATCGATAGGAATCGGCGCCCGTCCGTTGGCCATGTGGCTCAACACGACGGCCTGACTATATCCGAGCTGCTTGCCTAGCTGACGAACGCTGAGGCCCCGCTCCTCATTTGCGCGAACGAGCCCCTGGGAGAGCATTCGAGCTGCCGCCGAATCGGCGAATTGATAATCATTTTCCATAAAGCGCGCTATGTCATTCAACACACATGCATGTCAAACGCATTGACAAACGCCAATCGTGTGGTATCTCCCACACATACTAAAGAACATCGGTGTGCGCACTTGGTCGTGCAGGCACCGAACCACATCTGCAAGGAAGACAATTTTGAACCGCAAGACCTATAAGATCGACGAGGTCGCACAGGCGTTGGGCCTGGGCAAGACCACCATCCACAAGCTCATCCGCGAGGGCGAGCTCCAGAAGATTAAGCTTGGACGCTCGACGCTGATTCTTGCTGAATCAGTCGACTCGCTGCTTCAGCGTCACGCCGTGTAGGAGGGAGCCCGCGATGCCTCTTACTGTGAAGGAAATTGAGTCTGCGCAACCGCAGTCGAAGCCATGGAAGCTCGCCGACGAAAGGGGATTGTATCTCCTTATCTCGCCAAACGGGTCCAAGCGCTGGCATCTTCGCTACTCATTTCAAGGTGAAAAGAAGAAGATCAGCTTCGGCCCTTTCCCAGATGTCAGCCTCAAGTCAGCTCGCGCAAAGCGGGATGAAGCGCGGGCTTTGATCGCTGACGGCGTTGATCCGCTTCGGGAGCGCCGCGAGCAAAAGCTCGAAGCGAAACTCGCTTCAGAACACACCTTCGCCGCTGTGGCGCGCGAATACATCGCAAAGCGCGCCAATGATGGTGACAAGGCGATTAGCGATGCAACCCGACACAAGACCGAGTGGCTGCTGTCATTGATTGAAGCACGGCTTGGTCGCGTGCCGGTGAGGGAGATCACCGCGCCATTGCTCCTTGTTGCTTTGAACGAGGTGCAAGGCTCTGGTCGGCGCGAGACTGCACGTCGGCTGCGTTCGTTCGTCGGGCGCGTGCTCAACTATGCCATTGCGACTGGCCGTGCAGAGAACAATCCTGCTCCGGCCTTACGAGGAGCACTCGCGACGCCCTCAGTTCGCCATCACCCCGCGGTGATCGACCCAGAAGCGCTAGGAGAGCTGCTCCGAGCAATCGATGGTTATCGTGGCTTCGCCTCTACCAACGCGGCGCTGAAGCTCTCGGCGCATCTGTTCCAGCGTCCCGGTGAAATCCGCACGATGAAATGGGCAGACCTCGACTTCGTCAATTCGATCTGGACGATCCCTGCCATTGGGACAAAGATGCGTCGCGAACACCGAGTGCCCCTCTCACGACAGGCAAGCACGATCATCCGCTCAATGGAAGACGTCACTGCTTATAGTGAATATGTGTTCCCAAGCTTCAACCCGAAGAGGCCGTTGTCCGAGAACGCTGTAACTGGAGCGCTCAAGCGCCTGGGATACGCCGGAGTGATGACGGCGCATGGTTTTCGCACGACCGCCTGCTCGCTGCTAAACGAGAGCGGGGAGTTTCACCCTGACGCAATCGAACGCGCACTGGCGCACCAGGACAGTAATGCTGTGCGCGCAGCCTATAATCGGACCCAATACTGGGACGAGCGTGTGCGGATGATGCAGTGGTGGTCAGACAAGATCGACTCTCTGAAACAGCTTAACACCGCCTAAGGCTTGGGGGTCACACACAAAAAGACCCCCAAACTGAACCCCCGCAGCATGCGGATATACGCAAGCTTCGGCGATCAAGCACGAAGCTTGCATCAGAATCTTTCAATGATTTTCAGTGATTTCCGCTTATTCGCGATATTCCACGAAGAAGCTACTGGTGCCCAGAAGAGGACTCGAACCTCCACGGGGTTGCCCCCGCCGCCACCTGAAGACGGTGCGTCTACCAATTCCGCCATCTGGGCACTCGCAAGCGGCACGGTCATCCAAGGCCGTTGCCGCCGGGTAGGCGCGGGCCAATAGCGACTGGTTGCACCCTCTGTCAACGCTTGTGATTGCCTTCCCGTGCTTGCAGAAGATCGCGCGTTGCGGCAAGGCGCGCACGCATATCGCGAAGGATCCAACAGGCGAAAGCAATGGCTACATCCAAACCCCTTGAGAACAAGCTCGTCACAGTCTTTGGCGGCAGCGGATTTGTCGGCAATTATGTCGCGCAGGCCCTGCTCGAACGGGGCGCACGGGTGCGGATCGCCAGCCGCAATCCGGAAAAGTCCTTTTCGCTGAAACCCCTGGCCAACCTTGGCCAGCTGCAGTTCCAGCGCTGCGACATTACCAATCCGCGCAGCCTGCAAGCGGCCGTGGCCGGCTCCGACGCCGTGATCAACCTCGTCGGTGCTTTCAGCGGTGATCTAGCCCGGTTGATGGGCGACGCGCCGGGCGAAATGGCGCGACTGGCCAAGGCAGCTGGCGCGGGGGCCTTCGTCCATGTCAGCGCGATCGGCGGCGATGCCCGTTCGAACGTCGGCTATGCGCGGGCCAAAGCACTGGGCGAAGCGGCAGTGCAGAAGAATTTCCCCAATGCCACGATCGTCCGCCCTTCGGTGATTTTCGGCAAGGACGACAATTTCATCAACATGTTCGCCGGTCTGATCCAGCTGGCCCCGGTGCTGCCGGTGTTCGGGCCCGAAGCCGAAATGCAGATCACCTTTGTCGATGATGTGGCCGAAGCCATCGCCGCCGCAGTGACGGACCCCGGCAAGCACGGTGGCAAGACATACGAGCTCGGCGGACCGGAAAAGCTGACCATGCTCGAGCTCAACCGCCGGATCGCGGCGGCACAAGGCCGCAAACGCACCTTCATCCCGATGCCGGACGGCGTTTCAGCAACCTTTGCCACGCTGCCGCTGACCCCGATGAGCCGCGACCAATGGGCACTGCTCAAGCCGGGCAATACGGTGTCGGGCGATTACCCCGGCTACAAGGAATTGGGCATCGAGCCGCGCCCGCTGGGACTGTTCCTTGACCGCTGGATGGATCGCTACCGCAAACACGGCCGCTTCGGGAAAGATACACTCAGCGCTGCGAACTGAGGCTAGTCTCCTCCGGCGGGAGGGGCATCCGGCTTCGCCGTTCCCAGCAGATTTGCCGGTTCGACCAGCAGGATGGCGCCGTCACTGCCGATAATCCGCACGCGCGTGCCGATCGCAAGGTCAGGTCCGCGCGCGATCCATTCGCTGTCGCCATATTTGATTCGCCCGGTCCCGCCATCAAGCGCTTGGGTGACGATCGCGGTTTCGCCCACCAGGCGCGATCCGCGCTGGTTGAGCAAAGGATCGGTGCTCTCGATCGGCGAATCGCGCAGGAAGCGCCGCGCGCTATAAGCCGCAATCAGCGAGGTAGAGACAAACACGATGATCTGCGCGGGCAGGGCCAGATCAAGGCCCAGCGTAAGCAATCCGGTGACAATCGCGGCGACGGCCAGCCAGATCAGATAGACCCCCGGCACCAGCAGTTCGAGCGCGGCCAGGATCAGCCCGATCGCGATCCACACCCAATGGGCGTCAAAACCCTCCAGCCCGTTCATCAGCTTTCACCGGCGCGCGGCACGCTGGTCCGCGCCCGCTCTTGCGGCAGCTGGGTTCCGCTGCGCCCACCGACAGCTGTGCCAGCATCCGCTTGCTTCGGCGCCATCGCATCACGCACCAGCTCGCCGATCCCGCCCAGCGAGCCGATCAGCTGGGTCGATTCAACCGGGAACAGGATCGTCTTGGCATTGGGACTATCCGCAAACTTCCCGACTGCCTTGGTGTATTCCTGGGCGATGAAGTAATTGATCGCCTGGTTGCCCGAAGCAGCAATGGCGTCAGACACCATCTGCGTAGCCTTGGCTTCAGCTTCCGCGGCGCGTTCGCGCGCTTCGGCATCGCGGAAAGCCGCTTCGCGCTTGCCCTCGGCTTCGAGGATGGCCGATTGCTTGCGCCCTTCGGCACGCAGGATCGAGCTGGTCTTGTCCCCTTCCGCTTCAAGGATTTCCGCGCGCTTCAGGCGCTCTGCCTTCATCTGCCGCGCCATGGCTTCGGAGATATCGTGCGGCGGGCGGATATCCTTGATCTCGACACGGGTGATCTTCACGCCCCAGGGCGACGTCGCATGGTCAACCACGGCGAGCAGGCGGGCGTTGATCTCGTCGCGCTTCGACAGCGTCTCGTCGAGGTCCATGCTGCCCATCACCGTGCGCAGATTGGTGGTCGTGAGCGCCATGATCGCCTGGTAAAGGCTCGACACTTCATAAGCCGCCTTGCCGGCATCGAGCACCTGGAAGAACACCACGGCATCCACGCCGACCATGGCGTTGTCGGCGGTGATGATTTCCTGGCCGGGAATGTCGAGAACCTGCTCCATCATGTTCACCTTGTGCCCGATGCGCTCGATAAAGGGCACGATGATGTGGAGGCCGGGGTCGGCCGGCTTGGTGAATTTGCCGAAGCGTTCGATCGTATAGACGAAGCCCTGCTTCACCACCCTGACGGCCATGAACAGGAAAGTGACGAGCAACAACAACAGCGCAGCGAGAACGAATTCCATTACGACCAACTCCCCTTAGACCAGGTGGGAGCAAGCGTAACCTCCAGAGGGCGCTTGGCCAAGCGAAAGCGGCACTCTGTCAGAATTGAGATGATGGACATGCAGCCCCCGGCGCGGCAACATGGCGGCCGAGGGAGAGGAAGCGATATGATCAGGCAAGGTTTGGCGCTGCTGGCGGCGCTCGCGCTCACGGCGTGCAACATGGCGGGCGAGGATCGCTCGGCACCGCCGGCCGAAGGCGTGACCGATGCGATGATCGCGGCCGGCGTGGGCGACGAATGGCTCTCTTACGGTGGCGGTTACGAGGAACAGCGTTTCTCGCCGCTCGACCGGATCACCGACGCCAATGTAAGTCAGCTTGGCCTGGCCTGGTACGCCGATCTCGACACCGCACGCGGGCAGGAAGCGACCCCGCTGATGCATGACGGCACGATTTATGTCTCCACAGCCTGGAGCATGGTGAAGGCCTATGATGCGAAGACCGGCGCTCTCAAGTGGAGTTACGACCCGCAGGTGCCGCGTGAAACGCTGGCAAGGGTGTGCTGCGACGCGGTCAACCGCGGCGTCGCGCTCTATGGCGACAAGGTGTTCGTTGCCGCGCTCGACGGACGGCTGGTGGCGCTTGACCAGCAGACCGGCAAGGAAGCCTGGTCAACCGTGGTCGTGCCCGATCAGGAAAGCTATGCGATCACCGGCGCGCCGCGCGTAGCCAAGGGGCTGGTCTTCATCGGCAGCGCGGGGGCCGAATTCCGCGCCCGCGGCTTTATCGCTGCCTATGACTGGCAGACCGGCAAGGAAGTGTGGCGATTCCATACTGTGCCGGGAAATCCGGCGGACGGGTTCGAGAATGACGCCATGGCCCGCGCATCTGAAACCTGGGCAGGCAAATGGTGGGAGTTTGGCGGCGGCGGCACTGTGTGGGATTCGATCGTCTATGATCCGGTGACCAATCTGGTGCTGTTCGGCACCGGCAATGCCGAACCGTGGAACCCCAACACCAATGACCGCGGCCTGGGCGATGCGCTCTACACTTCGTCGATCGTCGCGGTGGATGCCGATACCGGCGAATATGCCTGGCACTTCCAGGAAACCCCGGAAGACCGGTGGGATTTCGATTCCAATGCGCAAATCACGCTAGCGGAGCTGGAAATCGGCGGCAAGAAACGCCGCGTGGCGATGCACGCGCCCAAGAACGGCTTCTATTACGTGCTCGACGCGAAAACCGGCGAATTCCTGTCTGGCGAGGCGTTCGCCCCGGTCAACTGGGCCGACGGGCTCGACCCCAAGACCGGCCGCCCCAGGATCCGCCTCGAAGCCCGCTATGAGCAGACCGGGCAGGTGTTTATCGGATCACCGGGGCTGTACGGTGCCCACACCTGGCATCCGATGAGCTTCAGCCCGAAGACTGGCCTGATGTATATCCCCGCCAACAACACCTTCATGCCCTATCTCGCGGACGACGAGTTCAAAGGCAGCGATTTTGGCATGCAATTGGGCATCGATACCGGCACAGTCGCCATGCCTGCCGACAAATCGTTACGGCAACAAGCGCTTGACGCGACGACCGGCATGTTGCTGGCCTGGGATCCAGTGGCGCAGAAAGAGCGCTGGCGGGTGGAGCATCCGGGTCCCTCCAACGGCGGGACGCTATCCACTGCGGGCAACCTGGTCTTCCAGGGCACGGCCGGCGGCGAATTCCGCGCCTATGCCGCTGACAGCGGCAATCAGCTTTGGTCATTCGCCGCGCAAACGGGAATCATTGCCGCGTCGATGACCTATGCGATTGATGGCGAACAGTATGTCGCCATCCTGGTTGGCTGGGGCGGATTGTGGGACCTCAACACCGGGTTGCTCTCCGGCAAGTCCGGACCGACCCCCAACATCAGCCGCCTGCTGGTGTTCAAGCTCGGCGGCAAGGAAGCATTGCCGCCACCGCCACCCCTGCGCGAACTGGTGCTTGACCCACCGGCCTTTACCGGCACGGAAGTACAGGTGTCCCGTGGCAAGGCGCTCTACGGCCAATATTGTGCGGCATGTCACGGCGACGCGGCTATTGCCGGGCAACTTAACCCCGATTTGCGCCATTCGCCGACCATCGCCCGCGCCGAAGCGATCCGGGCAATCGTGATCGACGGAGCGCTGGCGCATAACGGGATGGTCTCTTTCAGCAAGGCCGTGGATGGCAATGATGCAGAGGCGATCCGCCAATATCTGATCAAGCGCGCCAACGAGGACAAGGCGCTGGAAGGGACCTGAAACCAGGCATGGCCGGCGACCCGACCGACATCCGCAACTGGCGCCGCCGGCCTGACGGGATCACCACCTCAGGCCGGCTGGAGCCGCACGATCCAGCGCGACTGGCGGCGATCGGCGTGAAGCATGTCGTCAACCTTGCACTTGATGACCATCCCGAAGCGCTGGCGGATGAGCAAGCGCTGCTCGCGGCGCAAGGAATCGGCTATACCCATATCCCTGTGCCATTCGATGCGCCGACAAGGGAGCATGTCGCATCGCTTAAGGCCGCGCTCGACGCAGCCGATGGCCCGGTCCACGTCCACTGCATCATGAACTGGCGGGTGACCTCCTTCCTGTACCTGCTCGACCGCGA
This sequence comes from Altererythrobacter sp. BO-6, assembly GCF_011047315.1. NCBI lineage: Bacteria > Pseudomonadati > Pseudomonadota > Alphaproteobacteria > Sphingomonadales > Erythrobacteraceae > Altererythrobacter > Altererythrobacter sp. BO-6. Next base: position 2,090,126 of record NZ_CP049259.1, on the reverse strand, counting down.
GGCCGGTGTGCCCGAGGCGGAAGCCCGAAGGCGCGTGCTCGATGTATGGGATCCGTTCTCCAGCGACGATCCGCGCGCACAGGTGTGGCAAGAGTTGTTGAAGGACGAGAGATCGGCCTGAGGCCCGTAAGCCCTGCCAGCATTCAAATGTAGCAGTGCATCGCCTGGCGTTGTGAGCACGCGCGCGTGCGCCATAAACTGCGCCATCGAATTCATTTGGAGAACGTGTCATGAGGCCGTTGGTCGCATCTGCGAAGGCCCTCGCCGCAGCCGGGCTGTTGCTCGGTCCCGCGACTGCAATAGCGCAGGACGAACCTGCCGACCTCGCGCAGGCGCAGCAATTGATCGCGCATGGACCGCACACGCTCACTGGCAGGCCGGGCGCCACGCGCTATTCGCTGCCGCAAACCGATGCCAAGGGGAAGAAAAAGAAGCCCAAGTCGAAGACTGAACGGGTCTATGCAGGCAACGAAGTTGTCTACTTGCTGCCATGGTCGGACAAGGTCGCCGCGGCCATCGCCAAGGGTAACGGCAGCATACCACTCACCCGCGCTTATCTGATGACCGAAGGCGGCGCCGCGCAGCGTTACAACGCGCGCACCCTCACCCGCGAAGATGGCAGCTTCCGCATCCGCGGGCTCAAGCCGGGTCGCTACGTATTGATTACGGAGGTGCCATACCAGGCGGCGGTCACCATTCGCCAGGATACCGGCAAGACCCGCACAGAGACGACCACACAGGGTTACGGAACCTTCCTGAACGGCGTGCAGATCGGCTTCGTGCCGACTTCTTCAACCTCCGTGACTTCGCCGATCTATCGCTATGATAACGCGATCAGCGACTTGAAGCACTACATCGTCAAGGTGGTGGAGGTACGCAGCGACGCGCCGGTGACCAATCTGGGAGAGATCGAATGACCCGTACCCTCCCAATCATGCTGGCGGCACTGGGCGCGCTGACGCCGCTGCCGCTGGCGGCACAAGCCGTGTCGGACGCGGAGCGCGAAGCGATCCGACAGGAAATCTTCCTTGAGGGGATCCGTGACTGCAAGCCGGCCTCGATGACACGCTGCTGGTATCTGTTCTACGGGGTCGGCGATGCTCCGGGGCGCAAGCTGTGGCTGCTCGATCTCAAGGATCAAAGCGACGGCAAGAATAAGAATATCGTCTACACCGATGTGCTGGTGATCGACGAAAGTACCAGCACACCGGCCATGGGCGCGCAGGGCACGAATGACTTCATCCTTTATGCCTATGAGGTCGACTGCAAGAAGCGCAAGATGCGAATGCGCCCCGAAAGCTTCGGCCTCGATTTCAAGGGCGAGGCGGGATACGCTGAAAAGCATGGCGAATGGTCAGACTGGAAAGGCGTGCCCTTCATGCAAACGGTGATCAAGGCAAGCTGCGACAAGGACATTCGCCTGCGACCGCTGGCGCAGGACATGGCCTGGGTCGGCGACTATGTCCGCCCAATCGATGCAGTCGATTTCGTGCGCCGCTTCCTGTGGCAGCAATAGCCGCAGGCTAAACCAGCCGCGTCAGCCCCGGAACACCACCGTGCGGGTGCCGTTCATCAGCACGCGTTCTTCCAGGTGCAGCCGCACCGCTTCGGCCAACACCCGGCGCTCGATATCGCGGCCCTTGCGTACCAGTTCCTCCGGCGTGTCGGCATGGGTGATCGGCTCGACATCCTGGTGGATGATCGGCCCTTCATCCAGGTCCTGCGTGACATAATGCGCCGTCGCACCGATCATCTTCACCCCACGCGCGTGTGCCTGGTGATAGGGCTTGGCCCCCTTGAAGCCGGGCAGGAAGCTGTGATGGATATTGATGCAGCGCCCGGCGAAATGCGCCGCCTGCTCGTTTGACAGGATCTGCATATAGCGCGCCAGCACCACCAGTTCGGCCCCGGTTTCCTCGGCTATGGCGCGCACCTGCGCCTCTTGCTGGGCCTTGGTCTCGCGCGTCACCGGCAAGTGGTGGAACGGCACACCGTCGACGTCGGTGTGCTGGATGCTTTCGCGCGGATGGTTCGAGATGATCGCCACCGGCTCCATCGGTAGCTCGCCGATGCGCCAGCGATAAAGCAGGTCGGCCAGGCAATGGTCGAACTTGCTGACCATGATCAGCACACGGCGCGGACGATCCCTTAGGGTGAGCTTCCACTCCATCGCGTGCTCGGCAGCCAGCGGGGTAAAGGCATCGCGAAAATCGTCGCGCGAGCCCGCGCCGGGATCGAACTCGACCCGCATGAAGAAGCGGTCACTCTCGCGGTCGTTGAACTGCTGCGCCTCAAGCACATTGCCGCCGCGCTCGAACAGCAGCGAGGTGACCCGCGCGGTAATACCAGGGCGGTCGGCGCAACTGAGCGTCAGGACGAGCGGTTCGGAAGAAATCATGCCAGACATTGCTGCCCTATGCGGCGCGGCAGCGCAGGTGGCAAGCGGTGTGCAGCACTGCCATCCAAATGCACTGCTACATCGCCGTAATTGCGGAGAGTGGTAGTGCGTCTAATCTTCTCCTATGAACAAGATCAGGAAGCTGCTGGCAACTTTATTCGTTCCAATTTTCGCCGGAGCCACAGGTTCTGCAGCGGTAGCCGAGACCACCCCTAACCAGCAGTCGGAACTTGCCGAACTCGCGGGCCAGTTGCGCCTCGTCGTGCGGTCGCATGAGGCGATTAGCGAACGCGATGCCATGATGACAAAACTCAATGGCCCGGACCACAGCCTGATCAGGTTCAGCCTCACTCCTTCGATCGATGCGCTTCTGATCGCCGACAAGGGCATGTCCAACATGATGATCAGCAAAGGCCATTTGGCTGATGCCCGAATTGACGAGGCTACCGCATTGACGACTGGGCGGCGGCAGGTTCTGTCGCTCCTTCCGTCTTTGCCCTCGGCACAGGATGTTACAGCAACAGGCGTCATCGTCAGCCCCACGGCAGACTATATCGGCAGCCTCATTCTGGCGGATGGATGGGATCAGCTCGCCGCAGCAGTCGAAGGCCTGCTGGTGGTTGCAGTGCCTTCTGACGACCGGATCATTGTTGCTCAGGTGGTCGAAGGTCGGCCGATAGAAACGCTCCAAGCCTTTGTGGACAAGGAATTCGAAGAAGCGAGCCGCTCGGTCTCGCGGGCGCTGCTGGTTCGCAAGAATGGCCGCTGGATCGAGCTGGACTAATGCCGGTCAGCGGCGCGTCAGCGCTTCTTCGCTTTCAGCCATAAGCTGGGCGATGATATCGGCCACCGGCTCTTCCGCCTTGACCATGCCGACAGACTGGCCGGCCATCAGGCTGCCGCCTTCGACATCGCCATCGATCACTGCGCGGCGCAGCGCACCGGCCCAGAAATGTTCGATCTGCAGCTGGGCCTCTTCCATGCCCACTTCGCCGCGGTCGAGCATGCCCGCCACTTCGATCTGCTTGGCGGTGAACTCCTCGGTGCCTTTGTTCTTGAGCGCACGCACCGGGATCACCGGCAGGCGCGGATCGACCTGGACGCTGGCAATCGCATCGCGAGCCGACGCACGGAAGAACGCTTTCTTGAAATCGGGATGCGCTATGCTTTCGCTGGCGCATGCGAAACGCGTACCCAGCTGCACGCCCGCCGCGCCCATTTCCAGATAGCCGGCTATCGCCTGTCCCTTGCCAATCCCGCCAGCGACAAAGATCAGATGCTCGTCTGCCAGTTCAGGCAGGATCTCTTGTGCCAGGACGCTTGTCGAAACGGGGCCGATGTGCCCGCCCGCCTCCATGCCTTCGATGACCAGCGCGTCCGCGCCCGAGCGCAGCAGCTTCTTCGCCAGCGCCAGCGTCGGCGCGAAGCAGATGACTTTGGCGTCATGCCCGCTTGCGCCCTTGATCGCTTCGACGCTGCCTTTGGGCGGGATGCCGCCTGCCAGTACGACATGGCTGACGCCGTGCTTACGGCAGACCTCGATCAGCTCGAACAGCTGCGGGTGCATGGTGATCAGGTTCACCCCGAACGGCCGGGAAGTCAGCGCCTTGGTCGCCGCGATCTCGGTATCGAGCAGTTCGGGCGTCATCGCCCCGCAGGCGATCACGCCAAAGCCGCCCGCATTGGAAATGGCCGAAACGAGAGTGCGTTCGGATACCCAGCTCATCGCGCCGCACAGGATCGCCGTCTCGCAGCCGAGGAAATCGGTGCCGCGCTGCATCAGCCTGCTGGTCTTGGGATAATTGCTCATGCCGCGCGCTTACGGCGCTCAATCGCGATAGGCAATGCGCAGCTTGCCTGCCGCTTCCGCCGCCATGCGCCGTGCGTGATCGGTATCGCCAGCCGCCGCCAGCGCAACACCCATCCGGCGATAGGGCCGCGTGGTCGGCTTGCCGAACAGCCGCACATCGACCGCGCCGCCTGGCACCGCCAGCGCATCGGCAAGCCCATGGAACTCGAAACCGCCACTGTCTCGGTCGGCAAGGATCACCGCCGAGGCCGACGGGTGCGCCGCAATTTCAGCGGGCACCGGCAGGCCCAGGATCGCGCGGGCGTGCAGGTCGAACTCGCTCAGCTGCTGCGAGACCAGCGTCACCATTCCTGTATCATGCGGGCGCGGGCTGAGTTCCGAGAAGATTACCTCCTCGCCCTTCACAAAGAATTCGACCCCGAACAGGCCCCAGCCGCGCCCTGCCCCAGCGAGGTTTTCGACCACTTTGCGTGCCATGTCCTGCGCCCTGGCGATCGCCGCATCGCTCATCGGCGTGGGCTGCCAGCTTTCCTGATAATCGCCGCGTTCCTGGCGGTGGCCAATCGGCGGGCAGAAGGTGATCCCGCCCGCGTGGCGCACCGTTAGCAGCGTGATCTCGTAATCGAAGTCGATGAACTGCTCGACAATCACCCGCTGCCGGTCGCCGCGCATATTAGCCACGGCATATTCCCATGCCGCTTCCAGCCCTGCCGCGTCATCGACCTTGCTCTGACCCTTGCCCGATGACGACATCACTGGCTTGATCACACAGGGGAAACCGGTGAATTCGGCGGCCGCGCGCACCTCTCCGAGGTTTTCCGCATAGCGATAGCGCGAGGTAACGAGGCCCAGCTCTTCGGCCGCGACGTCGCGAATCCGGTCGCGATTCATGGTCAGCTGTGTGGCGCGCGCCGAGGGGACGACATTGAACCCCTGTTCTTCCAGCTCGCCCAGCACCTCGGTGCGGATCGCTTCGATTTCAGGCACGATCAGGTCGGGCCGGTGCCTTTCCACCACGGCCCGTAACGCGTCCCCGTCAAGCATGGAGAAAACCTCGCTCGCATCGGCCACCTGCATCGCTGGGGCGTGGGCGTAGGAATCACAGGCAATCACACAGGCGCCCAGCCGCTTGGCCGAGATGGTGAATTCGCGGCCAAGCTCGCCCGAGCCCAGTAACAAGATTTTTGCGGTAAATGGCATGCCCCTGCTTTAGCGTGCGATTGCCGCGCCGCCAATTGCCGTGCAGATCAAGTGCCGGTCAGCTTGGCCGGGGGCGACGGCGTGGCGTCGCGGAATTCGGCGCGTTGTCCGCCCAGCGCACGTGCCACCACCAGCGCCCGTTCGGCGTGTGCCAGCACGCTATCTGGCGATCCTGACAGGGCTGCCATGCCCGCCGAAGCCGTAAGCCGGGCCCCCTTGCGCCGGAAACTCTGCGACAGGCCGGCAAAGGTCCCGATCACGTCCTGCACCAGCGCCAGCGCTTCAACCCTCTGGCAATCGGGAATGATGGCTGCAAAACGATCACCATCCAGCCGCGCGAGGATATGGCCCGCTGGCAGAATGTTCTCAAGGAAGCGGCCAAATGCCCACAGAACCTCACCCGCCATGGCCTGCCCGAATTTGAGCTTGAAAGCGGAAAACCGGTCGATTTCGAACAAGGCAATTGCGCCGTCCACTCCGCGCAACATCCGTTGCGCCAACATAGCCTCGAAGGCCTGGGCATTGGCTAGGCCAGTCACAGCATCAGTCATCGCTGCCGCAGCAACTTCGCTTTCGAGCGATCGCCGGCCATCGATCGAACGCAACAGACCCAACGTTCCGGTGATCTGGCCATCATCGTCCGGCGCCGGGCGCAGGCTCAGCGCATACCAGGAAGGTTCAGTGGATTGGCCTGCGATGGGGAACTCGAACCGATCGGCCGTTGCGAGGCCGCAAATGGCCTGGCGATGGAAATCACGCAGCGCGTTGGCATGCTCGGCAACCGAAAGGTCCGCAAGGTGCGGTTTGAACAACATTTCGGACAATCGCAGGCCAAGCACTTCGATGCCGCGCGACGCCTCTTCGATGAACCCCTCCGCATCCGTCCGGATGATGATACTGCCGGCAGATTCGACCAGCATATCTTGCAAGATCTCTCCGCATCTTGCGGAAAACACTTTGAACATTGCCGTTTGCCCCCGGCCTTGACGAACACCCCCGTCAATCCGCAATTAGCCGAGCAGCTAAATTTTAACTAACAAATGACCCGATTTTCTCTTGATTATGAGATTTACTTTTATTATCCGCGCCAAATTGTAAGTTTTTTAGACTAACTTGACTAAAAAACGAATCGACTAATGGCTTTGTTTACCATATTATTTGCTTTTAGCAGGCCTTCAATTAGGGGGAATCCCTAGTCGGCGAAGTCTGGCCGATGGTCAAATCTCGATCAGTATGCGAACGGATTCGGGTGCGATGCCAAGCGCCCTGGCAATTTCCGCGCGACTGGACTTGAGCAATTCGCTGACCGCTGCAGGTTGATCGCGCTCGTGCAAATCGGAGACCGATAGACCCAGAACCTCGGCGATAGCGGGATATCGATCATCGAGTGGACGCGCCTTGCCCTTTTCCCACGCCCAAACCGTCGGCTTGCTGACGCCCAGTCGCGATGCAACCTGCTCAAGCGTGAGGCCACGCGCCTTGCGCTGCTGTTCCAGCATTTTGCCGAAGGCCAGGCCTTGCCCGCGCGCTGGAATGGACTGACGCAATTCGGACGGCAGCGGCCCTTCCGCCTTGAGTTGGACCGCGCTGAGCGCCGCACTGCCGATCGGGCGATTGAACCGGCATCCGAAATATCGACCGCTGGACCATACGATTTCCGCAGGCACCGATGGCTCATGGGGCAAATCGACCTGAATCTCGAGCCCGGGCCTCAGATCGAGATCGGTTTCGATCAGCATCCCGCCTGCGGAAATGTTGTGGATCGCGACGTTAGCCTCTTCTCCCCCGGGCAGGCCGCCGCTGGTTTCCAGGTACAGCTGGCGCCGCTCGGCAGAACGCATGTCTGCTGAAGTCGACGTTGGATCAAGATGCGCCTTGATGGAAATCTTCCGCACTCCGTATTGCTTGGGCAAGAGTGCGAGGCGAGGGTTAAGTTTTAGTTAGGATCGGGGGTGAAGTGGGGCGAAGATGCGACCACCGGCACAACCGACGCTGTCCGTTAGTCAGAGCCTGTAACTTTGAGGCTTAAAGGAACGAACGCAGGTTAAAGGGATTGGATCGATCATGTCGCTAAAACGGAAATTGCTCGTCGGGTTCGCAGCTGTGCTGACACTCGCCCTTGGCACTCTCGCATGGCACCTTTGGCCAGCTTTCCAGGCGCCCGAGCATATCGAGGTAGGGGCCAAGATTGGCGAAAAGGTTCCGATCGATCTGCCGCTGCGCGATTCGAACGGTGCAGACGTTACATTGGCAAAGATCGCCGGGGCCAATGGCACGGTGCTGGTGCTGGTCCGCTCAGCCGACTGGTGCCCGTTCTGCAAGGTCGAGCTCAACAATCACGCCAAGATCACCGGCAACTTGCGTCAGCGCGGTTACACCCTTGCCAGCCTGTCGTATGACCAGCCATCCGTGCTGGCTGAGTTCGCCGCAGGACTGGAGCAGTCCTTCACCATGTTGAGCGATCCCGACAGCAAGTTCATCGACGCGGTTGGCCTGCGCGATCCGCAATATGGGCCAGGCCATTTCGCGCATGGCGTACCGCGTGCCAGCGTGCTGATACTGGCGCCTGACGGCACGATAACCGCCAAGTTTGTCTCAGCCGACTATCGCCAGCGCCCCAGCAACGATTTCGTGCTGTCGATGATCGAATAGCGCCGCGTCAGGCGGCTTCGCCCTTCGCATCGAGACCATAGGCGGTGTGCAATACGCGCACCGCCAGCTCGGTCTCGTCCTCGTCGATCATCACCGAAACCTTGATCTCGGAAGTCGAGATCGCCTGGATGTTGATCCCGCGATCGGACAGCGCGCGGAACATGGTGCTGGCAACGCCGGCATGGCTCTTCATGCCCACGCCCACCACGCTGATCTTGGCAATCTTGCTGTCAGTGATGATACGGTTGTAGCCGATCACCTCGCGCTTGTCCTCAAGCAGCGCCTGCGCGCGCGCGAGGTCGGCCTGCGGCACGGTGAACGTCACGTCCGTCTCGCCCTTGTCGCGGCCAACGTTCTGGATGATCATGTCGACGTTGATCGCGGCCTGCGCCAGCGGCTCGAAGATATTGGCCACCGCGCCCGGCTTGTCGGGAACGCGGGTCAGGATCACCTTCGCTTCGTTCTTGTCATGCGCGATACCGGTTACGAGCTGGCGTTCCATGTCGCCGTTCTCCACTAGTTGATCCATTTCCTCATCCGACACGATCATCGTGCCGGGCAGTTCATCGGCGGGGATAGCGTCATCGCCCAGGAAGCTCGAGAGCACCTGTACCCGCACCCCTTCCTTCATCGCGAGCCCGACCGAACGAGTCTGCAGCACTTTCGCCCCAACCGAAGCGAGCTCAAGCATTTCCTCATAGGTCACCGCCTTGAGCTTGCGCGCCTTGGCAACGATGCGCGGGTCAGTGGTGTAGACCCCGTCGACATCGGTGTAGATGTCGCAGCGGTCGGCATCGATCGCCGCAGCCACCGCGACTGCCGAAGTATCCGATCCACCGCGCCCCAGCGTGGTCACCCTTCCATCCGCCGCCAGGCCCTGGAAGCCGGGGATCACAGCGATCTCGCCCGCCTTCATTGACGCTACAAGCGCATCCGAATCGATTGAGTCAATCCGTGCCTTGGCATGGGCTTCAACGGTGCGCACAGGCAGCTGCCAGCCAAGCCAGCTGCGCGCCTTGCAACCCATCGATTGCAGCGTCAGCGCCAAAAGGCCGCTCGTCACCTGCTCGCCGCTGGATACGACCACATCATATTCGGCGGGATCATAGAGCGCGTTGGCTTCGCGGCAGAAATTGACCAGGCGGTCGGTCTCGCCCGCCATGGCCGAAACGACCACTGCAACTTCGTGCCCGGCGGCCTGCTGCTTGCGCACGATATTCGCCACGCGACGAATGCGCTCGGACCCCGCCATCGAGGTGCCGCCGAATTTCATCACGATACGTGCCAAGGTACTTTTGCTCCTAGCTGGTCCGAATCCCCGCGCGCTGTTAGGGGTGGCGAATGGCAAAGGCAAATGTCACAAATGTAACCATCCGCCCAGAGGAAGCGGCACATTTTTCCTCGCTCGCGCGCGAGTGGTGGAATGCGAAGGGGCCGATGGCCTCGCTGCACCAGGTCAATCCGGTGCGCCTCGCCTTCCTGCGCGAAGCGGTCGACCTGCACTGGGGCGGCGATATCCGCGCCGCGCGGCCGCTGGCGGGCAAGAGCGCGCTCGACGTTGGCTGCGGCGCGGGGCTGGTGTGCGAACCGATGGCGCGACTGGGCGCGAATGTAACAGGAGTTGACGCGTCGGTAGAGAATGTGGGCGTTGCTGTAGCGCATGCGCAGGCAGCGGGGCTCGATATCCGCTATTTGGCGGGCGAGTTGGCGCACCTGGATCTCGGCACCTTCGACCTGGTCACTTCGTTTGAAGTGGTGGAGCATGTCGCCGACAAGCGCGCGTTCCTTGGACAGATTGCGGCAAGCCTCGCGCCCGGCGGCCTGCTGGTGATGTCGACCCCCAACCGCACCGCCGCAAGCCGCCTGTTGCTGGTCGAGGCAGCCGAGCGCGTCGGCTACGTCCCGCGCGGCACGCACCATTGGGAAGATTTCGTCACGCCCGAGGAAGTGGGTGACCTGCTGGCCGAAGCGGGCATGACCATGGGTACCCCGCGTGGCATCGCCTGGCGCCCGGGCAAGGGGCTGCACTTATCGGACACTGACCTTTCGCTGAACTACATCTTCACCGCGACCCGCGCGCAAGCCTAACGCGCGCCTTTCGGATCGTCTGTGAAGACTCCGCTCACACCGGCGCGGCGGAGCATTTCCTTGAGCGCCGCCATATTGCCGCGCGCTGCATCGCCGCCCGCTGATCGCAAGGGCGCAGGCAGGAACACGTTTTCCGGTCGCAACGTCCAGGCGTGTACATCCAGCCCGTTCGCCCTGGCATCGGCGACCAGCGAAGTGGGCGAGCCATCCGGATTCAGGATCAATTCGATATGCGCGCCAATCGCGTCGGCATATTTCGCGACTTCCTCGAGGCCAGTTGGGGTGACCATGTCGGCATAGCGCATTGACGGCTCGTCAGCCGGGCCGTCCTCGGGCTTGACCAATTGCACCAGCTTGAAATCACTGCGCTGGTTGAGGCGCTGGAGCACCCCGACCTCGAAACTCTGGATGTAGACCGGATCGGCATCGGTAATGCCCAGGTCGCGCAATTCCTTCAGCAGCAGATCGACCATGTCGATCCCGGCTTCCTGCAGCAGGAAATCGGGATGCTTGAGCTCGGGGTAGAGGCCGATCCGGCGCCCCGTCTCCGCTTCCTTGGCCCGGACCAGCTTCACGATCTCCGCCAGGGTTGGCACGTGGTAAAGCCCGTCATAGCGCGCATTGGCCGGGCGGATCGCCGCAATCCGCTCTTTCGCGCGCAGTGTGCGCAATTCGGCCAGCGTAAAGTCTTCCGCGAACCAGCCGGCCACGCGCTGGCCGTCGATCGTCTTGTCGCGCCGCCGGTCTTCGAATTCCTCGCGCGATGCGACATCGGTCGTCTCCGACAGCTCGTTTTCGTGGCGCGAGACCAGCGCCAGATCCTTGGTCACGACCAGGTCCGGCTCGATGTAATCGGCCCCGCGTTCGATCGCGAGTTCGTAGGCCGCCAGCGTGTGCTCGGGCCGTTCGGCACTGGCCCCGCGATGCGCAATAACCAGCATGTCCGCTGGCTCTGCCGCAGCCGGAAGCGCCATCCCGAAGGAAATCAGGGTTACCAGCGCAATCAGCCCACACTTTAACCAGCCGTTAGCCCTGTTCCCGATATCGTCACGCGTCATGTTCAAGAAGCTGCTCCTTTTGACCTTGATCTTTATCGTCGGCATGTGGAGTGCCGGTTACGATATCGTGGAAATCAAGGATAATTTGATGCGCGCGACGGACAGCCAGGCCGGCGCGATGACGGGCAATAGCGCTCCGGACAATGGCGGCTGGGGCCCCGACGCCATTTAAAGGACTGCTTCCCACTCGGCTTGCTTGAACCCCACCAGAATCCCCCCGTCATGTTCGGCCACCGGGCGCTTGATCAGCGAAGGCTGCTGAACCATCACGGACACAGCGCCGCCGGAACCGATGGCCGCCTTGTCCGCATCGCTCAGCTTGCGGAAGGTGGTGCCGCGCCGGTTCAGGACCAGGTCTAGGCCCTTGGCTTCCACCCAGTTGGCCACTCGCGCAGGATCGGCACCTTCCTTTTTGTAGTCATGAAAGATGTATTCGAGGCCCCTCGCCTCCAGCCAGCTGCGCGCCTTCTTGACCGTGTCGCAGTTGGGAATGCCGTAAAGGTGGATCACGAACCAATCTCCGTTTGCCCTGAGCTTGTCGAAGGGCCGCTTTTCTTCTCAACCCACGCGCTAAATGAAAGTACCGGGCTTCGACAAGCTCAGCCCGAACGGATCAAGGGTTACTACCCAAATGCGCATCGGCGATAGCCACGGCCAGTGCGTCAGCGGCGTCTGCCCCCGCGATCACGGCACCCGGCAGCAGCACCTTGAGCATCGCCTGCACTTGCGCCTTGTCCGCCCCGCCAGTGCCGACGACCGACTTCTTGACCAGCCGCGCAGCGTGTTCGTTGACTTGCAACCCGCCCGCCGCACAGGCCGCCAGCACTGCGCCGCGTGCCTGCGCCAGCTTGAGCGTCGATTGCGGGTTCTTGTTGACGAAGATTTCCTCCGCCGCCGCGCGATCGGGCGCATGGGCGCCGATTACGGCGCGGATCGCATCGTGCAAATGATGCAGGCGCTCGGCGATTGGCGCCTTCGCATCGGTCTTCACTTCGCCATTGGCAATATGCGCGATCCGCGAACCCTCTGCCCGGATCAGGCCCCAGCCGGTGCAGCTGAGCGAAGGATCGAGGCCGAGGATGATCAGCCTATCTTCTCCATGATCTCGTCGCTGATCTCGTAATTGCCCCACACGGTCTGGACGTCGTCATCGTCGTCCAGCGTATCGACCAGTTTGAGCAGCGTGCTCGCGCCCGCTTCATCCATCTCGACGGTGATGTTCGGCTTCCACGCCAGTTTGACGCTTTCTGCCTCGCCCAGCGTGCCTTCAAGCGCGCTGGCGACGGCATGCAGATCGTCTGCTGCGGTCCAGATCGTGTGCCCGTCCTCGCTGCTTTCGACATCGTCTGCGCCGGCTTCGATCGCGGCTTCGAGCACCGTATCCTCGTCGCCCGCGCTCGCCGGATATTCGATCAGGCCCTTGCGTTCGAACCCGTGGCTGACGGAGCCTTCGCTGCCAAGGTTGCCGCCGTTCTTGCTGAAAGCGGTGCGGACGTTGGTGGCGGTACGGTTGCGGTTGTCGGTCAGCGCTTCAACGATCAGCGCGACGCCGCCCGGGCCGTAGCCTTCGTAGCGGACCTCTTCATAATCCTCGCCGCCGGCCATGCTCGCCTTGTCGATTGCGCGCTGGATATTGTCCTTCGGCATCGACTGCGCCTTGGCCGCGTTGACCGCCAGGCGCAGGCGCGGGTTCATGTCGGGATCGGGCATGCCCATCTTGGCCGCAACGGTGATCTCGCGCGAGAGCTTGGAGAACATCGCCGAGCGCTTCTTGTCCTGCGCGCCCTTGCGATGCATGATGTTCTTGAATTTGGAATGGCCTGCCATGGTTTGTCGCTTCGCAAATCGAAATGGTGGGAATCGGGGGTCGCATTAGCCGCATGACGCGTGAAACCACAAGCCTTCCTGCGCTCGCCAATGCGCGCGCCGAATGGGGCAACTTCCTCGGTTTTGTCAAACGCCCGCTGCTTCCTGAGCGCGCCATGCAGCCGGGGCCAGCCGGACTACGTGCGATTTTGCGAATGCTGGCACTGGACCTGACGCTGATGCTGGTGCTGTTGTCGGTTGCAGTCCTCGCCCTTGCTGTAGGGGTGGACATTCCCAAGACTGCGCTGGCAGGTGTCGAGATCGATCTTCAGCTCGCGCTGGCGGTAGTGGTGTTGGCGCCGATCGGCGAGGAGATCTTGTTCCGCTGGTGGCTGTCCGGCAGGCCCGGCGCGGTCTTGAGCACGGCGTTCCTGATTGCCAGCCTGCTGGGCATGCAATGGGTCGTCACCAATGCCAAGACGTTCGAACAGCTCGACCCAATCTTCTGGATCGGGGTTGCAGGCATTGTTGCAGCGATCGCTGTCATTTTCCTGTTCCGCCGCCACCCGCCCTATCGCTGGTTCCGGGCGATCTTTCCGCTGCTGTTCTGGCTCAGCACGCTGGCCTTCGCATCAATCCACTTGCTCAACTTCGACGAAGGCAATCTGGCGGTCCTGCTGCCGCTGGTGCTGCCGCAATTCGTGCTCGGGGCGATCCTCGGTTACCTGCGCGTGCACTATGGCTTATGGTCGAGCATTACGCTGCATGCGCTGCACAACGGCTTGATCCTGGGGCTGGTGGCGCTGGCTACCGTGTCAGCCACCTAGCGGCATGTGCCGGGCGAGGAAGCCGATCACCGCTGCGTTGAAAGCATCGTTCTTATCGCCCGCCACCATATGACCCGCGCCGCTGACATCGACTGTTTCCGCATGCGGCACCTTTGCCTGGAACGACGCGATGCTGGCATCCGACACGATATCGCTGAGTTTGCCGCGCACCACCAGCACCGGTACCTCAGGCCGTTCGCCCAGCGTCAGCGTCGAGCGTTGCAGGGGTTCGTGGAATGCGCTGGGGTCTTCAACCCCGAACATCACCGGGTCCCAGTGCCAGTAAAGCCGTCCGTCGTCGCGCCGCCGCAGGTTCTTCATCAGCCCACCGGGGTCCTTCGGGCGCGGGCGTTCGGGGTAATAGGCCGCGACCGCATCGGCCGCTTCTTCAAGGCTCGCAAAACCGCCATGATGCGCGATCATGAAGCCGACGATCCGCTCCACCCCCTTGGGCTCCATGTCTGGGACGATATCGACCAAAATTATCGCCGAAGGGGAAAGACCCTCGCCCACTGCGTGAATCGAGGATAGCCCGCCCATCGAGGCGCCGACCAGCGCATAGGGTGTGCCGCAGCCGTCCACCACCGCATGAATATCCTTGATCCGGTCATGGATCGTATAGGCGCGGGTCGGCGACCACTCGCTTTCCCCATGCCCGCGCGCATCAAGATTGACGACGCGGTAGCCCGCGCCGACCAGCGATCGCATCGCCCCTGCCCAGCTGTGGCGCGTCTGTCCTCCGCCGTGCATCAGCAGGACAAGCGGAGCGTCTTCCGGCCCGCCGACATCGCCGACCAGCACCAGCCCGTCGGATGCTACAAAGCGCCTCGCGCTGACTTCGGGGGGTTAGTTTGAGTCATGGCGGGCGCGTAGGAGGCCATGACAACCCGGGCAATCACTCAATTGGACAGCCGATCAGGGCCGGATGTCGAAATGATGCGCCATGATCTCTTCGAAGGCGTATTTGCGATAGAGCGCACGCGCGGGCTCGTCCTCCTCGAACACATCCGCTTGCACGATCACTGTCCAGGCGCCCACCTCGCGCGCAATGCGCCGCATCTCCTCGATCAGTGCAGTGGCAATACCCCGGCGCCGGTCGCTCTCACGCACCGCCAGATCGTAGATATAGAGCTCGCTGCGCGCCTGCTCAAATTTAGGCCATTTATATCCGGCGAGCGCACCGATGGTCTCGCCACGGCTTTCGGCCACGATCGCAATGTTGCGAGGATCGGCGAGCCAGCGCGCAACATAGGTATCGTCAGGCGGGGCACCGAGATACTCCCGTTCCATCGCGAATACCTCGGCAAACAGCGCGTTCATCGCCCGGAATGCGGCGATATCGCCAGTAGCCAGCCGTTTGACGGCCAGCACAATCAGATCCTGACCGCAGTCCCGCTGGCCGAAACCATCAGCATCGACCCGGTGTCCCCGATCACCTCGTAATCGAGATCGACGCCGACCACAGCATTACCGCCGCGCGAACCGCATTCGGCCTGCAGCTCTTCGATCGCCTGCTGGCGCGCTTCGGCCAGGATCCGCTCATAGCTGCCCGAACGCCCGCCCACGATGTCGCGGATATTGGCGAACAGGTCGCGAAAGATGTTCGCGCCCACGATCACTTCACCGGTCACGATGCCAAGGTATTCCTGGATCGGCCGCCCTTCGATGGTGGGGGTGGTGGTAACGATGATCCCGCGCGCGTCTTTCCAGGGTCCGGCCATTCAGGTTCTCCTTGTTGATCAGGTGCTCATGCCAGGCCGAGCGCTGCCTTGTAGGTGTCCAGCACCATTTCCATTTCCGCGCGGTCGTCAGGCTTCATCTTCCTGAGGCGGACGATCTGGCGCATGATCTTGGTGTCATAGCCGACCGCCTTGGCTTCGGCATAGACGTCGCGGATGTCGTCGGCGATGCCCTTCTTTTCTTCTTCGAGGCGTTCGATGCGCTCGATCAGCAGGCGCAGGCGGTCGTCGGTGGCTTCAGCCATAATCGTATCAGCTCCAATGCAATGAGAATCGGTTGGGCGTTCGATAGCCAGCCGCCAGCGCGGCGTGAACCCGCCGCGGCGATTATCCTCATGCGTTTTTCGCGATGCTCGCTGCCATCGCCGCCAGCTGCTCATCGGTAGCGGGTTTCTGGCGCGTTGCCTTCCACTCTGCCGTCGGCATGCCATGGATCAGTTCACGCGCAGCCTCCTTGTCACCGGCGTATCCGGCATCGCGGATCCAGTCCGCCAGGCAGTTGCGGCAAAACCCCGCCAGCCCCATCAGCTCGATGTTCTGCGCATCGTGACGGTGGCGCAAATGCCGCACCAGCCGGCGGAAGGCGGCTGCTGCCACAGCGTCGTCTAGCTGATCCAGCGCATCACCTGAATTCGTATCCATCTGAACCTATTCCTTGAGTTGCAACACATCTGTGTCATAGCACGTCGCCATGTCCAAGCCCGCAAACAACCGGCTCAATCCGCCCAAATTCATGCCACGGGACCGGAAGGTCAAGATCCTCGCCACTATCGGCCCCGCCAGCCGTTCGCCCGACATGCTGCGCCGCCTGCTCAAGGCCGGGGCTGACGCTTTCCGCGTCAACATGAGCCATGGCGAGCATGCGGTTCACGGCGAAACCATCGCCGCGATCCGCGCGCTGGAAAAGGAATTCAACCGCCCGATCGCGATCCTCGCAGACCTGCAGGGCCCGAAATTGCGGGTCGGCACCTTCAGGGACGGGCAGGCGGTCATCCGCCATTCGGGGCATTTCACGCTTGATCGCAACTCGGAGCCGGGCGACGAGAACCGCGTGTGCCTGCCGCATCCGGAGCTGTTCGGCATCCTTGAGAAAGGCCAGCGGCTGCTGATCAACGACGGCAAGATTCGCCTGAAGGTGATCAAGGCCCGTGATGACGAGATCCTGTGCTCGGCTGAAGTCGGCGGAGTCATTTCCGACCGCAAGGGCGTGAACGTGCCCGATGCCGAAGTGCCGATCCCGGCGCTGACCGAAAAGGACCGCAGGGACCTGGCCTTCGCGGTCGAACAGGGCGTCGACTGGATCGGCCTCAGCTTCGTGCAGCGCCCGGAAGACCTGGCCGAAGCGCGCAAGCTGATGACGCCGGGGATCGGCCTGTGCGCCAAAATCGAGAAGCCGATGGCGGTGCGCCGCTTGGCTGAAATCATCGAGATGTCCGACGGGATCATGGTTGCGCGCGGCGATCTGGGCGTGGAGCTGGAGCCGCAGGAAGTTCCGCCGCTGCAGAAAAAGATCGTCAATGCCGCGCGCACCGCAGGCAAGCCGGTGATCGTGGCGACGCAAATGCTGGAATCGATGATCGAAAGCCCGACCCCGACCCGCGCCGAAGTGTCCGACGTGGCCAATGCGGTTTATGACGGGGCGGACGCGGTCATGCTCTCAGCCGAAACCGCGGCAGGCGAATGGCCCGAAGAAGCTGTCACCATGATGGACAAGATCGCCGTCCAGGTGGAACGCAGTGACGATTACCGCGGCCGCGTGCGCTTCCTTGAAACGCCGCCTGACGCCACCACCGCCGATGCGCTGGCGCATGCCTGCATGACGATCTCCGACACGGTTGCGATCAGCGCGATCACCGTGTTTACCTCATCCGGCTCGACCGCGCGGCGCGTGGCGCGCGAGCGACCTGATACCCCGATGCTGGTCCTCACGCCCTCGATCAAGACTTCACGGCGCGTGGCGCTGCTATGGGGCGCGCATGCGGTCCACACCAAGGACATCGGCAGTTTTGAAGAGATGATCGCCAAGGGCAAGCGGATGGCGCTGCGCCATGGTTTCGGCAAGGCAGGCAGCAAGCTGATCGCGCTTGCGGGCGTACCCTTTGGCACGCCGGGGGCAACGAACCTGCTGCATGTGGTGACGCTGACCGGTGACGAGCTCGACCGGCACGGCGGTTAAATTGGCTTAAGCCGCGAGAGCGGCCAGATGCTCCAGCGTGGGCTCGTACAGCGGTTCCTCGAACACGATCCCGGCGCGCTGGTCCTCGATCCAGACCAACTCGGCCGGCTGGAAACCCAGGCCAGGCAGCTTCACTGAAAGCAGTTCACCCGGGCGGATCGACCACGCCCCGGCATCGACCATGCAGCCGCCCAAACTGATGTCGAGCACCGGCAACACAAGCTTGCGGCCAGAGCGATAACGCACCTCTGCCGTATAGTTTGCCTTGAACCGATCACTTTGCCTGCGCTCCATCGCCGAGCTCCTGCTTGCCCCGTTTGTGCTTGCCCCTGAGTAACGCAGCAGGCTTGCCAGTCCTGTACCGAGCATGGCGGATTTTTGGTTGAGGAATATGGTTTACGCCGGGTTACTGGCCCGGCTGGCCCTCGAAATCAGCCGTGTGCCGCCCGCTCCAGCCGCGCGCGCGCCTCGGCCTCGCCGATCAGCGGCAGCAATTCCGCCATGTCCGGACCATGGTCCATGCCCGTCAGCGCCTGGCGCAACGGCAGGAACAGCGGCTTGCCCTTGCGGCCGGTGCTTTCCTTCAAGGTCGAAGTAAGGGCGTGCCAGGGGTCTTCGCTCCACTGCAGTGCCTGCGCCGCCTCAGCCAAATAGGCGCGATCCTCACCCGAGAATTCGACCCGGTCGATCGGGCCGGTGACCAGCCGCCACCACTCATTGGCGTCGTGCACCGTCGCCAGGTTCGGCCGGATCGCATGCCAGCCGGCCTCGTCGATACCCTGCGGCAAGCGGTGCTGCACGCTGGCGAAATCCATCTGGTGGACGATGGCGGTGTTGATCCGTTCAAGCTCGGCATCTTCGAACTTCGCCGGAGCGCGGCCGAAGGTCGCAAGATCGAAGCTATCGATCAGTGTGCCGCGATCCGCAATCGGTTCCACCGGCAGCGACGTGCCAAGCCGCGCGAGCAAGGCGACGAGCGCTTCCGGCTCGATGCCCTTGTCGCGGAAGGCGTCGCAGCCGAGCGAGCCGAGCCGTTTCGACAGTTTGCCTTCCTTGCCAACCAGCAGCGCCTCGTGGGCGAAGACAGGCGGCTTGGCACCCATGGCCGTGAACATCTGGATCTGCACGGCGGTGTTCGAGACATGGTCTTCGCCGCGCAGAACATTTGTCACGCCCATTTCGACATCGTCGACCGCGCTGGGAAGCATATAGAGCCAGCTACCGTCCGCGCGGCGGATCACCGGATCGGAAAGCTGCGCGGGATCGAATTTCTGTGGCCCACGAATCCCGTCTTCCCACGCGATCGGTTCGTCATGGTCGAGCTTGAAACGCCAGTGCGGTGCGATGCCTTCGGCTTCCTTGGCTGCGCGCTCGGCTTCGGTCAGTTGCAGTGCCCCGCGATCGTAGATCGGCGGCAGTCCGCGGCCGAGCAGCACCTTGCGCTTCAGATCGAGCTCCTGCGCGGTCTCAAAACAGGGATAGACGCGCCCGGCCGCCTTGAGCGCGGCGAAGGCTGCCTCGTAATGCTCCAGCCGCGCAGACTGGCGTTCCTCGCCGTCCGGTGTGATGCCCAGCCAGGCGAGATCGGCGCGGATAGCCTCGACATATTCCTCGCGGCTGCGTTCGGCATCGGTGTCATCGATGCGCAGCATGAAGCGCCCGCCAAGTTTCTTGGCGAGCATCCAGTTGTGGAGCGCGGTGCGGATGTTGCCGACGTGCAGGCGGCCGGTGGGGGACGGCGCGAAACGGGTGATGGTCATGGGCTGCGCGGTAGCTTGCCGGGGCATTTGCGACAAGCTGGGAAAACTTCAGGCGCGCGCCGCCTCGCTCGCGACCAGCTCGATCGCGTCAGACCAGAGGCGGTCGATCCGGTCGGGCCGCATCAGGCCAGCCAGCTGGTCCGTGAATTCGCCGGGGCGATTGCGCCAGGCTGCATCGACCATCGCCGAGATTGTGGCTTCGTCATGGCTGAGCGCGTGGCAGCAGAAGCGGTTGAGGTTGATCGGTTCAGGCCAGGCCCTGCACAGCCCTTCGATCAGTTGCAGCGACTTGACCGCCACTGCAACGCTGCCAAGCCGCGTCGCCAGTTCCGCGGTGGGGTCCCTGCCGGCCCGGCGATGAATAGCAACCAGGCGAAGCGAGTAGATGAAACGCGCGGACACCGGGTGCTGGCCGGAGATGTAAGGTGACTGCCTGAGCCGCCTGATCCATTCCTGCGGCTGGACCGATCCTTCTGGTTTCTTCGCTGCCATTGTACATCTATCCTTACCAGACTGATGGCAGGATAGATTTATTGCAACTAATTCGCAATAGCGAATAATCCATATTCGCGCGGCCGCCGGCAAGGAAAACCCCGCCGGAGCGATACGCTCCAGCGGGGCTTTTGGCTGCCAGCAGTGGCTGATGCGGTGCGGATTACTCCTCGCCGCTCTCCGCCGGAGCTGCGGCTGCCGCAGCCATCGCGGCCTTCATCGCTTCTTCCGAAGGGATGGCGTCGGCTGCGGGTTCTGGCTCTGACTGGCCGGAAGCGGTGAGTGCTTCCTGCTGCTTCTTCCACGCTGCGCGCAGCGCCGCATCGCGGCTCGACGCGGTCACCCGCATGCGGTTCATGCCCGCACCGGTGCCAGCCGGAATCAGGCGGCCCACGATCACGTTCTCCTTGAGACCGATCAGCGTGTCCTTTTTCCCTTCGACCGCCGCCTGCGTCAGCACGCGAGTGGTTTCCTGGAACGATGCGGCCGAGATGAAGCTGCGGGTCTGCAGCGAGGCCTTGGTGATGCCCAGCAGGATCGGCGTGCCTTGCGCCGGCTGCTTGCCCTTGGCGAGCTTGGCATTCACTTCGTTCATCTCTTCAAGGTCAACCTGTTCGCCCGGCAGCAGCACGGTGTCGCCGCCGTCGGTGATCTCAACCTTCTGCAGCATCTGGCGAACGATCACCTCGATGTGCTTGTCGTTGATCTTCACGCCCTGCAAGCGATAGACTTCCTGGATCTCGTCGACGAGATATTCGGCCAGCGCTTCCACGCCCAGCACTTCCAGGATGTCATGCGGGTTGGGCGAACCGGAGATGAGCGTATCGCCCTTCTTCACGAAGTCGCCTTCCTGCACGTCGATCACCTTGGTCTTGGGGATCAGGTACTCGACGCGATCTCCCTCCTCCGGAACGATCGCGATCTTGCGCTTCGCCTTGTATTCGCGAACGAATTCGATCTTGCCGGAGATCTTGGCGATCACCGAGACGTCCTTCGGCATGCGCGCCTCGAACAGCTCGGCAACACGCGGCAGACCGCCGGTGATGTCACGCGTCTTGGCGGCTTCACGCGAAGCACGGGCAAGGATGTCACCCGCTTCGACCGTTTGGCCGTCGGTAACCGAGAGCGTGGTGCCCGGAGCCAGCATGTAGCGCTGCGCTTCGGTTTCCTCGCCCTTCTTGCCACCTTCCTCGCCCAGCAGGGTGAGGCGCGGACGCAGATCTTCCTTCTTCTTGCGGCCGGTGGCGCGGTTTTCGGTGACGACGCGCTGGGCGATGCCGGTCGCTTCGTCGACCCGCTCTTCCAGCGTCGTGCCTTCGACCAGGTCCTGGTACTTCACCACGCCCGACTGTTCGGTGATGATCGGCAGGGTGAACGGATCCCACTCCGCCAGCCGGTCACCTTCCTTCACCTTGCCGCCATCCTTGTGCATCAGCACGGTGCCGTATGGCACCTTGTGGATCGCGCGCTCGCGCCCTTCGGCGTCGACCACGGCGATCTCGCCGTTGCGGGCAAGCGACAGGATCCGGCCCTTCTTGTCGGTAATGGTCGGCATGTCGCGATAGACCACGGTGCCGTCCGAAATCGCCTCGAGGTGGCTGGTTTCGTTGAGCTGCGCCGCACCGCCGATGTGGAAGGTACGCATGGTCAGCTGGGTACCCGGCTCACCGATCGACTGCGCCGCGATCACGCCAACCGCTTCACCGATATTCACCGGCGTACCGCGGGCAAGGTCACGGCCATAGCAGGTCGCGCAGACGCCCTGGGCCGCTTCGCAGACCAGCGGGCTGCGGATCTTGGCTGACTGAACTTCGGCTTCCTCGATCGCCTTGACCATCGGCTCGTCGAGCAGCGTGCCCGCCGCAACGATGACTTCGCCGGTCTTCGCATTGACGAGGTCTTCAGCCACGGTTCGGCCAAGGATACGCTCACCCAGCGAGGCGATCACCGAACCGCCCTGAACGATCGCACGCATTTCCAGCGCGTTTTCGGTCTTGCAATCCTCTTCCACGATCACGCAGTCCTGCGACACGTCAACCAGGCGGCGGGTCAGGTAACCCGAGTTCGCCGTCTTGAGCGCGGTGTCGGCCAGGCCCTTGCGGGCGCCGTGGGTCGAGTTGAAGTATTCAAGGACGGTCAGGCCTTCCTTGAAGTTCGAGATGATCGGGGTTTCGATGATCTCGCCCGACGGCTTGGCCATCAGGCCGCGCATGCCGGCGAGCTGCTTCATCTGCGCCGGGCTACCACGGGCGCCCGAGTGGCTCATCATGTAGATCGAGTTGATCTGGGCTTCCTTGCCGTCGTCGCCGATCGGCTGCGCCTTGATCTTCTCCATCATCGCGTCCGCCACCTGGTCACCGCAACGGCTCCAGGCATCGATCACCTTGTTGTACTTTTCCTGCTGGGTGATCAGGCCGTCCTGGTACTGCTGCTCATAGTCAGCAACCAGCGCCTTGGTCTGTTCGACTAGCCCGTCCTTCTCGGCCGGGATGATCATGTCATCCTTGCCGAAGGAAATGCCCGCCTTGAACGCGTGGCGGAAGCCCAGCACCATGATCGCGTCAGCGAACAGCACCGTATCCTTCTGGCCGGTGTGGCGATAGACCTCGTCGATCACGTCGCCGATGTCCTTCTTGGTCAGCAGGCGGTTGACGATGTCGAAGGGAACCTTGTGGTTCTTCGGCAGGCATTCGCCGATCAGCATGCGGCCCGGCGTCGTGACGAAGCGCTTCATCTCCACCTTGCCGCTTTCATCGGCCTGCGGAACGCGGGCGATGATGCGGGTGTGGAGCGTAACCGCCTTGGTTTCCAGCGCCTGGTGCACTTCGGCCATATCGGCAAAGCGCGGCAGCTTCTCGATCTTGGTGCCGTCCTTTTCCTCGATGAACTCAGGCGTCTTTTCCTGGCGTTCCATCGAGAGGTAATAGAGGCCCAGCACCATGTCCTGCGAAGGCACGATGATCGGCTTGCCGTTGGCCGGCGAGAGGATGTTGTTGGTGCTCATCATCAGCACGCGCGCTTCCAGCTGCGCCTCAAGGCTCAGCGGGACGTGCACGGCCATCTGGTCACCGTCAAAGTCGGCGTTGAAGGCGGCGCAGACCAGCGGGTGCAGCTGGATTGCCTTGCCTTCGATCAGCACCGGCTCGAACGCCTGGATGCCCAGGCGGTGGAGCGTCGGTGCGCGGTTCAACAGGACCGGATGCTCGCGGATCACTTCATCCAGGATGTCCCAGACTTCCTTGCGCTCCTTCTCGACCCACTTTTTGGCCTGCTTCAGGGTCATCGACAGACCCTTGGCATCGAGGCGAGCGTAGATGAACGGCTTGAACAGTTCGAGCGCCATCTTCTTGGGCAGGCCGCACTGGTGCAACTTGAGCTCAGGACCGGTCACGATCACCGAACGGCCCGAATAGTCGACGCGCTTGCCGAGCAGGTTCTGGCGGAAGCGGCCCTGCTTGCCCTTGAGCATGTCGGACAGCGACTTGAGCGGGCGCTTGTTGGCGCCGGTGATCACACGGCCGCGGCGGCCGTTGTCGAACAGCGCGTCAACCGCTTCCTGCAGCATGCGCTTTTCGTTGCGGACGATGATGTCCGGCGCGCGCAGCTCGATCAAGCGCTTCAGACGGTTGTTACGGTTGATGACGCGGCGATAGAGATCGTTGAGGTCCGAAGTCGCGAAGCGGCCACCGTCGAGCGGCACCAGCGGGCGCAGTTCGGGCGGAATGACCGGGATCACTTCGAGGATCATCCATTCCGGGCGGTTGCCGGATTCGATGAAGCTCTCGACGACCTTCAGGCGCTTGATGATCTTCTTGGGCTTGAGCGCGGACTTGGTGGTCGCGAGTTCTTCCAGCAGCTGTTCGCGCTCGCTCTCAAGGTCGAGATCCATCAGCATATGCTTGACCGCTTCGGCGCCGATGCCGGCGCTGAAGGCGTCTTCGCCATATTCGTCCTGGTATTCGAGCAGCTCGTCCTCGGTCAGCAGCTGGAACTTCTCCAGCGGCGTCAGGCCCGGCTCGATCACGACGTAGTTCTCGAAATAGAGCACGCGCTCGAGCTGCTTGAGCTGCATGTCGAGCAGCAGGCCGATGCGCGAGGGCAGCGACTTGAGGAACCAGATGTGCGCAACCGGCGCGGCCAGTTCGATGTGGCCCATGCGCTCGCGGCGGACCTTGGTCACGGTCACTTCGACGCCGCACTTTTCGCAGACGACGCCCTTGTACTTCATGCGCTTGTACTTGCCGCAGAGGCACTCGTAGTCCTTCACCGGGCCGAAGATGCGCGCGCAGAACAGCCCGTCACGCTCAGGCTTGAACGTGCGGTAATTGATCGTTTCCGGCTTCTTGATCTCGCCGAACGACCACGAACGGATGCGCTCGGGCGAGGCAATGCCGATCTGGATCTGGTCGAAGGTTTCCGGCTTGGCCAGGTGATTGGTGAATTTGGTCAGTTCGTTCATTTTTCGTGTTCCCTTACGGGTGAAATCCTGGGGCGGAAAAGGAGGGGCCGGTAAGGCCCGCTCCTGTTATTCCGCTGCCTCCGGCCATTCGTCCTCGTCGCTCTCGTCGGTCAAAGACTTGAGTTCGACATTGAGGCCGAGCGAGCGCATTTCCTTCACAAGCACGTTGAAGCTCTCCGGAATGCCCGCTTCGAAGGTGTCGTCGCCCTTGACGATAGCTTCGTAGACCTTGGTACGGCCGACCACGTCGTCCGACTTGACGGTGAGCATTTCCTGCAGGGTGTAGGCTGCGCCATATGCCTGCAGTGCCCAGACCTCCATTTCGCCGAAGCGCTGGCCGCCGAACTGCGCCTTGCCGCCCAGCGGCTGCTGGGTAACGAGCGAGTAGGGGCCGATCGAGCGAGCGTGGATCTTGTCGTCGACCAGGTGGTGCAGCTTGAGCATATAGATATAGCCCACGGTGACCTTGCGGTCGAACGCCTCGCCGGTGCGCCCGTCATAGAGCGTGACCTGGCCCGAACTGTCGAGCCCGGCCTTTTCCAGCATCGCCGTCACGTCGCTTTCGCGCGCCCCGTCGAACACCGGGGTGCCCATCGGCACGCCATTGGTGAGGTTGCCGGCCAGCTCGACGATTTCGGCGGGCGAACGCGCCTCGATCTCGGCGTGGTATTGCTCGCCGTAGACGTCCTTGAGCTTTTCGACGACGGCCTGGGGCGGCTGTGCCGCTTCCGGATCGGGATTGGCGGCGCGCCATTCCTCCAGCGCAGCAGTGACCTGCTGGCCGAGGCCGCGGGCTGCCATGCCCAGGTGCGTTTCGAAGATCTGCCCGACGTTCATGCGCGAAGGCACGCCCAGCGGGTTGAGCACGATGTCGACCGGGGTCCCGTCTTCGAGGAACGGCATGTCTTCCTGCGGCAGGATGCGGCTGATGACGCCCTTGTTCCCGTGGCGGCCGGCCATCTTGTCACCCGGCTGCAGCTTGCGCTTCACCGCGACGAAGACCTTGACCATCTTGAGCACGCCCGGGGCCAGTTCGTCACCGCGCTCGAGCTTCTCCTTGCGGTCCTCGAACTTGTCATCGATGCCCTTGACGGCTTCGTCATACTGGCTCTTGACCGCTTCGATCTGCGCCTGGCGATTGTCATCGGCCACCGCGAACTTGAACCATTCGTGGCGCTCGATCTCATCCAGCAGCGCTTCGTCGATGGTCACGCCCTTCTTAACGCCCTTGGGCGCTGCGCTGGCAACCTGGCCCAGCAGCATGTCCTTCAGACGGTTGTAGGTCGCACGGTTGAGGATCGCGCGCTCGTCCTGCGCGTCCTTGCGCAGGCGCTCGATTTCCTCGTGCTGGATCGCGCGGGTACGGTCATCGATCTCGATCCCGTGGCGGTTGAACACGCGCACTTCCACCACCGTACCGGCCACGCCCGGCGGCAGGCGGAGCGAGGTGTCGCGCACATCGCTGGCCTTTTCGCCGAAGATCGCGCGGAGCAGCTTTTCTTCCGGCGTCATCGGGCTTTCGCCCTTGGGCGTGATCTTGCCGACCAGGATATCGCCCGGATGCACTTCGGCGCCGATGTAAACGATGCCCGCTTCGTCGAGGTTGCGCAGCGCTTCCTCGCCAACGTTGGGAATGTCGCGGGTGATGTCTTCCGGGCCCAGCTTGGTGTCGCGGGCCATGACCTCGAATTCCTCGATGTGGATCGAGGTGAACACGTCGTCTTTCACGATGCGTTCGGAGATCAGGATCGAGTCCTCGTAGTTGTAGCCGTTCCACGGCATGAAGGCGACGAGGCTGTTGCGGCCCAATGCCAGTTCCCCGAGATCGGTCGACGGACCGTCGGCGATGATGTCGCCTTCCTCGACCACGTCACCCACCTTCACCAGCGGACGCTGGTTGATGCAGGTGTTCTGGTTCGAGCGCTGGAACTTCTGCAGCGTGTAGATGTCAACGCCCGACTGGCCGGGTTCGACATCACCAATTGCACGGATCACGATACGGGTGGCGTCAACCTGGTCGACGATCCCGCCGCGCGAGGCAGCGATCGCGGCACCCGAATCACGGGCCACGGTCTCTTCCATCCCGGTGCCGACGAACGGCGCCTCGGCGCGCACCAGCGGCACGGCCTGGCGCTGCATGTTCGAACCCATCAGCGCGCGGTTGGCGTCATCGTTTTCCAGGAACGGGATCAGCGAAGCGGCGACCGAGACCAGCTGCTTCGGCGAAACGTCCATCAGCGTGATCTGCTCGCGCGGAGCCATGAAGTAGTCGCCATTCTGGCGGGCCGAAACGAATTCCTCGGCAAAGCTGCCGTCATCGTTCAGTTCGGCCGAGGCCTGCGCCACGGTGTGCTTCTGCTCTTCCATCGCCGACAGGTAGACCACTTCGGCGGTTACCTTGCCGTCCACCACCTTGCGGTAGGGTGTTTCGATGAAGCCGTACTTGTTCACCCGGCTGAAGCTGGCGAGCGAGTTGATCAGGCCGATGTTCGGGCCTTCCGGCGTTTCGATCGGGCAGATGCGGCCATAGTGGGTCGGGTGCACGTCGCGCACCTCGAAGCCGGCGCGCTCGCGGGTAAGGCCGCCCGGGCCAAGCGCCGAAACGCGGCGCTTGTGGGTGACTTCCGACAGCGGGTTGGTCTGGTCCATGAACTGCGAGAGCTGGCTGGAACCGAAGAACTCGCGCACTGCGGCCACAGCCGGCTTGGCGTTGATCAGGTCATTCGGCATGACAGTCGAAACATCGACGCTGCTCATGCGCTCCTTCACGGCGCGCTCCATGCGCAGCAGGCCGACTCGGTACTGGTTTTCCAGCAGTTCGCCGACCGAACGCACGCGGCGGTTGCCGAGGTTGTCGATATCGTCGACTTCGCCCTTGCCGTCCTTCAGGCCGACCAGTTCCTTGACCACGGCTAGGATGTCTTCCTTGCGCAGCGTGGTGACGGTGTCTTCGGCATCGAGGCCAAGGCGCATGTTGAGCTTGACGCGGCCCACGGCCGACAGGTCATAGCGTTCGTTATCGAAGAACAGGCCTTCGAACAGCGCCTCAGCGGTTTCAAGCGTCGGCGGCTCGCCCGGGCGCATTACCTTGTAGATCGCTTCGAGGCCTTCATCGCGGTTCTCGGCCTTGTCGACCTTCAGCGTGTTGCGGATCCACGGCCCGGTGTTGACCTCGTCGATGTCGAGCAGTTCGATCTGGTCGATCCCGGCGGCATCGAAGGTTTCGACATGCTCGAGCGTAATCTCGTCGCCCGCTTCGATGTAGATGCGGCCGGTCTTTTCATCGATCAGGTCATTGGCGGCATAACGGCTGACGATTTCTTCGGTCGGCAGCAGAAGGGTCTTCAGCCCGTCCTTCTCGGCCTTGTTGGCCGCGCGCGGGCTGATCTTCTGCCCGGCGGGGAAGACTTCCTCGCCCGTCTTGGCATCGACCAGCGCGAAGGCCGGCTTCTGGCCGCGCCATTGCTCGGCCACGAAAGGAATTTCCCAACCATCCTTGGCGCGCTTCCAGACGATGGTGTCATAGAAATAGTGCAGGATCTGCTCGGCATCGAGGCCGAGGCCATAAAGCAGCGAAGTGACCGGCAGCTTGCGCTTGCGGTCGATCCGGACATTGACGATGTCCTTGGCGTCGAATTCGAAGTCCAGCCAGCTGCCGCGATAAGGGATCACGCGGGCAGCGAACAGCAGCTTTCCGGAACTGTGGGTCTTGCCCCGGTCATGGTCGAACAGCACACCAGGCGAACGGTGCATCTGCGACACGATAACGCGCTCGGTGCCGTTGATGATGAAGGTGCCATTCTCGGTCATGAGCGGCATGTCGCCCATGTACACGTCCTGCTCCTTGATATCGAGCACGGAGCGGGTCTCGGTCTCCTGGTCCACCTCGAACACGATCAGGCGCAGCGTCACCTTCATCGGGGCGGCATAAGTGATGCCGCGCTGGCGACACTCGGTGGTGTCGTACTTTGGGTCTTCCAGCTCGTAATGCACGAAGTCGAGCTCGGCAGTGCCGGCGAAGTCGCGGATCGGGAACACGCTGCGCAGCGTCTTTTCAAGGCCGGAAACATAGCCGGTGCTCTTGTCCGAACGCAGGAACTGCTCGTAGCTTTCGCGCTGAACCTCGATCAGGTTCGGCATCTGCACCACTTCGTGGATATCGCCGAAGATCTTGCGGATGCGCTTCTTGGCCGTGCCTTGCGGCTTGGGGGACTTCGCTTTGCTCGCCATGGAGAGGAATGCCTCTTTGTCTGTTGGGCCGGCACCACCCGGGTAGCCGGCATTCGTGAACTCAAACGGTCACGCGATGATCGGTTCCGACATCAGGGACGCGAAAAGGCCGCAGCGATGGGCGCACCTTTCCCGGCGCGCTGCTGCAGCACAAATTGCGTCGCGATTATGGAACCCGCTGCTTCCATCCTTAAGACCGAATCCCGCGCATGAATCGGACTTGCTCGAAGCGAGCGGTTGAGGGGCATATAGGAATGCCATGCCGGACTGTCAAACCGCGCGTGGCGGGGTTCCTCGTTTGCCGCCTATCAATCAGTGGCATATCGTTTTTCAATATTATTGATTGACAATAAGGGAGCCATTGATTTATTGATTATCAATATCGACTATCAAGGAGTTCGATAAATGACCCGCTTGCTCCGGAATGATGGACTGCTGAAGGCAGGCAACTTCCTCACCGTTTTCGTCATCGTCATACTGGCATTGGTGGCGGCAGTCCTCCTCGCAGTGATTCCCTATCTGCTCATTGATCCCGCCGCCGTCGCGGATGAAATGGTTGATGCTGCTACCGCCAGCGTAGCGCAAGCAACCATGGCTGCCATCACCGCTCTGACGTTGAGTGCCGGCCTACTTGGACTGGGCTGCTATTTCCTTTTCCTGCTACGGCGCATCATCCTGTCGGTCGGCGAAGGAGACCCCTTCATTGATGCCAATGCCAGCCGGCTGACACGGATGGGCTGGATTGCACTGGCGATCGAAGTCGGCAAACTTCCGCTGATCGCGATCGTTGCGTGGATGATGACCCAGTTCCAGCCAACTGCAGTGGAAGCGGATCTGGAGTTTTCGCTGACAGGATTATTGCTCGCGCTCGTCCTGTTCATCCTCGCCCGCGTATTCCGCCACGGCGCGGCGATGCGCGCAGACCTGGAAGGGACCGTGTGATGCCCGCAGAAGAAGGAACCGGCATCGTGGTCAAGCTCGACGACCTGCTCCATGCCCGGCGCATGACGCTGACCGAACTCGCGGATCGCGTGGGCCTGACCCTCGCCAACCTGTCGATCCTCAAGACCGGCAAGGCCAAGGCGATCCGCTTCTCTACGCTTGAGGCGATCTGCCGCGAGCTGGAGTGCCAGCCGGGCGACCTGCTCGGCTACCGGCCGGACTGACCCGGCCAACCAACCTCGACTTCACAACCGGCAATCTTCCTCCGGCGCCTGCCACGGCGCCGGGCGGAGTTTCGCACCCATCAAAAAAGGAAAACCCGAAATGTCGTTTCGACTGTCTGCTGCTCTGCCCCTTGCGTTGATTGCACTCGTTCCAGTCACTCCCGTACTGGCTGCGCCTCCGGCGCCAACGGCCGCGCCGACCGAATTGCCGCAGCGCGTGCTGCTGGTCGTCAGCAGTCACGGGCGCGGGGCGGGCGATATCCAGCCCGGTTTCGAGATGGACGAACTCACGCAGGCGTGGCTGGTATTCCGGCAGAACGGCATGGCGGTCGATATTGCCAGCCCTACAGGCGGGGCGGTGGTGGCCGACGAGTATGATCCCAAGAAAGCCTACAATGCTGACTTCAATGCCGACCCCACCGCGCGAGAGAAACTCGCCAACACGCTGCGGCTCGAACCGGAAATGGCCGGCCAATACAGCGCCATCATGGTGATTGGCGGCAAGGGCGCTATGATGGACCTGCCGTTCAGCCAGGTCCTGCAGTCCCTGTTGGCCGAAACCGAGCGACGCGGCGGCGTGATCTCCGCCGTTTGCCATGGCCCGGCCGTGTTGGCCCGGATGCGTACTGCCAGTGGCACCGCCTGGGCGGAGGGCCGCAAGCTGACTGGCTTTGCGGATGAAGAAGAAACGCTCTTCGGCAAGAAATGGGTCCCGCATTTCCCGTTCCTGCTTGAAAGCGAACTGCGCAAACTGGGTGCGGAATTCAGCGAGGCGCCGATGATGCTACCCCATGTCGTGACCGATGGTCGCGTGGTAACCGGGCAGAACCCGTTTTCGATCGGACTGGCTGCCGATGCGGTCATGCGCGCACTCGGCCACAGTCCTGCACCTCGCGAGCCATGGGCTGACGAGCGCAGCCTGGCGCTGGTCGCCGAGGCGATTTCGGGCAACACCGCTCCGCTGGAAACCGCGCTGGCGCGCAAGGACGGCAAGATTGACGTGCCCTTGGTGGCGATCTGGGGCTATTACCGCTCGATCGAAGCGGGCGAGGATCGCGCCATGCTGGCGTCGGCAGTGCGGATCATGGAGCTTGCCCAGCCGCACTTCCCCGAGCCGCAGCTTGATGACGCCATCAAGGCTGCCCGCGCCCGCCTGGCCGATGGATAGGCCCCGGCCACACCGCGATGCGAGCTTGACTCATCGCCGAATTCCGCTAGAGGCCCACCCCGACCGGTGGGCCTCTTTGGCTTTGCCGTTCATCCGTCCGAGACAGTTGGTGACCGGAATATGCCGGTCTTAATTTCCAGCCTAGACGGGGAAAAGAGATTTACAGGCCTCCTTTATGGCGGCCACCCGATGCGCTTTGCCGCATCCTCCTTCCCCATCAACGGACTCGCCCGTGTTGCTTCGCGCAGCATGGACAAACGTAGCCGGCCATCCGGGAGCCATTCCGGGCGGTCAAATTGAAGGAGTATGGCATGGATCGTTCGCAAAAAGCCGACGCAGTCGCCCAGCTCAACGACGTCTTCAAAGAGGTCGGCGTGGTGGTTGTCACCCGCAACCTCGGCATGTCGGTGGCCCAGTCCACCGAACTGCGCTCGAAGATGCGGGAAGCAGGTGCGTCTTACAAGGTTGCGAAGAACCGTCTCGCCAAGCTCGCCCTGAAGGATACCGATTACGTCGGCCTCGAAGAGTTTCTCTCGGGCCCGACCGCGCTGGCCTGGTCGACTGACCCGGTCGCAGCCGCCAAGGCTGCTGTCGATTTCGCCAAGTCGAACGACAAGCTGGAAATCGTCGGTGGTTCGATGGGTACGCAGGTGCTCGACGAAGCCGGAGTCAAGGCGCTTGCCTCGATGCCGAGCCTCGACGAACTGCGCGGCAAGATCGTGGGTCTCATCAACGCCCCGGCAACCAAGGTTGCCCAGGTCGTCAATGCCCCGGCTGCCAAGCTGGCCCGCGTGTTTGGTGCCTATGGCGCCAAGGAAGCCGCATAAAAGACGCGCATTCGCGAGACGAAACATTCGGGGCCGAAGGAAAAGGCTGACGCCCCGCCACATAAATGGAGTGAAACATCATGGCCGATATCGCCAAGCTTGTTGAAGAACTGTCGAAGCTGACTGTCCTGGAAGCCGCTGAGCTTGCCAAGGCACTGGAAGAAGAGTGGGGCGTGAGCGCCGCCGCTGCTGTTGCCGTTGCTGCCCCCGCCGCTGGCGGTGGTGACGCCGGTGGCGCCGCTGAAGAGAAGACCGAATTCGACGTCATCCTGACCGGTGACGGTGGCAAGAAGATCCAGGTGATCAAGGAAGTCCGCGCCATCACCGGCCTGGGCCTGACCGAAGCCAAGGCGCTGGTCGAAAGCGCCCCGAAGGCTCTCAAGGAAGGCGTCAACAAGGCAGAAGCCGAAGAGATCAAGGGCAAGATCGAAGCAGCCGGCGGCACCGTCGAGCTCAAGTAAGCTTCGTTCAGCTCTGGCTGATCCAACGAAGGGCGGTGCCGCACGGCGCCGCCCTTTTCGTTTGTGTGGCGCGGATGCCGCACATTTTCGGTCTTCATCGGCGCCACGGCAGATCGCCCTTCCACCACCACCAACGTCCGCCTATCCGGTCCGGCTGTCCGCTTCAGATGGGCAGCGCGTGAATCATGAACGACGCACATGCCCTGAAGCCCCTGCCTCTGAGCAGCGAAGGCTGGCGCGCAGAAATCGGCGCCACGTTCCGGCTGGCCTGGCCGCTGGCGCTCGCCAACCTGCTGCAAATGCTCACCTATGCAATCGACGTGATCTTCATCGCGCGGCTGGGCGACGAGCAACTGGCCGCATCGGCGCTGGCGGTGTCGCTGTTCGGCCTGGTGCTATGGGCGATGACCGCCCTTACAGGCGCGGTCGCCCCGCTGATTGCCGAGGCTATCGGCGCGCGGTCACCTTCGTTCCGGCCGGTACGGCGTGCCACGCGCATGGCCCTGTGGCTCGCAGTCATTACCGGCATAATCGGCATGGGAATTTGCCTGCTGCTCGATCCGATCATGCGCGCGACCGGCCAGCAGGCCGCCATCATCGGCCTTGCCAATGAATACAATTCGGTGATCGTCTTCTCGATGGTGCCGATGCTGCTGGCGGCGGTGTTGCGCAATTATGTTTCCGCGCT
The DNA here is from genome assembly GCF_011047315.1 of Altererythrobacter sp. BO-6. NCBI lineage: Bacteria > Pseudomonadati > Pseudomonadota > Alphaproteobacteria > Sphingomonadales > Erythrobacteraceae > Altererythrobacter > Altererythrobacter sp. BO-6. The sequence continues at coordinate 2,057,121 of NZ_CP049259.1, read as the reverse complement.
GGGCCAACCGATTTTCGCAACAGCGATTACGGGCCTCGGCATCGGGGTCAATGCGCTTGCCAACTATGCCTTTATCTTCGGCAAGTTCGGCGCTCCGGAAATGGGGCTAACGGGTGCAGCCGTTGCGACCATTATCACCGCCTGGATCACGGTGGGCGCCTATGTTGCCGCGATCCTGCAGGACAAGGCGCTGGCGCGATATCGCATCTTCTACCGCTTCTGGCGCCCTGACTGGCAGCGCTTCTGGCTGATCATCCGGATCGGTACGCCGATCGCGCTGACGGTTACTGCCGAAGCCGGGATTTTCGGCGCGGCGGCCTTCATGATGGGTCGCTTCGGTGCTGCCGAGCTGGCCGGACACACCGTGGCGCTGCAGATTGCCGCGCTCGCCTTCCAGGTGCCGTTTGGCGTGGGCCAGGCAGCGACCATCAGGGTCGGCTATTTCTATGGTGCGCGCGATTCGGAAGGGATCAGGCGCGCGGGCTGGGTCGCCTTGGGCATGGGCACCGGTTTCATGGCACTGACCGCATTGGCGATGATCCTGACCCCCAAGCTCCTGCTTTCGATCTATGTCGATGTCGAGGCTGCGCACAACGCCGCACTGGTCGGCTTCGCGCTGCAATACCTTGTGCTGGCCGCGATTTTCCAACTGGCAGACGGGGTGCAGGCGGTTGCTGCCGGCGCGTTGCGCGGTTTGCAGGATACTCGCATGCCGATGTGGATCGCGATCTTCAGTTACTGGATCCCGGGCATGGGCGCAGCGCTGGCGCTCGGCTTCCTGACCCCGCTGCAAGGCGTGGGCGTGTGGGTCGGGCTTGCGACCGGCCTGTTCTTTGCCGCGATCCTGCTGACCTGGCGCTGGCTGCTGCGCGAGCGCCTGGGCCTGACCCTGCGCGCCGGGTAAAAAGCGGCCGACCCGAGCGAAATTTTTTGCTGCGCGGCCTGTTGACTTGGCGTCCTTGCGCACCCACATGCGCCACGCTGGCACTCTCGAGGGGAGAGTGCCAAGAGTCATTACCAACCTAATGGAAAGGTCATACACTATGGCATTTCGTCCGCTGCACGACCGCGTACTGGTCCGTCGCATCGAAGCTGAAGAGAAGACGGCCGGCGGCATCATCATCCCTGACAGCGCCAAGGAAAAGCCGAGCGAAGGCGAAATCGTCGCCGTCGGTTCGGGTTCCAAGGCCGAAGACGGCACTGTCACCCCGCTCGACGTCAAGGCCGGCGACCGCGTGCTGTTCGGCAAGTGGTCGGGCACCGAGGTCAAGCTGGATGGCGAAGACCTGCTGATCATGAAGGAAAGCGACATCATGGGGATCATCGGCTGAACAGCTGATCCCGTCGCTGACACTGCAAACACACAATTCCAGGAGAAACTGACATGGCTGCCAAGGACGTAAAGTTCTCGCGTGACGCACGCGAACGCATCCTGAAGGGCGTTGATACGCTCGCCAACGCGGTAAAGGTTACGCTGGGCCCCAAGGGCCGCAACGTCGTGATCGACAAGAGCTTCGGCGCACCGCGCATCACCAAGGACGGCGTCACCGTCGCCAAGGAAATCGAGCTCAAGGACAAGTTCGAAAACATGGGCGCACAGATGCTGCGCGAAGTGGCTTCGAAGACCAACGACCTCGCCGGTGACGGCACCACCACCGCCACTGTGCTGGGCCAGGCGATCGTGCGCGAAGGCATGAAGTCGGTCGCCGCCGGCATGAATCCGATGGACCTGAAGCGCGGCATCGACCTGGCGGTCGAAAAGGTTGTCGCGAACCTCAAGAGCCGTTCGAAGGAAGTTTCGGGCTCCAACGAAATCGCCCAGGTCGGCATCATTTCGGCCAATGGCGACCGCGAAGTCGGCGAAAAGATCGCTGAAGCGATGGAAAAGGTCGGCAAGGAAGGCGTGATCACTGTCGAGGAAGCCAAGGGCCTCGAGTTTGAACTTGATGTCGTCGAAGGCATGCAGTTCGACCGCGGCTACCTCAGCCCCTACTTCATCACCAACCCCGAGAAGATGACGGTCGAGCTCGACAACCCCTACATCCTGATCCACGAAAAGAAGCTGTCGAACCTGCAGCCGATGCTGCCGGTGCTCGAAGCTGTGGTCCAGGCCGGGCGTCCGCTGCTGATCATCGCCGAAGACATCGAAGGCGAAGCGCTGGCAACCCTGGTGGTCAACAAGCTGCGCGGCGGCCTCAAGGTTGCTGCGGTCAAGGCACCGGGCTTCGGCGATCGCCGCAAGGCCATGCTGCAGGATATCTCGATCCTGACCAAGGGCGAGATGATCAGCGAAGACCTCGGCATCAAGCTCGAGAACGTGACGCTGGGCATGCTTGGCCAGGCCAAGAAGGTCACCATCGACAAGGACAACACCACCATCGTCGATGGCGCCGGTGCTGCGGAAGACATCAAGGCCCGGGTCGAGCAGATCCGCGCGCAGATCGAAACCACCACCAGCGACTATGACCGCGAGAAGCTGCAGGAGCGGCTGGCCAAGCTCGCCGGCGGCGTGGCCGTGATCAAGGTTGGCGGTGCTTCGGAAGTCGAAGTGAAGGAGCGCAAGGACCGCGTCGATGACGCTCTCCACGCCACCCGCGCGGCTGTCGAAGAAGGCATCGTTCCGGGCGGCGGTACCGCGCTGCTCTATGCAACGAAGGTGCTGGAGGGCCTCAAGGGCGCCAATGATGACCAGACCCGCGGTGTCGACATCGTGCGCCGTGCAATCATGGCACCGGTGCGCCAGATTGCGGAAAACGCCGGCCATGACGGCGCGGTCGTTTCCGGCAATCTGCTGCGCGAAGGTGACGAAACGCAGGGCTTCAACGCTGCGACCGACACCTACGAGAACCTCGTGGAAGCCGGCGTGATCGACCCGACCAAGGTCGTGCGCACTGCGCTGCAGGATGCTGCTTCGGTAGCCGGCCTGCTGATCACCACCGAAGCGGCGATCACCGAGGCTCCGGAAGACAAGTCGGCTGCCCCTGCAATGCCCGATATGGGCGGCATGGGCGGTATGGGCGGCATGGGCTTCTAAGCCTTACCGACCAGCCGACAGGCTAAGAGAGAGGCCCGGCGGGAGCGATCCTGCCGGGCCTTTCCTATGGTCTGTTGCAGGCTGCCAGCCGGGCGCGATCACCCGGCCAGCCAATGTTGCATTACCCGCCCTTGCGGCTCGCTTCCACGGCAGCGAGCACATCGGCTGGCCAGGTGACCTGCGTCTGCGTCTGCGGGTTGAACACGTCACCCGGATAAATCGCCGCTTCTGCCGCCGCGATTTCCTCGGCGGACAGGAATTCGCTGGGCTCAAGCGCGAAGACATCGATACCGCGCGTAATCTCCGTGCCGTAAATTCGGCCCTTGTACCAATAGGCCGACCAGTATCCGCCCACGACCATCTGGTCCTTGTCGACCGGCCCGCGGTCAAAATAGGCGATCTCGTGGATATTGTCCGGATCGGTGAAGTCGATCACGCTGATGCCGCCCTGGTACCACGCCTGGACGAAGATATCGCGGCCCGGCACCGGAATGATCGAGCCGTTGTGCGCGACGCAGTTTTCCTTGTCGCTCTGCGGCGCTGGCAGCTTGTAGGTCCCAGCATATTCCAGCTTGCCTTTCTCGATCGCATAGAAGGCATTGCCCCCCCAGTTCATCGGGTCCCCGGCCTGGCAACGCGGACGCCCGCCCCCGCCCCATTCGTCGGTGAACAGCACCTTGGTGCCGTCATTGTTGAAGGTGGCGGAGTGCCAATAGGCAAAGCCCTTGTCCGTCACGTCGTCGATCCGAACCGGCTTGAGCGGGTTGGAAATGTCGAGGATGATACCATTGCCCGAGCATGCGCCGGCGGCGAGCTTCTTGGCCAGGAAAACGGTGATGTCATGGCACTGGTTTGTGACATAGGTATCCTGCGTGCCGTCACCATGATCGCCGCCGCGCCACAGGCCGGCGATCTTGCCGTCCTTCGCGAACACGCGCGGGCTGTCGACGATCCGCGCAGCAGCTGGATTGGCAACCGGGATCTCGATCACGTCAATGCTGAACAGCGCGGTCTCATCGCCGGCCGTGTTGTAACAGCCCTTTAGTTCTTCGGGATCGCGCACGTAGGAGGTGCCCGAATTATAGACCACTAGCCGTTTGCTGTCCGCGCTCACCACCGAATGGGTGTGGCTGCCGCGGCAGGTCTGCACCTGGCCCACCTGGCGGGGGCGAGTGATATCCGAAATATCGAAGATGCGCAGGCCGCGGAAGCGTTCGGCATCGACCTTGCCTTGAGTGCCTTGCAGTCCGCAATCCACGCGCCCGCGCTGCTCCTCGACGCTCATGATCAGGATATTGCCCACGATCGAAACGTCGCCCTGTCCGCCGGGGCAGACGATCGAGCTGACCAGCTGCGGCACCCCGTCAGCGCCTAGCCGATAGGCGTTGAAGCCATGGTAATTGCCGGCCACCAGCAAATCGCCGGCAAAGGCGATGTCGGTGTTCGCAAAATCGAGCAGCGAACCACGCTCGCCGAACTGAGGCTTGTCTTCTTCCTTGTCGTCGCGCGGATCAGCCGGAGCGGCGCCCTTGGCTTCGTCGGGCTTGGCGGCCATGGTATGGCCCGCATGCGGATCGGCTTCTTCGGTCTTGGCTTCCTCCTTCTTAGGCTTGAGCGGTTGCAAGCCTGCAGGGTTGGCTGGATCGAAGAAACCGGCTGGCTTCGGCAGGGCGGCGATCAGGCGCAAATTGCTGATCGCTTCGCCTGCATCGCGGAAACCGGCGGCCAGCGTGGCGCGCGGATCGGTCGAAAGCCCGGCGAGCAGCTTGTTCATGCGCTCGATCTCAGCGGTCTGGTCGTTCACGACGTCATTGGTGAACTGGAACATGACCGGGTCGTAAGCGGTGCCCGGCGCGCCAAGCAGATCGTCGACCATGTCCAGCGCGCCGCGATGGTGGGCAATCATCAGCTGCAGGAACAGGCGGTCGAAAGCCGTGCTGCTGGCAGCGGCGAGTTCGACCATTTGCGCCGGGCTCGCCATGCCCCGCATATTGTGGTGGGCATGGCCCATCCCGGCCATTTCGAGCGGCTCGTTTCGCGCCTCCAGCCACTCGCGCATGAACTTCATCTCATCCGCCTGGCTGGCATTGATGCGCCCGGCCAGCGCCACGATATCGGCATTGTTGGTCCGGCCCTCCACCAATGACGCCATGTCGACCGCTTGCTGGTGGTGCACGATCATGCCCTGCATGAAGGCAACATCACCCGGCGCATAAGTGGTCGCGGCCAGCTTCGTCGCATCGTCCGCGCTCAGCACCTTCACCGGTTTGCCCGGTGCGCCCGGCTGCACGATCGGCACTTGCTGGGCAACAGCAATGGCCGAACTTCCGGCCAGCAGGCCAGCGGTAACAAATGCGATCCCGCGGATCGCCGCAAAAGCACGAATCGATGACATGAACAGCCCCATCAAGTCAGTAGGAAAGATGAGCGTCCTGCCACGGCCCGGGGCGAGGTCAAGCGGCATTGGCCGAAATGCTGCAAAAGCGCTATCCTGATCGACCAACGACTCGTGGAGGAGCGAACCGATGAAACTTCCTCACCAAGCGCATGTCGCGATTGCCGACGGAACAAGCTTTGTCCTTTTCCGCAATCAGGGCGCAATGTTTGAGCCGCGCCTGATCGAAGAGGACAAGCCGGAACTTGAAGTCACCAATTTCAGCGCGGGTTCGCGCGACGGCGACCAGATCGGGCGAATGCTGGGCCGCACCGATCTGAAGGAACTGGGGCATGGCGCGGCAGTGGCGGAATGGCTCAATGCCAAGGCCATCGCGGGGGAGATCGAACAGCTGCTGATCATTGCCGATCCCAAGACGCTGGGCGAAATGCGCCTGCATTACCATTCGGAACTGCGCAAGAAGCTGGTCGGTGAACTGGACAAGACCTTGAGCGGTCAGCCGACCGAGAAGATCGAGAAGGCGATCGAACAGGCCTGAATCAGATACTTAGGGCTGGTTCCGACGCAGCGCAGGCACCTTTCGCCGTGCAGACGCGCGAATTCGCTTGAACCGGCGATTCGCCCCGCGTTAATTCCGTGACAACCACGTTTCAGTTATGAGGGCGGCATGAGCAGAATTTCCGCGAAGTTAATCGGGTGCGGGCTTGCCTTGCTGGCGGCACTTCCCGCTTCGGCGCTGGCCCAGTCAAACGAGCTTGAAGCGCAGTTCGACCGCGCCTTCGGCACAGGGCTGCGCGCGCCGCAGACCTTCGAAGCGGTTTATGAAACCTCGCTGGAACGGCGCATCGCGCAATTGGCCGATGGCAGCAATGGCCGGATCGGCGTTGCCGCGATCGACCTTGCCACCGGCGAGGAAATCGGTGTGCTGGCAGACCAGTATTTCCCGATGGCATCGACCAGCAAGGTAGCCGTGGCCGCGACCTTCCTCGAAATGGTCGAGCAGGGCAAATATTCGCTGACCAGCGAGTTCCCCTTGCTGATCCCGGTGCCTTCGGCCCGCTTTTCTTCGGCTGCCGCTCCGGTCCGCCAAGGCGAGTATATGCCCGCCCATCAGCTGATCGAGATCATGATCGCACGCTCCAGCAATCCGGCGACCGATGCTTTGCTGGCCGCGGTTGGTGGGCCGAAAAAGGTCAATGACTGGATGCGGCGCCATGGCTTCAAGGAATTCAGCATCAACCGCGATATCGCCACGCTGGTGCGCGACGACGGGGAGTTCAATCCCGCCCAGCATATCGACAAGCGCGATGCAGCCACACCTCGGGAAATGCTGAGATTCCTCGCCGGCCTGTACCAGGGCAAGTTCCTGTCAGGGTCAAGCCGGCGGGTGCTGCTGGATGCGATGAGCAAGACCCGCACGGGCAAGCGCCGCATTCCGGCGCTAATGCCGGCCGAGGTAGAGGTGAGTCACAAGACGGGATCGCTCAACAACACGTCGAGCGATATCGGGATCATCGAAGGGCCGGATGGCCGCGCCATCGCTGTGGCGATTTACGTTACCGGCCAGGGCTCGCGCGCAGCCCGGGAAGACCGGATCGCTGCCATTGCGCGGGCGCTATATGATGGTTTCAGCGAACGCGCGCGAGTTGCACAACCGAACTGGACTAACGCCGAACGACCCGGCGGCTAAGCGAACGTAGCGCTCAAACGAAAAGGGCGGCACCTTTCGGTACCGCCCTTCGAAAATCGAAAAATCGATTTTGCCGTCCGATTACTCGGCAGCAGCTTCCGCGTCAGCAGCAGCTTCTTCAGCAGCGCCTTCAACGGCTTCAGCAGCTTCGCCAGCAGCTTCAGCGGTCGCGTCAGCAGCTTCGGTAGCAGCTTCAGCAGCGGCGTCAGCGTTTGCTTCGGCGTCAGCAGCCATTGCGTCGGCGGTTTCATCAGCCTGCTCAGCGGTTTCGCCGCAAGCAGCGAGGCCCAGAGCCGAAGTAGCGATAGCGGCAGCAAGAACGATCTTACGCATAGTTTCAAATCCTTGATCAGCGAGTGATTCTGCGGGACCGGCGAATGCCGGGCCGCGCACAAAGCGTGCTTTGATGCCCGCTTCGGGGGCGTAAATAATGGCGACTTTGTGGCAACGCAAGCGAATTTACGTGAAGCTTGCCATTTTCTCGCCTCATTTCGCCGTGGCCGCTGACCGCCCTGCCCCGCCCGCCACGCGGGCGGCAAAGGCGTGCAAAAGCCGCTTACCAGCGCCCGCTTGCGCTGCTAGCAAGCCACGATGGCCGAACACCAGCATCTCTACCTCGTCGACGGATCATCCTATATCTTCCGCGCTTATCACCGCCTGCCGCCATTGACCGATCCCGAAGGGACGCCGGTTGGCGCCGTATACGGCTACACGACGATGCTGTGGAAGCTGGCCGACGATCTCGACAAGGCCGAAGGACCGACTCACCTGGCAGTGATCCTCGACAAGGATTCGAAGAGCTTTCGCAACGATATCTACCCGGACTACAAGGCCAATCGCCCGCCGCCGCCGGAAGATCTGGTGCCGCAGTTTCCGCTGATTCGCGATGCCACCCGCGCCTTCAGCCTGCCCTGCATCGAAGAGCAGGGCCTGGAAGCCGACGATCTGATCGCCTCCTATGCCAGGGCGGCCCAGGCGCGCGGGTGGGACGTCACCATCGTATCCTCGGACAAGGACCTGATGCAGCTCGTCGGCGAGAAAGACGGCGCGCGCATCGACATGCTGGATACGATGAAGAGCCAGCGCATCTATATCGAAGAGGTCGAGGAAAAGTTCGGCGTAAAGCCTGAACTGGTGGGCGATGTACTGGCGCTGATGGGCGACAGCGTCGACAATATTCCCGGCATTTTCGGGATCGGGCCGAAAACCGCCAGCAAGCTGATCGCCGACCACGGATCGCTCGCCGCCGCACTTGACGCTGCCGAAGGGATGAAACCCTCCAAGCTCAAGGAACGGCTGATCGAGCACCGCAAGGATGCCGAGCTCAGCCGGGTGCTGGTCGAGCTGAAGGAGGATTGCGACCTTCCCGAACCGCTCGAGGATTTCAAGCTCGACGGGGTACCGCCCGAACCGCTGGCCGCTTTCCTGGCAAAGCACGGCTTTACTTCGCTGTTGCGGCGGCTGGATGCCGGGGCCGGTAGCCCGTCGCGCGCAACCGATCTCAATCCACCCAAGCAGGAAACCAATGGCGATGCCGGCACGGCAGACGGCAATCGCCAACCGCTGCCCGACCTGCCCGAAATCGATCGCAGCGCCTATGAAACCGTCCAGACGATGGAACGGCTCGAAGCCTGGATCGAGCGTGCCTTTGCCGCGCGGCTGGTCGCGGTCGACACCGAAACATCCTCGCTCGATGCAATGCAGGCGGATCTGGTCGGGGTCAGCCTGGCGCTGGGGCCCAATGACGCCTGCTATATCCCGCTGGCACATCTCAACGAGGGCGGGGGCGGGAGCGACATGTTCGCGGAGAAGCCGCAGCAGGTGGACCTCAACCAGGCCGTGGCCGCGCTCAAGCCGCTGCTGGAAAGCGATGCCGTGCTGAAGATCGGGCAGAACATCAAATACGATATCAATGTGCTGGCCCGTTACGGGATCGCGGTTGGCCCGGTCGACGACACCATGATCCTCAGCTTCACGCTCGACGCCGGGCGGCAGCTCGATGGCATGGGCGGCGGCCACGGCATGGACGAATTGTCGGAACGCCATCTGGGGCACACGCCGATTGCCTTCAAGGACGTGTGCGGCACCGGCAAGAAGCAGATCCCCTTCGGCGAGGTCCCGCTCGACAAGGCGACTGCCTATGCTGCCGAGGACGCCGACGTAACCTGGCGGCTGCACCAGCTGCTCAAGCCGCGGCTGGCAGTCGAAGGTGGCACCCGCATTTACGAGCGGGTCGATCGCCCGCTGATTCCGGTGGTGGCGCAAATGGAGCGTCACGGCATTAAGGTAGACCGATCGCGCCTCGCCAAATTGTCCGAGGAATTCGCCAGCGAAACCAGGCGGCTTGAACTTGAGATACACGAGCTGGCCGGTGAAGAATTCACAGTCGGCAGCCCCAAGCAACTGGGAGACATCCTGTTCGACAAGCTTGGCTACAAAGGCGGCAAGAAGGGCAAGAGCGGCCAATATTCGACCGATGTCTCGGTGCTGGAAAAGCTCGCGGCTGAGGGCGCGCCGATCGCCCGCAAGGTGCTGGAGTGGCGTCATCTCGCCAAGCTGAAGTCCACCTATACCGATGCGCTGCAGGAAGCGATCAATCCCGCCACGGGCCGCGTCCATACCAGCTATTCGCTGGTCGGCGCGCAGACTGGGCGGCTTTCTTCGACCGATCCGAACCTGCAAAACATCCCGGTACGCACGCCGATCGGGCGCCAGATCCGCGAGGCTTTCGTGCCCGAGGACGGCCCAAATGGCAAAAACGTCCTGCTGGCGGCCGACTATTCGCAGATCGAGCTGCGGCTGGCGGCACATATGGCCGATGTGCCGACGCTGAAGGAAGCCTTCGCCAATGGCGAGGATATCCACGCCCGCACCGCGATCGAGATGTTCGGCGAAGTGACGCGGGACACGCGCGCCCGCGCCAAGACGATCAATTTCGCCATCCTTTACGGCATTTCGCGCTGGGGCCTCGCCTCGCGGCTGGAAGTGGAGCCGGATGAGGCGCAGGCGATGATCGACACCTATTTCCAGCGTTTCCCGGGCATACAACGCTACATCATGGAAACGCTCGAGACCGTGCGCGAGCGCGGCTATTCTGAGACGCTGTTCGGCCGCAAGACCTGGTTCCCGAGGATCAATTCCAAGAACCAGGCCGAACGGCAAGGCAGCGAACGCGCCGCGATCAATGCCCCGATCCAGGGCACCAGTGCCGATATCATCAAGCGCGCGATGGCGCGGATGATGCCCGCGCTTGAGGAGGCCGGTCTGGGGCACGTAAAGATGCTGCTGCAGGTGCATGACGAACTGGTGTTCGAACTGCCCGAAGCCGATGTGGCTGCCGCTTCGCCGGTCATCGAACGAGTGATGGCCGAAGCTGCAGGACCTTCTGTCAAGCTGGACGTGCCGCTGGGCATCGATATCGGAACCGGAACCAGCTGGGATGCGGCGCATTGAGACCCCATATGGCTTGTAACCACGGCAATCGGTCCATAGGTCCCGCGTAATGCTGGACAGATACCATCCATCCAATTGGCAAATCGACTGGATCGCGATCGGTGAGGCAGCGCTCCTGGTCGCTATCGCCGTTTCGATTGCTTATGCGCTCTATCGGGCCGTATTTGCGATTGTCCGGCGGCTGACCGCGCTTTCAGAAACCCATGTCGACGAGATGGTGGTGGAGCGCGTCCGCCGCCCGGTCAAATGGTCATTCATCGCCATCGGTGTCACCATTGTCGCGCAAACGGACCCGCATCTTCAGGGTGTGTGGGAACCGATCGCCCGTTTCGTGCGCCCGGCCCTGCTCGGCTGGATCGTCTACACGCTGGTCAAGGCCTTCACGGCAGCGCTGGAATACCGGCTCGAAATATCCGACGATCCGGTGGCGATGCGCAGCCGGCGAACACGCATCGCCATCCTGTCACGCACGGCGACCTTCGCGATAATCCTCATTACCGTCGGCCTGATGCTGATGGGCATTCCCGGCGTCCGCGACATCGGCACCACCATGCTCGCATCGGCCGGCCTTGCCGCGCTGGCCGTGGGTGCCGCAGCACAGCCCGCACTGAAATCGCTTATCGCAGGCCTGCAGATGGCGGTGACCGAGCCGCTGCGGATCGGCGACCTGGTCAAGGTCGACGGCGAGACCGGGCGGGTCGAGGAAATCAAGATGAGCTTCGTCACCGTGCGCACCTGGGACGAGCGGGTCCTGATCGTGCCGACCAGCCGTTTCCTCGACCAGAGTTTCGAGAACTGGTCGCGCAAGAATGAGGCGCTGACCGGTGCGGTTATGCTGCACCTCGATCCGGTTGCCGATATCGACCCGATCCGCACGGAGTTCGAACGCTTTGTTACGACGCACACATTGTTCGACGGGCGCAACATGGCGCTGCTCATGACCGCAGCCTATCCCGAAAGCGTGGAACTGCGACTTTCGGTCAGTGCGAAGACCATCGGGGAGCTGTTTGAGCTGCGCTGCGACCTGCGCGAACACATGCTCAAATGGCTGCGGGAGAACCAGCCTGACGCGCTGATCCGGCACCGGCTGGAACTGCCCGGCGGCCACGCCAAGGCCGAAGAGCCTGCCGCACCAGGCGCCTGAGCCCTTTACGCGCTTACTCGATCCCGCTTTCCTCCGGCCCGCCGTGCTTGCGGTCACGAATGGGCTCAACCATGCCTTCGTGAATGAAGCCGATCGGGCGAACTTCGGCCGCGCGCTTCTTCAGCTCGCCGCGCATTTTCTTGTATTCCGCTTCCATCGCTTCGGTCACGGTCGCACGCGAATCCTCCAGCGCAGCCGTGAAGTCCTGCGCGGCAACCTCGCTCACTTCGCCGCCCACCCGGCGCAGCGCATTGAGGCCGGCGCGGCGGACCACGTCCTCGAGGTCGGCCCCGGTGAACCGCTCGGTCTTGCCGGCGATCGCAGCAAGATCGACGTCCTGCGCCAGCGGCATATCCTTGGTGTGGATCTGCAAGATATGCTCGCGCCCGGCCTTGTCCGGCGTGCCGACATAAACCAGCTCGTCGAACCGGCCCGGCCGCAGCAGCGCCGGATCGACCAGCGCCGGGCGGTTGGTCGCCCCGATCACCACCACCGATTGCAGCTCTTCCAGCCCGTCCATTTCCGCCAGGATGGTGTTGACCACGCGGCCGGTGACCTGCGGCTCGCCCTGCCCGCTGCCACGCGCGGGCACCAGGCTGTCGATCTCGTCGATGAAGATCACGCATGGCGCGACTGACCGCGCCCGCTGGAACATGCGGGCGATCTGTTGCTCGCTTTCGCCATACCATTTGCTGAGTAAGTCGCTGCTCTTCATCGAGATGAAATTGGCCTCGGCCTCTTTCGCGACGGCCTTGGCCAGTAGCGTCTTGCCGGTGCCCGGCGGGCCGTAGAGCAGGAAGCCCTTGGCCGGGCGGATGCCCAGCCGGTCGAACGCCGCGCGGTTCTTCAGCGGCAGTTCGATCCCTTCCTTGAGCTTGTCGACCGCCTCGCTCACCCCTCCGATATCGCTCCAGCTTACGCGCGGGATCTGCACCATAACCTCGCGCATGGCAGAGGGCTGGACGCGCTTGAGTGCGGCAAGGAAATCATCCCGTTCGACACACAATTCCTCCAGCACTTCGGGCGGGATGGTGCGCTCATCTAGGTCGAGCTTGGGCATGATCCGCCGCACCGCCTCGATCGCGGCTTCGCGCGCCAGCGCGGCGATATCCGCGCCGACAAAGCCATGCGTGGTGCGGGCCAGCTCTTGCAGATCGACCTTCTCGCCCAGCGGCATGCCGCGGGTGTGAATGCTGAGGATTTCGCGCCGCCCGCTTTCGTCAGGCACGCCGATCACGATCTCGCGGTCGAACCGGCCCGGCCGCCGCAGCGCTTCGTCGATCGCATCCGGCCGATTGGTGGCGGCAATCACCACCAGGTTGGCGCGCGCTTCCAGCCCGTCCATCAAGGTCAGCAGTTGCGCCACCAGCCGCTTTTCCGCTTCGCCCGGCACCTGCGTGCGCTTGGGCGCAATCGAGATCGATCTCGTCGATGAAGATGATCGACGGCGCGGCGCGCGCAGCCGCCTCGAACACTTCGCGCAGGCGCCCCTCGCTTTCGCCATAGCCCGAACCCATGATCTCAGGCCCGTTAATGGTGAAGAAGGTCGCGTCGCTTTCGTTCGCCACGGCCTGCGCCAGCCGCGTCTTGCCGGTGCCCGGCGGGCCATGCAGCAGCACGCCCTTGGGCGGATCAACACCAAGACGGGTGAAGAGCTCGGGATAGCGCAGCGGCAATTCTACCATCTCGCGCAATTGCTTGATGGTGTCGGACATGCCGCCGACATCGTCATAATTGACCACCGCGCGCGCATCGCGCGGCTCCTCGAATTCGGCGCGCAGCTCCACCTCGGTATTCTCATCAATATGGACGATGCCCTTGGGCGCGGTCGAGACCACGGAAAGACGGATCTGGGTCAGCGCATAGGCCGGCGCGCGCAACAATTGCCGTACGTCGGGCGGCATATTCTGCACCGGCTGCTGGCCGGTGGTGGCGACGATGTCACCCGCCATTAGCGGGCGGCGGAAGAAGTTACGCTTCAGCGCTTGCCCCGGTCCCTGCAGCCGCATCTCGCGCTGTGCAGGGGCGAATACCACGCGCGTTGCCGGGCGCGACTGCGCCACGGCAATGGTCACGTGTTCGCCCGAGCCGACTTCGGCATTGCCGCGCTGCAGCCCGTCCAGCCGGACCACGTCGAGCGCTTCGTCCTCGCTATAGGCGGCCATGGCGATCGCAGGGGTGCTGCGCTTGCCGGTGATTTCGACCACATCACCTTCGGTGATGCCAAGTTCCTGGAATGCCGAACGCGGCATCCGGGCGATGCCCTGACCCGATTCCTCCTGACGCGCGGCCGCCACTTGCAGGCGCACGGTCTTGGCGTCAGTCTTGGATTTCCTGGTGGGCGCGTCAGCATCGGCCATGGGCAAGCTCTCCGTGGGAAGCGGAATTCAAGAGGATGAATGTAAGCTAGGAAGCCTGAACGCGATCTGCAAATTTATGTGGGTCGCAAATGGGCGCATGGGCGGCCGTGCAGGATTGCCTGACAGGCAAAAGAAAAGGCCCGACCAAATGGCCGGGCCTGAAAGTCTTTGGGAGAGGATGCCTATAAAGGCAGGCTCTGTATGTTGCAGAGCGGCATTTTGTGCAAGTGCGAAATAAACATGCTTAGTTGCATGCGATGCAACTAAGTCCCGTCATCTAGCTGTCACGTTTGATAAATTTCATCACGAAGCGGTCGGTCTTCCCTCGAACCGCTTCGTCGAAGACGTTCTTCGACAGGTCGTCATCGCTGCGCCGCAGCACATCGGACTGTCCCGCCAGTTCGAATCCTGCACTACCCATCGCTGCGATGACCGTTTGCGGGGCAATCCGGTGCAATTTGTCGGTCACTTCGCGCGGATCACCCGTGGGGCCGACATGGTCGACGATAATGACCTCACCGCCCGGTTTCACCGCTGCAAACCAGTTCGCCAGCATCGCGTCCACATCGAGCCGGGGAAAGGCATATTGTTCGGATTCCCAATAAAGGTCGTGGAAAGTCAGGTGCGCAAAGATCATGTCGACGCTGCCCGGAGCGAGCACCATCGCGCGCGGATCGACCGCCATCGGCCGGATGTTGCTGTGCGCGGCGAGGCGCCCCTCCCATTCATTCGCAGGATGGAAGCGCACCGGGTTGATAGCATAGACCATGCCCTTCTTGCCGGTCAGGTCGGCCAGGAGCGCGGAATAATATCCGCCGCCTGCCATGAAATCGACGATCGTGTCGCCTGGCTCTACCGCGCTGAACCGCAGAACCTCTGCGGGCATCCGCCCCGCATCAAGCGCCCGGTCCGCCTCTGTGCGGCTGGCCGAGGCAATCGCATCGTCCACCTCGTCAGCCCATGCCGGCGCCGTTGGCAAGATCGCCAGCGCCAGTGCCGTCACAGAAAAAAGTTTGCGCATCATGATGTCCCCTCATTCGCTGCATCCAAGGCAATCACGAAGCTGCTAGATCCCGCCACAAGGCAAGCGGCAACCGACCAACTCCCGTTCCCTTTCGACCGGCGAAACACAGCGGATGACACCGTCAGGGGATTGGCTATGCGCCGCAGGAGCCTCTCCCCCGGATTGTAACAAGAGGAAATCATGCAGAAGCTTTATCCCGATGCCGCCGCCGCGCTTGACGGCCTGCTGCGCGACGACATGCTGATTGCCAGCGGCGGCTTTGGCCTGTGCGGCATCCCTGAGCGGCTGCTGGTGGCGATCCGCGACAGCGGGGTGAAGGGCCTGACTTTCGCCAGCAACAATGCCGGGATCGACAACGAAGGCATCGGCATGCTGCTGCGCACGCGGCAGGTCAAAAAGATGATCTCGTCCTATGTCGGCGAGAACAAGGAATTCGAACGGCAATTCCTGTCGGGCGAGCTGGAGGTCGAATTCTGCCCGCAAGGCACGCTGGCCGAACGCATGCGTGCGGGCGGCGCGGGTATTCCCGGCTTTTACACCAAGACCGGGGTCGGCACTCAGGTCGCCGAAGGCAAGGAAGTGAAGCAGTTCAACGGCGAGGATTATATCCTCGAACACGGCATCTTCGCCGATCTGTCGATCGTGAAGGCGTGGAAGGCGGACGAAACCGGCAATGTCGTGTTCCGCAAGACGGCGCGTAATTTCAACGTGCCGGCTGCCACTTGCGGCAAGGTTTGCGTGGTCGAAGTGGAGAAAGTGGTGCCTGCCGGTTCGCTCGATCCCGACTGCATTCACCTGCCCGGCGTCTATGTGAACCGGATGATCGTGGGTGCACCCTACGACAAGAAGATCGAGTTCAGAACGGTCCGTGAAAGGGAGATCGCCTAATGCCCTGGGATCGCAACCAGATGGCCGCGCGCGCAGCGCAGGAACTGCAAGACGGCTATTACGTCAACCTTGGCATCGGCATCCCCACGCTGGTCGCCAACCATATCCCGGCCGGCATGCAGGTAACGCTGCAAAGCGAAAACGGCATGCTGGGAATTGGCCCCTTCCCTTATGACGACGAGGTCGATCCCGACCTGATCAATGCCGGCAAACAAACCATCAGCGAGCTGCCGCACAGCGCCTATTTTGACAGTGCGCAAAGCTTTGCGATGATCCGCGGCGGGCATATCGACCTGACCGTGCTGGGCGCGATGGAAGTGGCTGAGAATGGAGACATCGCCAACTGGATGATCCCCGGCAAGATGATCAAGGGCATGGGCGGCGCAATGGACCTCGTTGCCGGGGTCAAGAAGATCATCGTCGTAATGGACCATAACGCCAAGGATGGCAGCCCGAAGTTCATCCCCGCCTGCACCCTGCCGCTGACCGGCAAGAACGTGGTCGACATGATCGTGACTGACCTCGGCGTGTTCCACCGCCCCGACCATTCCAGCCCGTTCCGCCTGATCGAACTGGCGCCCGGCGTGACGGCAGACGAAATCGCCGCGAAGACGACGGCGCATTACGAGGTGGCGCTTTAAGGCACGGCCATGTGGCTCGACGAACCCCGCAATTCGGCTTCTCCGCTCGCCGGGCTCAAGGTGGTCGAGCTGGCGCGCGTGCTTGCCGGGCCATGGGCCGGGCAGATCCTGGCCGACCTTGGCGCGGACGTGATCAAGGTAGAAGGCCCCGACGGCGACGGCACCCGCAAATGGGGGCCGCCCTGGGTCGAGCGCACAGGGCCTGATGGCGAGCCGCGCCGCGAGGCGGCCTATTACCACGCCACCAATCGCGGCAAGCGTTCGATCGTTGCGGATTTCGGCAACGCGGATGATCTTGCCCGGGTCAAGGCCCTGATCGCCGGCGCCGATGTGGTGGTCGAGAACTTCAAGACCGGCAGCCTTGCGAAGTTCGGGCTGGACTACCCCGCGCTCGCCGCGGCAAATCCGCGGCTCGTCTATTGCTCGATCACCGGCTTCGGCCAGACCGGCCCCCGCGCGCACGAAGCGGGCTACGATTTCGTGATCCAGGGGATGAGCGGTTTCATGGCGCTGACCGGCGAGCCCAATGGCCAGCCGATGAAGATGGGCATCTCGATCTCGGACCTGACCTGCGGGCTCTATTCGGTCATCGGCATCCAGGCCGCGTTGGCGATGCGCACCCGCACCGGCAGGGGCCAGCATGTCGATATGAGCCTGCTCGACTGCTCTGTCGGGCTGCTCGCCAGCCAGGCCATGCATTACTTGACCACCGGGGAAAATCCGCCGCGCATGGGCAATGAGCATGCGCAGGTGAGCGCCTATGGCGTATTCCCAACCGCTGACGATCCGCTGATCCTCGCCCCCGCCAACGACGGATTGTTCCGCAAGCTGCTCAAGGTTCTCGGTCGCGACGATTTGCTGGAAGAACCGCGCTTTGCCACCAATGAAGCGCGGATCGCCAACCGCGCCGAACTTGACGCCATGATCGCCGCCGAGACCGCCAAGCACCCGCGAGCTGAGCTGCTCCAGCAATGCCATGAACATGGCATCCCCGCCGGGCCGATCCATGCGATCGATCAGGTCTTTGCCGACCCGCAGGTGGTTGCACGCGGTATGCGGGTCGATCTCGACGGGCTGCCCGGCGTGCGCAGCCCCTTCACCTTCTCCGATGCAGAACTGGCGCTCGACCGCCCTTCGCCGATGCTGGGCGAGGACGACGACTGACAGCTGGGCAAGCTATTCCAGCAAGTCCTTGCCAATCTGGAGCGTGCCGGAATCGCCCCAGGTCGAGACCGATGTGGTGAAGCTTTCCCGATTGAGGATTTCAAAGGCGCGCCGCGGTGACGGGAAGCCATCCTGTGCCGGCAAGGTCGAATTCTTTGCGGCCTGAATCAGTGTAACCGAATAGCGTTCGCCCATGTCGCGCTTGTTTTCGGCGGCCAGCACTGCCGCCGCAGCGTCAGGCCCGACAGACAGGGCATTGCCGTTGTCACCAACCGCCAGCAGATAGTAGTCATCATTATCGGGATGCCGATATGCCGCCAGTCCCGGCCTGACCCGGCTGTCGCGACACCATTGAAGCGCCGGGGCATCCTCGCCAGCGCCCTTTCCTGCCGCCGAAGCCTTCTCGCTGGTCATCTTGGCCATGAGGCCGCCCAACAGGTTTGCCGCAGGATCTTTCGGGGCGTTCTGTGTGCTGTCGCTATAGGCCAGCTGGGTCTTGCAGTCTTCAATCGGCATCGCGGAGGGTCCGGCGGCTGCGCCCTTTGGCACCGCCAGTTCGGAGACCGCCCTATCGAGCAGGGCCGACAGCTGTTCGACCGACAGGGTATCTGACGATGCCCGCAGTTTGACGTACCATTCGCCCGTCGCGAACAAGACAAGGCCAGTGCTGGCGTAAGATGAATCTGCTCCGGGCTGATAGATCGCCTTCAGCCCCGAGGCCGTGCGAGAACCCGCCGGTTTGATCGCTTCGACCGGGCCCGCCAATTGCGGCCGGGCATATTGGTCGCGCGCTTCGATCATGTCCTGGGCCTGGGCAAACCAGATCGGCACCGCACCATTGGTATTGCGGTAAACGTAGAGGGTGATCTCGTCCGAGCCCTTCAAGAACGTAAAGCCGATATCGAGATAGTCGTCGGTATAGGAAATGCCGGAAACACGCGGCAATTCCGCCAATGTCGCGGGTATGCTCAGCGCGGCATGCGGATGTTTCCATGCCTTGCCCGGAACATGTTCGATCGCTTCCCTGGCATGAAGCGGTTGCATTACGCCGATCATCGCAGCGCATGCGATGGCAAGGTTTCGCAGTGATCTCATATCGTTACCTCCCGTGGCCTGCGCATGTGTTCGCAGAGCGCGGGGAGGTTCGCAACGAACTAGTGCAAAAGACCGATCCGCAGCACGCCAGCAACAGGCCAGCGCTAAGCTGGCTCAGCCCACCGCCGCTTTCAGCTGGTCGACCAGGTCGGTCCGCTCCCACGGGAACAGCTCGCCTTCGGGGGTGCGGCCAAAATGGCCATAGGCGGCGCTCTTGCGATAGATCGGCTTGTTGAGGCCCAGATGCGTGCGGATGCCGCGCGGGGTCAGCCGCACCAGCTGCGGCAGGATTTGCTCCAGCTGCGCCTCGGTCACGCCCTTGCCTGTGCCGTGCAGGTCGACATAGATCGACAGTGGTTCGGCCACGCCGATCGCGTAGGACAATTGGATCGTGCAGCGCCGCGCCAGGCCGGCCGACACGATATTCTTGGCAAGATAGCGGGTGATGTAGGCAGCTGAACGGTCAACCTTGGTCGGATCCTTGCCGCTGAAGGCGCCGCCGCCATGCGGGGCCGCGCCGCCATAGGTATCGACGATGATCTTGCGCCCGGTCAGGCCCGCATCGCCATCTGGCCCGCCGATCTCGAACCGGCCGGTGGGATTGATGTGATAGACGGTGTTCTCCGTCAGCAGCTCGGCCGGCATGACATCGGCGATCACGCCTTTCACATAGTCGCGCAGCTGGGAATATTTCGCTTCGTCGCCTTCGCCATTGTGGAAGAAGTAGCCGGGCGCGTGCTGGGTTGACACGACGATCGCGGTCGCTTCCGCCGGGCGCTCGTCACGATAGCGCAGCGTCACCTGGCTCTTGGCGTCAGGCTCCAGGAAAGGCGCCGCACCGCTCTTGCGATCGGCCGCCATCCGCTCCAGGATCTTGTGACTGTAATCGAGCGTCGCGGGCATCAGATCGGGCGTTTCGTCGCTGGCATAGCCGAACATGATGCCCTGATCGCCCGCGCCTTCGTCCTTGTTGCCGCTGGCGTCGACGCCCTGCGCGATATGCGCCGACTGGCCGTGCAGATGGTTTTCGAAGGTCAGCGTTTCCCAATGGAAACCGTCCTGTTCATAGCCGATTTCCCTGACGGTGCGGCGCACGGTCGCTTCGATTTCCTCCAGCGCGCCGGGGGCCCATTCGCCGTTCTCATACACGCCCTTGCAGCGGATTTCCCCCGCCAGCACGACCAGCTGGGTGGTGGTGAGCGTTTCGCAGGCGACGCGCGCTTCCGGGTCTTTCGACAGGAACAGGTCGACGATGGCGTCGGAAATCTGGTCGGAAACCTTGTCAGGGTGGCCTTCGGAAACGCTTTCCGACGTGAACAGGAATTCGCTGCGCATGATGCCTCGATATAAAGAGTTCTTTATGTGTGAAAATGGCTCCTAGACGCAGCGGCGGCGCATGGCAACCACAGATGCGGCGATCAGCAGCAATGCCCAGCCCAGCGGCAGCCAATTGCCCAGGCGTGCGAACAGCGTTGGCGCACGGGCCGGGGGAATCATGCCATCGATCCGGTCGGCAAGGTTGCGATCGATATGCGCGCGCACCACGCCATTGGCATCCACCACCGCACTGATTCCGGTAGTGGTGGAGCGCAGTACCGGCAGGCCCTCTTCGATGGCACGCAAACGCGCCTGCGCCAGATGCTGCGGCGGGCCCCAGCTGCCGAACCAGCCGTCGTTCGATGGGTTGAAGATGTAGTCTGGCCGGTTGGCGCGATCGACCACCTGGCCCGAAAAGACGATTTCATAGCAGATCTGGATTCCCGCCTTGCCGAAGCGCGCAAGGTCGATTGTCTGTGGCCCAGGCCCCGGATCATAATCGATCGAGCCCGCCACGAGACGCGACAGGCCTAGCGGCTCAAGGATCGGACGCATCGGCAGATATTCGCCATAGGGCACCAGATGCGCCTTGGCATAATTGGCAAAGATAGTTCCCTCGCCATCGATCGCGCTCACCGCATTGCGCGCGCTCACCGCCGCAAGGCGCCCGTTGCGCTGGCCCATGTCGAGGTGGACCAGCCCCGCGAGCAGCACGGACTCCGCCCCGATCACCGCGCCAATCCGCTGGCGCGCGAAGGCCGGGTCGGCAGCAGCAGTGCGCGCCAGGTAATAGCGGCGCGGATAGCCATCTTCGAGGTAATCGGGGATCGCCGCTTCAGGCCACAGTACCAGCCGCGCTTCCTCATTGCCGGGCATGGTGAGCTGCGCAGTACGGATGAACTGCTCTTCGAACTTGCTCGGATCCTCGCGCTCTTCCTGCGGGATCAGCGGCTGGATCAGGGCGAAGGGCACATAGCCTTCAGCCTTGTCCAAGCTGCCCAGCGGCAGGTTCATTAACCCGACCAGCACGATTGCCAGCACCGCCTGCCCGATCCGCGTCTTGCGCTCGACCAGCCATATGGCGAGGCCCACGATCAGGATGACCAGCCCGGACAGCGCATAGGTGCCCAGCCACGGCAGCAGCAGCGCAATCCCGGGGCTGTCGAAATCGCCCAGCAGCATCAGGCCAAGCGGCGGCCAGGGATAGCCGGTGAAGACCCAGCTGCGCAGCCATTCGCTGACGATCCATGTTCCGGCGAACATCCCCGCATACGCGAGGGTGCGGCTGTTTCTCGCCGCGAGATGCGCCGCCAGCGCCGCAACTGCGGGATAGACCGCCAGGTAAATGCACAGCAGCGGGACGGCGAACCAGCCGAGCACAGGCGGCATTTCCGCCTGATAGGTGAAAGCGGTGGCGATCCAGTTGTTGGCGATGGTCAGATGCGCCCAGCCGAACAGCCAGCCCAGCAATGCCGCCTGTTTCCAGCTTTCCGCCCGGCGCAGCAGCTGCAGGAACAGCGCCAGCGCCAGCAAGCCAATCGGCCATAGTCCCAGCGGGGGATAGGCGAGCGCGCCGACGGCGCCCAGCGCAAGCACCGACCAGCGCGCATGCGCGGCGATCCATTGCCAGAGGCGAGCCACTGCTTCAGTCAGGTTCCGGACCGGCATGGGAGCAATGGCTGCCTAAGCTCACTGGATCAGTTGACCACCTCTACGCCATCTTCACTGTCGTCGCGCACCCGGCGGCGGCGGCGAGGTTTCGGATTTTCTTCGTCGTCGTCATCGTTCTCGCCGCGAGCGGAAAGCGATGGCGGCAGAACGGCAGCGTCGATCTCGCCCGAAGCGCCACGGCCGCGGCCATTGCCATTGCCATTGCCATTGCCATTCTCGCGCGGTTTGCGGCGCGAACGGCGCGGCTCACGCTCTTCATCGTCGGAATCATCACCCGCTGCCGAAGCCTGATCGTCGCCGTCTTCGCTCGCGCGATCGCCTTCGGAAGGACCATCGTCGCGGTCAGGCCGGCGGCCGCGCGGCTTGCGGTTGCCGCGGCGATCATCGAAGTCGTCCTCTACCTCGTCCTCGTCGCCCTGGCCGCGGTCGTCCTGGCGCTTGCCACGCACTTCGTCCTGCCTGGCCTTGTTGTCAGCGATGACGCGGAAATAGTGGTCCGCGAACTGCAGATAATATTCCATCTGCACGCGGTCGCCATTGTGCTGCGCGTCCTGTGCAAGCTTCTTGTACTTGTCGAGCAGCTGCGGCGCGTTGCCACGCGCACGGCTGTCGATCCGGTTGAGCTGCTGGCCGCCCCCACCCTGGTTGCGGTTGCCGCGTCCGCGGCGACGATTGCTGCGATTGTTGTTGTTCAAGGAAAAACCATCCTCACTGGATGCCCCACACTGCCAAACTTGGCGGGGGGTCAACTCACCCCTGTTGTTGCACTCCGCTCTTCAGGACGGAGTAGTCCTGTCCGCATGCCCTGGCAGGCGATTTCGCGCTGCCCAAAAACCTGAAAATGCGGAGCTTGGCGCAATGGTTCGCAACTACGGCAAACCAGGGGCCGATTCGGAGTTAGTGCCTCGAATCGCGTTTGCCAAGCCTTTATCGCAGAATCAGCGCACGATCGCGGCCGCCCAAGTCTTGCCGGACACTTGCGGAAAAGCCCGCCTTTTCGGCAAGTTGAGTGACTTGCACGGCCTGTGTGGCACCGATTTCGAGCACTGCGACACCCGTTTCTGTCAACAATTGGCGCAATTGCGGCACGATAATGCGGTAATCGTCGAGCCCATCTTCGCCCGCAAAGAGCGCGCGAGCAGGCTCGAAATCGCGGACATCGGGATCAAGTTCAGCGCTGGTCTCGACATAGGGCGGGTTGGCGATGACAAGGTCGAAGCGGCCCAGACCGTTTACCCAACCCACTTCGCGCCAGTCGGCATGCACTATATGCGCTCGGTCGGAGAGCCCCAGCCTGGCTGCGTTGGCCGCAGCCCCCGCCAAAGCGCCAAGCGAAGCATCGATGCCGACCCCCTCCAGCTTCGGCCGCTCCGCCAGAAGTGTCAGCAAGAGCGCACCCGAACCGGTGCCAAGGTCGAGCAAGCGGCCCTCTTCCGGCACTACTTCGAGCGCCGCCGCGACCACACTTTCACTATCGCCGCGCGGGATCAGCACATCTGGCGTGACGAGGAAGCTGCGCCCGAAGAATTCGGCTTCACCCAGGATGTGGGCAATGGGTTCACGCATCAGGCGGCGCTCGACCAGCTGCTCGAAATTGGCAGGCACCGGATCGGCCATGTGGCGGAGCAGCATGTCCGAACGCGGCACGCCCAACGCGTGCGCCATCAGCAATTCGGCGTCGAGCCGGGCGGTGTCGCTCGATTCCGATAGCCTTTGCGTCGCGGCACGTAGGGCGTCAGCGACGTTCACTCACCCATCGCCGCGAGGCGCTTCGCCTCGTCCTCGGCGATCAGCGCATCGACCAGTTCGCCGAGGCCCGGCCCGGCAAGGATCTCTTCCAGTTTGTGCAGCGTCAGGCCGATACGGTGATCGGTCACCCGGCCTTGCGGGAAATTGTAGGTGCGGATGCGTTCGGAACGGTCGCCACTGCCCACCATCGCCTTGCGCGCCTCGGCCTCGGCGCCTTGTGTCGCCTCGCGCTGCGCCTCGTAAAGCCGCGCGCGCAGCACCTGCATCGCCTTTTCGCGGTTCTTGTGCTGGCTGCGCCCATCCTGGCAGGTCACCACCGTGCCAGTCG
Organism: Altererythrobacter sp. BO-6; assembly: GCF_011047315.1. Taxonomy (NCBI): domain Bacteria; kingdom Pseudomonadati; phylum Pseudomonadota; class Alphaproteobacteria; order Sphingomonadales; family Erythrobacteraceae; genus Altererythrobacter; species Altererythrobacter sp. BO-6. The sequence goes on along the minus strand of NZ_CP049259.1, from coordinate 2,033,168 downwards.
GCAAATGGGTGATGCGCACAGCGCTATCAGTAGTGTTGACGTGCTGCCCGCCCGCGCCGCTCGCGCGATAGACGTCGATCTTGAGGTCCTTGTCCTCGATTTGCACATCGACCTCGTCGGGCTCGGGCAATACCGCAACGGTCGCGGCGGAAGTGTGGATGCGCCCGCCGCTTTCTGTCACCGGCACGCGCTGGACGCGGTGGACGCCGCTTTCGAACTTGAGCTTGGCGAAGACCCCGGTGCCGGTGACGTTGGCGACCACTTCCTTGAACCCGCCAATGTCGCTGGCATTCATGCTGATCGGCTCGACCTTCCAGCCCTGCTCCGCAGCATAGCGTTCGTACATCCGGAAGAGGTCGGCCGCGAACAGCGCGGCCTCATCGCCACCGGTACCGGCGCGGATTTCCAGCATGGCGGGCTTCGCATCGGCGCTGTCCTTGGGCAGCATGGCAATGGCGAGTTGATGTTCGAGTTCGGGCAGCTTCTCGCGGATCGCGCCGAGCTCTTCTTCGGCCATCGCCTTCATTTCCGGATCAGCGAGCATCTCCTCCAGCCCTGCGATTTCCTCGCGCGCGGCCTTCACCTGCGCCGCGACCTTCGCAACCGGTTCCAGCTCGGCATAGTCGCGGCTGGCCTGGATGAACGCCGCTCCCTCGAGCGTGCCCGAGGCCATGCGCGCTTCGAGCTCGGATAAGCGATGGGCGATCTGGTCAAGACGTTCGGCGGGTATTTGCATGATGGACTTCTCTTATCGTCATTCCCGCGTCGGCGGGAATCCAATATTTTTGATCACGCTAAGGCGCTAAGCCGCGAAGAAGATTGGATTCCAATGCACACTTTGCGTCTTTGCGTCTTTGCGTGAAAAGATACCGGGCCTCCGGCCAAGGCCAGAATGACAATTGGGGTGGATCAAGAGAGCTTCCAGCGATCTTCCAGTAGCTGCAGAGCCTCCTCTTCCCGAACAATTGTCGGGTCAGTCGAAAGCCAAGACTGCGTTTCTTGACCATCCCTAACGTCGAACGAAATCAAAATCGCCGGTTCGGATTTTCTCGCTTTATCATATCGCTTCCGGGGACTTCCGGTAATGAAAGCTTCAGCGACAAAACCAGCTTGGCGAAAGCGTGAAACCATTTCCGCCGCATCTGTCTCGCGTTCGACATTCTCAGCAGCGATTGCGATCTCCAGTCGCTCAGGGGGCACCGAGTCCACCACCAGCATCGCCAGCCGCTCAATCCCGGCGGCCCAGCCAACCGCAGGGGTCGGCGCGCCGCCAAGGCTTTCCATCAGCCCGTCATAGCGCCCGCCGCCGAGGATCGTGCTCTGCGAACCCAGCTTCGAGGCCGCTTCCGATCCCTCATCGGGAATGAACTCGAACGCCGTGTGGCGGTAATAGTCGAGCCCGCGCACCAGGCTTTCCGCGCGCACCCACTTCACGCCTGCTGCATCCAGCCCGCTAGTGACCGCTTCAAAAAACGCCCGTGCCTCGTCCGACAGGAAGGCGTCGATCTTCGGTGCGTCGGCGACGAACTTGCGATCGCGCGGGTCCTTCGAATCGAGGATGCGCAGCGGGTTTTTCTCCAGCCGCTCCTGCGAATCCTCGCTCAATTCGCCCTTCACGGCGCGGAAATGCTCAACCAGCGCCGCGCGCCAGGCCTCGCGGCTCTCGCCGTCGCCCAGCGTGTTGAGGTGCAGTGTGACCCCTTCGATGCCGAGTTCGCGAATAATCTGGTCGGCCATCGCCAGCAGTTCGACATCTGCCTGCGGTTCGGCCGCGCCGATGATCTCGGCATCGATCTGGTGGAACTGGCGGTAACGGCCCTTCTGCGGGCGCTCGTAGCGGAATAGCGGGCCATGGGTCGCGACCTTCAGCGGCGCGTGCTGCTGCCAGCCGTTGGTGAGGTAGGCGCGCGCGATCCCCGCGGTGAATTCCGGGCGCAACGTGAGCGAATCCCCGCCGCGATCCTCGAACGAATACATTTCCTTCGACACCACATCGGTTGTCTCGCCGATCGCGCGGCTGAACACCTCGGTCTTCTCGAACACCGGCATTTCGACCCGGCGGAAGCGATAGAGGCGCCGCACGCGCTCGAAGGTTTCGACCACGAAGGCGAACGCTTCGGCATCGGCGCCGAAGATGTCCTGGGTGCCTCTGATAGCTTGCGGGGTGTTCTTGCTCATGGAGAGCGCGATTAGGCGAGAGAACGACTTGCCGCAATAAGGCAGCAGCGCTAGAGCGCGCGCTCTAATCAATCAGTGCCGCGCGAAGGGGAGAGGGCCGGCACCGCAAGAACGAGATTATCATGCGTATCGACAAGATCCCCACCGGCAAGAACCCGCCCGAAGACCTCAACGTCATCATCGAAGTGCCGACCGGCGGCGAGCCGGTGAAGTACGAGTTCGACAAGGAATCGGGCGCGCTGTTCGTTGACCGGATCCTGCACACGCCGATGCGCTATCCGGCCAATTACGGTTTCATCCCGCACACGCTGTCGCCCGATGGCGACCCGCTTGATGCGCTGGTGATCGCGCGCAGCCCGTTCATTCCCGGCTGCGTGGTGCGCGCCCGCCCGATCGGTGTCCTCAACCTGGAAGACGAGCACGGCGGCGATGAAAAGCTGATCTGCGTGCCGGTCGACACGACTTTCCCGTATTATTCGGATGTCGGCGAAACCAAGGACCTGCCGTCAATCATCTTCCAGCAGATTGAGCACTTCTTCACCCACTACAAGGATCTCGAAGCCGAGAAGTGGGTGCGCGTAGGCAGCTGGGGCGATGCCGAGGAAGCACGCCGGATCGTGGTCGAGGCGATCGAGCGGGCGAAGGGCTAAGCCCTAAAGTACGGCGGCGATGCCCTTGAACAAGCCGGTCAGCACGAACGGAAGTCCGATAGCGAGCCCCCACAGCATCAAACGGTCGCGCTTGAAGGCATCGAGGTAGGATTCGTCGGCGGCCTGCTCGTCGGAAAGCCCGGACCAGCGTTTTTCGAACCAGCGGCAGGCGGGAATGATTCCGGCGACCAGCACAACCAGCGCCAGGTAAGGCAGTATGCTGTGCGATCCGCCCTTGATCGCATGGACCGTCACAAAGATCTGCAGGCCGGTATAGACCAGCAAGGCATAGGCGACATGGTCGCTCATCGCCTTGCGCCAGTCACGGGCATAAGTCTCGCGACCTGTTGCGCGCCCCTCGTGTGAATACACGTCGTTCATCGGTCCTGTCCCCTCAGTACCCCTCTCCGATTCCGGAGTATCACAGAGACTGGTCCGCAGCGCAAGTCTGCTAACCATCGCCAGCAGAAACCCATGCATAAATCCTGCCAATTCGGCGATTACGGGGTTTTCTGCGGGATTGGGGATGCTAAAGCAGGGGCCATGAACGAGTTGGAGACCCTTTCGGCAGCGAGCGGCAGCGAGTCCGCCATGAGCGCGACGGTGCCACTTCCCAATGGCGGGCTCGAAGTCATCTCGATCGCGAAAAGCTATGACAAGCGCGCGGTGCTGACCGATATCTCGCTCAGCGTGGCCAAGGGCGAGGTGCTGGGCCTGCTCGGCCCCAACGGGGCGGGCAAGACGACCTGCTTCTATTCGATCATGGGCCTGGTTCGGCCGGATTCGGGCCGCATCCTGATGGACGGCGAAGACGTCACCAATTTGCCGATGTATCGCCGCGCGATCCTGGGCCTCGGTTACCTGCCACAGGAAACGAGCATCTTCCGCGGGATGACCGTGGAACAGAACATCAATTGCGTGCTCGAGATGGTCGAACCCGATGCAGAAACCCGCGCCAGCGAACTGGAACGCCTGCTCGACGATTTCGGCCTTACCCGCCTGCGCGAAAGCCCGGCGATGGCGCTGTCGGGCGGCGAGCGGCGGCGTTGCGAGATCGCCCGCGCGCTGGCGGCCAAGCCCTCGATCATGCTGCTTGACGAGCCCTTTGCCGGGATCGACCCGCTCTCGATCAGCGACATCCGCGACCTGGTGAAAGACCTCAAGGAACGCGGGATCGGCGTGCTGATCACTGACCATAACGTGCGCGAAACGCTCGATATCGTCGATCGCGCCTGCATCATCTATGGCGGGCAAGTGCTGTTCGCCGGATCGCCGCAAGACCTGGTCGCAGACGAGAATGTCCGCCGCCTCTATCTTGGAGAGGGCTTCACGCTGTAGACCCAATGGCGCTGAGTCCCCGCCTAGACCTTAGGCAATCGCAATCGCTGGTGATGACGCCACAGCTGCAGCAGGCGATCAAGCTGCTGGCGCTGTCGAATCTCGAGATTGAGGCCTTCATCGGCGAAGCGCTCGAATCCAATCCGCTGCTTGAAGCGGGCGAGGTGTCGCGCGATGCGGAAAGCGCCGCCGACATCGACGACATGCCGCGCGATGAAATGTCTGCCGATATGCTGATCGCGCAAGGCGCCGGCGAAAGCGAGGCCCCGCTCGACCTCGACCCCACAGCGCTTGATCGCGACTACGATAGCGGCGGCGGCGACTGGGGCGCAACCCATTCGCTGGCTGCGCTCGATCCAGATGCCCCCGGCTTTGAAGAGCGCAGCAGCGCCGATCTCAGCCTGGCCGACCATCTGCAGGAACAGGTTGGCGCGCTCAGCCGCGATCCTAGCGAAGAATTCATCGCCCGCCACATCATCGGCCTGCTCGACGAAGCCGGCTACCTGCATTTCGACTTGCGCGAGATTGCCCGCGACCTGGATGTCGGGATTGGCGAGGCGGAACAGGCTCTCTCGCTGGTGCAGAAACTCGACCCCAGCGGCGTGGGCGCGCGTTCGCTGGCCGAATGCCTGGCAATCCAGGCGCGCGAAGCGGACCGCTATGATCCCTGCATGGCGCGGCTGATCGACAATCTCGACCTGCTCGCACGCGGAGAGATCGCCCGGCTGCGGCGGATGTGCGGCGTTGACGATGAAGATTTCGCCGACATGCTGAGCGAATTGCGCAGCTATGACCCGAAGCCCGGCCTCGCCTTTGGCGGCACCAGCGCGCAGGCCGTCGTCCCCGACATCCTGATCAGCGCGTCCGGCAATGGCGGGTGGGACATCAGGTTGAACGAGGACACCCTGCCGCGCCTGATCGTCAATCGCGGCTACCTGGTTGAATTGCGCCAGGGCGGGACTGACCAGGCCACCCGGCGCTGGCTCAAGGAAAAGCTGGCGGATGCCAACTGGCTGATCAAGGCACTCGACCAGCGGCAGAAGACCATCCTCAAGACTGCCGCCGAGATCGTGAAGCAGCAGGATGGCTTCTTCCGGCGCGGCGTGGCGGAATTGCGCCCGCTCACCTTGCGCGAAGTTGCCGAAGCGATCGAAATGCATGAAAGCACGGTCAGCCGGGTGACCAGCAACAAGTTCCTGCATTGCGATCGCGGCACGTTCGAGCTGAAGTATTTTTTCACCAGCGGGGTAGGCCGGATTGGAGTTTCTGGCGATGGCGAAGGCGCGTCTTCCGAAGCGGTAAAGGCCCGGATCAAGGCGCTGATCGATGCCGAAGATCCCAAAAAAATCCTGTCGGACGATACGCTGGTAGACCTGCTGAAAGCGGAAGGGTTCGACCTGGCGCGCCGCACCGTCGCGAAATACCGCGAGGCGATCGGGATCGGCTCGAGCGTGCAGCGGCGCCGTCAAAAGAAACTTAACGCACTCTAATTTCAACGACTTTGCTACGCGCGGCATTAGGATGCGCAGCTGTTGCCTCAAAGACTCAGTGTTAACCCGAAGTCGATCCCAGACCCGCTTTACCGTAAATTAACCTTTTTCGTTGAGACCTCGTGTGGTTAATTCATGGCAACCCTTCCTAACGGGGGGTTTCGAGCCAAGCTCTGGGGCAAAGGGGGAACCACCCATGCGCGTGCTTTTGATTGAGGATGAGCCGACAACCGCCAAGGCGATCGAGCTGATGCTCACGACTGAAGGTTTTAACGTCTATTCGACCGATCTTGGCGAAGAAGGCCTCGATCTGGGCAAGCTGTATGATTACGATATCATCCTGCTCGACCTGAACCTGCCGGACATGCACGGCTATGACGTGCTGAAGAAGCTGCGCGTCGCCAAGGTGCAGACGCCGGTCCTGATCCTCTCGGGCATTTCCGAGATGGACAGCAAGATCCGCAGCTTCGGCTTCGGCGCCGACGATTACGTGACCAAGCCGTTCCACCGTGAAGAGCTGGTCGCCCGCATCCACGCCGTGGTGCGCCGTTCGAAGGGCCACAGCCAGTCGATCATCCGCACCGGCAAGCTGGCGGTGAACCTCGATGCCAAGACCGTCGAAGTCGATGGCGCGCGCGTCCACCTGACCGGCAAGGAATATGCGATGCTCGAGCTGCTCAGCTTGCGCAAGGGTACCACGCTGACCAAGGAAATGTTCCTCAACCACCTTTACGGCGGGATGGACGAGCCGGAACTCAAGATCATCGACGTGTTCATCTGCAAGCTACGCAAGAAATTGAGCCATGCCTGCGGGGGGGACAATTACATCGAGACCGTGTGGGGCCGCGGCTATGTGCTACGCGATGCCGAGGACGCTGCCGAAGCGGCTTGAGCAGCCACATAGAGTTCAGCGAGAAATCGCCCTGTAGCCTTTGCTACGGGGCGATTTTTCTTTAGGCGGCCAGCCATGTCTGCATTCAAGGAAGGCGATCCGACCACGCTCAACCGGCTCTATGGCCGCAGCCAGGGCCGGCCGCTGCGCGCGCACCAGCAGGGCCTGGTGGACAACCTTTTGCCGCAGATTTCGGTGCCGACCGAGGGCCCCGTGACCTCGCAGCTGCTTTTCGGAGACGAAAGGCCTTTGCATTTCGAAATCGGCTTCGGCGGGGGCGAGCACCTCGCCTATCGCGCCGACCTGCTGCCCGATCACGGCTTCATCGGGGCCGAGCCTTTCGTCAACGGCGTGGCTCAGGCGTTGACCCATATCGAGGACCAGCGGCTCGCCAATGTGCGCCTGCATATGGGCGACGCGCTGGAAGTGCTGAGCCGCATCCCCGACGGGGCGCTGACCATGCTGTACCTGCTGCACCCCGATCCCTGGCCCAAAGCCAAACATGCCAAGCGGCGGATGATGAACGATGGTCCGGTGAGGATGTTTGCCGACAAGCTCAAGCCCGGCGGTGAATTCCGCTTCGGCACAGACCACCCGGTCTATCTGCGCCACGCGCTGATGGTGATGCAGCGCCACACCGACGCGTTCGAATGGCAGGTCAAGGACCGTTCAAGCTGGGAGAGCCGGCCGTCAGGCTGGCCCGAAACCCGCTATGAACACAAGGCCCGCACGGTCTATGGCCACGAAGTGTGGTACTTCCGCTATCGAAGAAAGGGCTGACGCTAGTCACCCGCCGCAAAAGTGAAATCGACCATGATTTCGCCGGAGATTTCCTCTAGCGCGGCCTGAGCGTCCTCGGGTGCAACACCATCGGGCAAAGTCACTTTCACTTCTGCCCGGAACAGGTGTTCACCGCTCCATGCGCCAGAGACTTCGCCGCTCGACAGGCTTTCGATATTCGCACCCAACCCGGCCAGGATCGAAGATACCTGCTTGATGATTCCGGGCCGGTCCTGTCCCACCAGTTCGAACAGCAGTTGCGGGCGATCGCCTTCAGGCGCAGTGCCAGCCGGGTTGATCACCACGTTGAGGCCGGCGGCATCGATCGCCTGGACCTGGTTCACCAGCTTGGCAACGTTGGCCGGCTCCAGCTCGACCAGCACCGAGCCGACATAGAGCCCGCCCAAGCGGCTAAGGTGCCCCTCTTTCCAGTTCCCGCCGGCGGCCAGCACGGCTTCGGACAGGGCCGAAGTCAGCCCCGGGCGGTCGCTGCCGGTGACCGATAGGACTATACGCGTGATTTCGCTCATGGCCTTACCCCGCCACGCCTGCCGCCGCGAGCACGGCCAGCGTTAGCACATCGGGCGCGATCGCCGTCATCGGCGCGATCTGCACCGGCTTTTGCATGCCCACCAGCATCGGACCGATGGTGGAGGCGCCAGCCAGTTCGCGCAGCAATTTGGCCGACAGGTTGGCCGATTGCAGCCCCGGCATGATCAGCACATTGGCCGGCGCCGACAGGCGGCTGAACGGATAGAGTTCCATCACCTTGGGATTGAGAGCGGCATCGGGCGCCATCTCGCCTTCGTATTCGAAGCCCGGGTCCTCCTCATCGAGGATCGACACCGCACCGCGAATGCTGTCGAGCCACTTGCCTGACGGATTGCCGAAGGTCGAATAGCTGAGGAAGGCAACGCGCGGTTCGTGCCCCAGCCGCCGCGCGACCGCTGCGGTGCCCTTGGCAATATGCGCCAGCTGCGCTGCATCCGGGCGCTCATTGATGGTCGTGTCCGCCAGGAATACCGTGTAGTTCTTGCCGATCATCAAATGGATGCCGAAGGGGATTTCGCCTTCCTTCGGATCGAGCACCAGGTTCACTTCGCGCGCGGTCTGCGCAAAGGGGCGGGTCAAACCGCTGATCATTGCATCGCCGTGGCCCAGCGCCACCAGCAGCGCCGCGAATACATTGCGCTCCTGGTTGACCATCCGCCCGACGTCGCGCTCGGTATACCCTTTGCGCTGCAAGCGATCATAGAGATAGGCATTCATTGCCGGCACGTGTTCGGAGGTCTTCGAGTTCTGGATTTCGAAGCTGTCGGGATCTTCGACCGCCAGTTCAACCAACTTCTCGCGCACCTTTTCCGTGCGCCCGACCAGGATCGGCGTGCCATAGCCGAAATCGCGGAACTGGATCGCAGCACGCAGCACCACGTCTTCTTCCGCTTCGGCGAAGACCACCCGTTTGGGATTGGCCTTCGCCATCTCATAGACCTGCGTCAGCACCGAAGTGGTCGGGTTGAGCCGCGCCTTCAGCGAATGGCGATAGGCGTCAAGATCCTCGATCGGGGCCAGCGCAACCCCTGAATCCATCGCCGCCTTGGCAACGGCAGAGGACACTACCTCCATCAGGCGCGGATCGAACGGCGCGGGGATGATGTACTCCTCGCCAAACTGGTGCGAGACGCCATAAGCCGCCGCGACTTCGTCCGGCACGCGCTCGCGTGCCAGTTCGGCAATCGCCCGTGCGGCGGCGATCTTCATCTCTTCATTGATCGTGGTCGCCTGCACATCCAGCGCGCCGCGGAAGATGAAGGGGAAGCCCAGCACATTGTTGACCTGGTTGGGAAAGTCCGAGCGGCCGGTGGCGATGATCGCATCGGGCTTCACCGCCTTGGCTTCATCCGGCATGATTTCGGGCACGGGGTTGGCCATGGCGAAGATGATCGGCTTGTCCGCCATCTTCGCCACCCATTCGGGCTTGAGCGCGCCGGCGGCGGAAAGGCCCAGGAAGATGTCTGCACCGACCAGCGCTTCTTCCAGGCTGCGTGCCTCGGTTGGCACGGCATGTGCGCTTTTCCATTGGTCGACATCGTCGCGGCCCGGATAGATCGGCCCGGAACGGTCGCACACGATCACGTTTTCATGAGGAATGCCCATCGCCTTGATCAGCGCGGTACAGGCCAGCGCCGAGGCCCCCGCACCGTTCACCACCATGCGGCAATCCTTGAGCTTGCGCCCGGTCAAAAGGCAGGCATTGATCAGTCCGGCGGCGGCGATGATTGCGGTGCCATGCTGGTCGTCATGCATCACCGGGATCTTCATCCGGTCGCGCAGCGCCTGTTCGATTATGAAGCACTCGGGCGCCTTGATGTCTTCAAGGTTGATGCCGCCAAAGCTCGGCTCCATCAGTGCAACCGCATTGATAAAGGCTTCGGGATCTTCGGTATCAAGCTCGATATCGATCAGATCGACATCGGCGAAGCGCTTGAACAGCACCGCCTTGCCTTCCATCACCGGCTTCGATGCCAGCGCGCCCAGATTGCCCAGGCCAAGGATAGCGGTGCCATTGGAAATCACCGCTACCAGGTTCGATCGCGCAGTATATTTCGCGGCGAGTTTGGGGTCTTCGGCGATAGCTTCGACCGGGGCGGCCACGCCGGGCGAATAGGCGAGGCTGAGGTCGCGCTGCGTTGCCATCGGCTTGGACGCGATGATCTCGATCTTACCCGGACGGATCGTCTCGTGGTAAAACAGCGCTTCGCGGGTCGTAAAAGTCACTTTGCTCTTGTCGGCCAAGGCTAACCTCCTGTCTGCCGCTTCCCCTAAACGAGCCTGACACGGAGCGATAGGGGAAAGCTTGGCTTGCCCCGTTCCGAATCGCCAGCCGCACCGCTACGGCTTGGCGAATGTCCGCCCAGCCGACTCCGATGATGCAGCAATATCTCGCGCTGAAGCGCGAAGCCGAAGGCAGCCTGCTGTTCTACCGGATGGGCGATTTCTTCGAATTGTTCTTCGACGATGCGAAACAGGCGGCGGCGATCCTCGACATCGCGCTCACCAGCCGCGGCGAACATGGCGGCGAACCGGTGCCGATGTGCGGGGTGCCGGTGCATTCGGCGGAAGGTTATCTCGCCCGGCTGATCAAGGCCGGGTGCCGGGTAGCGATCGCCGAACAGGTCGAAACGCCCGATGAAGCCAAGGCCCGCGCCAAACGCGAAGGCACGCCATCATCCAAGGCGCTGGTCAAGCGCGACATCGTCCGTTTCGTCACTGCCGGGACACTCACCGAGGAAGCCCTGCTCGAGCCGCGCCGCGCCAATTTGCTGGTGGCGCTGGCCGAAGTGCGCGGCACGGTCGGGATCGCCAGCTGCGACATATCCACCGGCGAGATGGTGCTGGAGGAATGCCCGCTCGATGGCATAGATGCGGCGCTCGCCCGCCTGCCGCTCAGCGAATGCGTGGTGCCCGAGGGATGGATCCACGGACCCGATGGCGCGGTCGCACGGGCCGCGTCCGAATTTGCCAGCGACGGTGGCGAAGCTGTGCTGCGCCGGATCCACGGCGTCGCCACGCTCGACGGGTTCGGCAGCTTCTCGCGCGCGATGCTGGCGGCTGCGGGCGGGCTGATTGCTTATCTCGACCATGTCGGGCGCGGCACCTTGCCGCTCCTCTTGCCGCCCCGCGCACGCGAGGCGGGCCAAGCGATGGCGATGGACGAGGCGACCCGCGGCAGCCTGGAAATCCTCGCCAGCCAGACGGGTTCGCGCGAAGGCAGCCTGATCGCGGCGATCGACCGCTGCGTTACCGGTGCCGGCGCCCGCCTGCTGGCCGAAGACCTTTCGGCGCCGCTGCTCGACATGGCAGCTATCGAGCGGCGCCTGGCGCTTGTGCAGTGGTTCCTGACCGACCCGCTCAGCCGCGCCGAGCTGCGCGATGCGATGCGCAACCTGCCTGACCTTGGCCGGGCCTTGGGGCGGATCGTCGCCGGGCGAGGCAGTCCGCGCGACCTCGGCCAGATCCGCGACGGGCTCAACGACGCGCGCCGCATTGCCGGATTTCTGGGGAATTTGCCCGACGCGCCCGGCTATCTTACGGAACTGCTCCCGCAATTGGGCGGGCATGGCGCGCTGACCGATTTGCTCGACCGTGCGCTGGTCACTTCGCCTCCGACCGAGCGTTCGAACGGCGGCTACATTGCTGAAGGCTATGATGCGGCGCTCGACGAATTGCGCGCGATTTCGGGCAATGCCCGCCGCGCAATCGCCGCGATGGAAGCGCGCTATCGAAGCGACACCGGCATCGCCGCGCTCAAGATCAGGCACAATGGCGTGCTCGGCTATTTCATCGAAGTGCCAGCAAAGCATGCCGACGCGCTGATGGCGCCGGATAGCGGCTTCGCCCACCGGCAAACCATGGCCGGGGCCGTCCGCTTCAATTCGGTCGCGCTGCATGAGGAAGCGAGCCGTATCGCCGAGGCTGGCGGACATGCCTTGGCCGCCGAGGAAGCGCATTTCGAGGAACTGGTCAGCGAGATCCGCGCCGCCGCGCCGCGCATCGCCGCCACCGCAGCCGCGCTCGCGCGGATCGATGTCAGCGCGGGGCAAGCAGAGCGCGCGGCCGAAGGCGGCTGGTGCCGCCCCGAAATCGAGGCGAGCCGCGCCTTGGAGATCACCGGCGGGCGCCATCCAGTGGTCGAAGCCGCGCTCGCGCGCAGCGGAGAGCGCTTCGTTGCCAACAATTGCCTGCTGAAGCCGGATGACCGGCTGTGGCTGATCGGCGGCCCCAACATGGGCGGCAAGTCCACCTTCCTACGCCAGAATGCGCTGATCGTGCTGCTGGCGCAGGCAGGCGGCTTCGTACCCGCCGAAAGCGCGCGGATCGGCCTGGTCGACCGCTTGTTCAGCCGCGTCGGCGCATCGGACAATCTCGCGCGCGGACGGTCTACCTTCATGGTCGAAATGGTCGAGACCGCCGCGATCCTGAGCCAGGCGAGCGAACGCAGCTTCGTGATCCTCGATGAAGTCGGGCGCGGCACATCGACCTATGACGGGCTGGCGCTGGCCTGGGCGGTGGTCGAGGCGGTGCACTCCTCGATCCGCTGTCGCTGCCTGTTTGCCACGCATTACCACGAGCTCGCGCGGCTGGCGGACAGCTGCGAAGCGTTGTCGCTCCATCATGTCCGTGCGCGCGAATACAAGGGTGACCTGGTGCTGCTGCACGAGCTGGCAGCCGGCCCGGCGGACCGCAGTTATGGCCTGGCCGTGGCAAAGCTGGCCGGCGTACCGGACACAGTCGTCGCCCGCGCGAAGCAGGTGCTCGACCGGCTGGAGAAGAACCGGGCCGAATCCGGCGGCCTCGCTGCTGGCCTGGGCGATCTGCCCTTGTTTGCGGCCATGGTTGCAGAACCGGAGCCCGAACGCGATTCACTGGCCGAAAGATTGCGCGCGATCGACCTCGACGCCCTGTCGCCGCGGGACGCACTCGATCTGCTCTATGAATTGGCGGCTGACGCCAAGGCTACGGAAAGTTAACGGCCAGGCGATTATACTCCATCCTCATGGCCAAGGGGTTGTTCGAGAGTCCCAAGAAAGCACTGCTGTTCGTCGGCATGACGATGTTCAGCGTAGCGATGCTCGTGGGCACCGAAAATGATGAAGGCGCGCTGATCAAGGCGGCCTCTGCGATCGATCCTGGCGGACAGGCGCCCGATGCGCGATATATGGGCAATACTCCATCGCAAGATCGCGCCGATCCATATCGTGATGACGCCCCGCCGACTGTCTTCGCGTCCGACGAAGACCTGATCGATTCGGCCGAGGGTTTCGATCCCACACCTGAAGGCGTAGAACCTTACGAGCCCGAGACCGATCTCGGCGCTAGCGAGACACAGGTTGTGAGGATTGAACCCGGTGACAGGCCAGAAGTTGGATTCTAACGAGCTCGCCGCAGAACGCACCGATATGGCGGAGGATCGCACGGTCATGGCGACCGAGCGGACTTTTGCCGGCTGGATGCGAACGGCCTTTGCTGCGATCGGTATCGGCCTGGCGTTCCGCGCAGTGTTCGGCGAATTCGATCCGCCTTGGCTGGCACGCGTAATTGCCACCGCGTTTATCCTGCTTGGCGGCGTGGTCGCATTCACGGCGGAACGGCGCGCCCGCAAGACTCTCTCACGGCTGAGCTCGCACCGCGCAGACGCCCCCGAAATTCCGAGCCTGAGCTGGATGGGTTGGGGGGTTAGCGCAGGTGCCGTAACACTGGCGATTGCGCTATGGATACTGCACAACGGGTCAGCGTTTAACTAGCGCGTCGGAACCGGCGCATCCCCGCTGTAGTCATAAAAGCCACGTCCGGTCTTGCGGCCCAGCCAACCGGCCTCGACATATTTCACCAGCAGCGGCGCCGGGCGATACTTGCTGTCACCGGTGGTGGCATAAAGCACCTTGATGATCTCGAAACAGGTGTCGAGCCCAACAAAATCGGCCAGCTCCAGTGGCCCCATCGGGTGGTTGAGGCCAAGGCGGCAACCCTTGTCGATATCCTCGATATTGGCGGTCGACTGCCCCAGCACGAAGATCGCTTCGTTGATCATCGGCAGCAGGATGCGGTTGACCACGAAGCCCGGCTCGTCCTGGCTCAGGACCACCTCTTTGCCGAGGCTCCTGGCGAAAGCGGTAATGCGGTCAGTCGTTTCCTGTGCGGTGGCCAGGCCGGGAATCACTTCGATCAGGCCCATCACCGGCACCGGATTGAAGAAGTGCAGCCCGATAAAGCGCGCCGGATCGGGCGCATAATTGCCCATGCGGGTGATCGGGATCGAGCTGGTGTTGCTCGCCATGATCGCGCCGCTCGCTAATTGCTTGCCAGCGGCTTCGAAGATCGCTTTCTTGATCTCCTCGCGTTCGGTTGCCGCCTCGATGATCAGTTCGGCGTCGGTCATCGGCGTATAGTCGGAAACCGGGCTGATCCGGCCCAGCAGCGCTTCGGCTTCGGCAATCTCCATCTTGCCGCGACCGACCAGCTTACCCAGCGCCTTGTCGATATTGGCCTTGCCAGCTTCGGCCCGCGCACGGTCGACATCGGCGAGCAGTACCTGCATGCCATGCTGGGCCACTGTCTGGGCGATGCCCGTACCCATCTGCCCCGCCCCAATAACCGCGACTGCCCGCATAGTGTCGATCCCTTCGCAACTGCAGCAAAGGCGGTGCGTTAGCGGCTGAGACCTTGCTTGCCTAGCGATTTGCGCCGGGAATCCACTTTACGTCGGCGCGGCCGCCATGGTTGAGCACACGGGCCAGCACGAACAGGTAATCCGACAGCCGATTGATATAGGCCAATGCCGCCGGATTGACCGGCTCGGCCGCGGCCAATGCGGTGACCGCGCGTTCGGCCGCACGCGTGCCCGCGCGGGCGACGTGCGTGCGCGCCGCCGCTTCGCTTCCGCCGGGAAGGATGAAGCTGGTGAGTGGCTCCAACTGCTCGTTCAATGTGTCGATCGACTGCTCAAGCCATTCCACCTGGCTTGGCAGGACCCGCAGAACCATCTCCGACGGTGCGAAATCGCCATCGGTCGCCGGCGTCGCCAGGTCAGCGCCCAGATCGAACAAATCGTTCTGGATGCGGAAGAGCGAAGCGGCATGAGCGCCTTCGTCCAGCGCGGCCGCGGCCAGCCCGATCGCGCTGTTGGCTTCATCGACTTTGCCGATCGCTTCGATGCGCAGCGAGGCCTTGGTCACCCGCGAACCATCGACCAGGCCCGTGGTGCCATCGTCACCCGTGCGGGTGTAGATCTTGTTGAGCTTGACCACCGAAAGTCAGGGCCGCGTTGTTACTGGCTGATCGCAAGGATGATCGCGACCACCGCGACCGCCAGCGCCTGATACTTGATGCGGGCGAACATCGCCTTGTTCTGCATCAGCTGCATTTCGGTAACGGTCTCGCCTTCACCGGATTCAAGGTCGATCTTGGTCGTTTTGAGGAACGCGACAATGCCGCGTACCAGCGAAAACACCACCAGCCCCATCAGGACTACGAGCACGAGGATAAGAAAAGCTGTCATGCGCTTAATTTAGGGCTTCGCCAGCGAGATACCAGCAGGAAATCGGTGCAACCGCAGTTGCTCGGCAAGCAACAGACCGTCCTCTCCCGCGGCGCGGCGATCGGCCAGCGACGGGCTGCCTTTGCGTTTGGCAAGCTTTTCGCCGTTCTCGTCGAGCAGCAGCCCATGATGGTGCCAGCGCGGTACAGGCAGGCCGAGCAGCGCCTGCAGCACCCGGTGAATATGTGTGGCCATGAACAGGTCGGCACCGCGGGTGACCAGCGTCACGCCATCTGCGGCATCGTCGAGCGTCGCCGCAAGGTGATAGCTCGCCGGCTCATCCTTGCGCCCCAGCACCACATCGCCGAACGGGCGCGGATCGGCGATCACTGCACCGTAGGTCGCATCCTCCCACACAATCTCACCGACCTGCGCGAGCGCCTTTTCGACATCGAGCCGCAGCGCGGCGGGCTTGGCCGGATCGAGGTTGCGGCCTTTGCAGGTGCCCGGATAGATCAGCCCTTCCGGCCCGGTGCGCGGCGCCAGCGCTGCAATTTCCTTGCGAGTGCAGCTACAGCGATAGAGCAAGCCCATCTCCAGCAGGCGCTGTGCCGCGGCTTCGTAGCTCGCCAGCCGGGTCGATTGCGCGGGCACTTCGTCCCATTCGAGACCGAGCCACTCCAGGTCGCGGCGGAACGCATCGGCCAGCTCGGGCCGGCTGCGGGCGCCGTCGATATCCTCGATCCGCAGCAGGAAGCGCCCCCCGCCTTGCCGCGCCAGATCATGCGCGACGATCGCTGAGAACGCGTGGCCCAGATGCAGCATGCCATTGGGGCTGGGGGCGAATCGCGTAACGATCATGCTTGACTCAATTCCCCCAATTCCTGCCGCATGCGTCAAATCATGCTTGTGGAAAGAGATTTTGTCACGGGGTTGACGCTTTCCTCCGCAAATGATTCTCTCGCATCAATCAGGGAGGAACGCGAGCCGTGTTCAAAGCCGAACTGATCGAGAAGACGGCGAATTTTCGCCAGGCGGGCGATGACCCGACACGCAATCTGTCGGCCTGCCCCGCGCTGGTGCTCAACGCCGACTATACCCCGCTGTCGTATTACCCGCTGAGCCTGTGGCCATGGCAGACCGCAATCAAGGCGGTGTTCCTTGACCGGGTGGACATCGTGGCGAGTTACGAACGCGAAGTCCACTCGCCATCGCTCGACATGAAGATCCCCAGCGTGATCGCGCTGCGGCAATATGTCCGGCAAAGCGAATTCCCGGCCTTCACCCGCTTCAACCTGTTCCTGCGCGACAGCTTCCAGTGCCAATATTGCGGGGCGCATGACCACCTGACCTTCGACCATGTGATCCCGCGCAGGCTGGGCGGCAAGACGGCCTGGGAAAACATCGTCACCGCCTGCGCGCCGTGCAATGCGAAGAAGGGTGGGCGCACGCCGGGGCAGGCGCATATGCATTTGCGCGAGCGGCCGATCCGCCCGACCAGCTGGCAATTGCAGCAGCGCGGGCGGCTGTTCCCGCCCAACCATCTCCACGAAACCTGGCTCGACTATCTCTACTGGGATATCGAACTGGAGGAGTAACTTCAGGTCACCGCCGCGCGCTGGCTGAATTCGGGCCGGTTCCATTCGCCCATATGCAGCACTTCGGACAGGTGCCGGGCGGCCTCGGCCATGTCCTCGAACCTCAGGTAAGCGGGCGCGAAGCCCAGCCGCAGGATATCGGGATCGCGGAAGTCCCCGATCACCCCGCGCGCGATCAGCGCCTGGCAGATCGCATAGGCGTTTTCATGGCGGAAGCTCAGTTGGCTGCCGCGCTGCGCGCTGTCGAGCGGGCTGACCAGCTCAAGATCGAGCCCCCATTCGCCCAGGCACACAAGGAAGAACTCGGACAGCGCGCGCGACTTGGCATGGAGCGGCTCGATCCCGATTTCCGCTAGCAGTTCGACTCCGACCTCCAACGCGGCGAGACCGAGGATCGGCGAGGTGCCGCACAGCAGCCGGTCGATGCCCGGTGCGGCCACGTAATCGTCCGAGAACGCAAACGGCGCGGCATGGCCGAACCAGCCGGTCAGCGGCTGGTGCAGCGCCGCGTGGTGCCGCTCAGCCACAAAAGCATAAGCCGGCGAACCGGGCCCGCCGTTGAGGTATTTGTAGCCGCAGCCGACCGCGAAGTCTGCTTTGGCGGCGTTGAGGTCGACCGGCAGCGCGCCGCAACTGTGCGACAGGTCCCACAGGACCAAAGCGCCCGCATCATGGGCGGCTTTGGTCAGCGCCGCCATGTCATGCATCGCGCCGCTCTTGTAGTGCACATGGGTGAGCAGGAGCAGTGCAACTTCGCTATCCAGGGCTTCTTCCAGGTTACATCGGTCTACCAGCCTACGCTTGGCCAGCCCCTGCCGCTCAAGCCCTTGAATCATGTAGAGATCGGTCGGGAAATTGCCCGGTTCGCTGAGGATTACCTTGCGCCCCCCATGCCCCTCGCGCCGCATGTCGAGTGCAGCAGCGATCAGCTTGAACAGATTTACGCTGGTGCTGTCAGCCGCTACGACTTCATGCGGCTGCGCGCCGATCAGCGGGGCGATCTTGCCGCCAACGCGCCGCGCGGCGCCGATCCAGTCCGCCGTATTCCAGCTGCGGATCAGCCCCTCACCCCATTCGCTGCGGATCACCTGTTCCATCCGTGCCGGGGTGGCTTTCGGCAGCGCGCCCAAGGAGTTACCGTCCAGGTAGATCACGCCTTCGGGCAGGGCGAAACGCTCGCGATAGTGGCCAAGCGGATCGCCGGCGTCGAGTTCGCGGGCTTTATCGAGCATCGGGCAACTCCCGCAGGATCGCCCGCACCGGCGAGGCGTCGCCGCCGACAATCGGCAGCGGCAGCGCGATCAGCTCGTATCGCCCCGCCGGCACATGATCGAGCACCAGCCCTTCGAGCACGCGCATATCTGCGGCGAGCACCGCCTTGTGTGCGTCCATGGTCTTGGAGTCTTGCGGATCGAGCGAGGGGCCATCCATGCCAACCAGCACCACGCGGGCTTGGGAAAGCGCAGCGATAGTTGCGGGCGAAATCGCCGTGTGGTTTTCGTCCCATTTATCGTGCGGAAACAGCGCATACGTGCGAAACAACACGCGCGAGGCGCCATCCAGATCGGGCAGGTGAGCGGGCTCGATCAGCGCCCCGCAGCCGCGCGCGTCGACCACCACGCATTCGCCGAGGTACGCATGCAGATCTACCGAAGCGATATCGGGCGCGGCCGCATCATAATGCAGCGGCGCATCGGCATGTGCACCGGTATGCGTCGACAGGGTGAGCTCAGAGACATTGACCGGTGAGCCCGCTTCCATCTGCCATGTGCGCACCTGCTGGAACGGAGTGTCGCCTGGCCATACCGGCATACGGGGCCGCAGCGGCTGCGAGATATCCCAGATGCGCCGAGTGTTGCTCATATCGCGGTCCGCACGCTCAGCAGCTCAGGAAAGAATGCCTGCTTCAGCACGCCGGCGAGATAGGGCACGCCGGGCGTGCCGCCAGTGCCGCGTTTGAAGCCGATGATGCGTTCTACCGTCTTCAAATGGCCGAAGCGCCAGCGCTGGAAATGATACTCCAGATCGACCAGCTTTTCAGCCAGCTCATAAAGGTCCCAATGCGCCTGAGGATCGCGATAGATCGCCGCCCATGCAGCCTCCACGCTGGCGTTGTGCTCATACGGGGCAGCCACGTCGCGCCCGGTCACGCTCCGGTCGATGGCGAAACCGCGCCGGGCAAGCAGATGGATGGCCGCGTCGTAAAGGCTTAGCCGGGCGGTCTCATTGCGCAGCCGCGAGGCCCAATCTCCGTTTTCCGCATGACGGTCGATATGCTCCGCATTCCGACCGCCCAGCATGAATTCCATCATTCGGTATTGCGCCGACTGGAACCCGCTCGAACTGCCCAGGTGCGGGCGGATCTGCGAATAATCGTGCGGAGTCATGGTGCTAAGCACGTCCCAGCTCTGGATCAGCTGTTCCTGCGCGCGGGCAACGCGCGACAGCATCTTGAAAGCGGGGCGCAGGTTGTCGCGCTCGATACAATCGCGCGCAGCAGCCAGTTCATGCAGGCACAGCTTGAGCCATAGCTCGCTCGCCTGGTGGACGACGATGAACAGCAGCTCGTCATGCGCATCCGAGGCCGGATGCTGCGCCTCCAGGATCCGCCCAAGATCGAGATAGCTGCTGTAGGTGACATCGCTTTTCGCCATGCGCCCAGCCCTAGCGCGAGACGATAACAATGGAAACTATCCCTCGATCACGCGGGTGGCGGGATGATGCTTGTCGAGATGCTTCTTGATGATCCGCAAATTGCGGGTGTTCGATCGGAACAGGAAGTCTGCCGCATCGCCGACCACCGGCACTGCGCCAATCGCGGTATCGAACGCGACATTGCCGACCATCCGCCACAGCTTCCACTTGGGCATGCCGAGATTGCGCGCTTCCCACACCAGATAGGCGCCCATCGCGGTGGTCACGAGATCGCCCAGCACCGGCACCAGGCCCACGATCGCATCGAGGCCGATCGGGTAATTGACGCCTGGAATGCGGAAGCTGCGTTCAAGCAGGATCTCCAGCGCTTCCACGCGCTGGCGGATCGAATGCGGATCGCTGCCAGTGGGGATGGACAGGCTTACCGGGCGGGGGCGCTGTGGATCAGGCATAAATCCTCATAATCATCTAATTGGGGGACTGTACCAGCGGGAACAAGGGGTGGAGCCCCCATTCGTTGTTCTCGAACCCGAACACGTTTCCGCGCACCAGCGACCAGCGGACCGGAGCGCCCAGCGGGATGAAGACCTCTGCCGAAACCAGTTCGCGGTGGGCCTGCGCCAGCACTTGCAGCTTTTCAGTTGCGCCTTGCTGGCGGTTGGCACGTTCGACCAGCTCATCCGCCTCGGGCGAGCACAGACCCAGTTTGAGCCGGCAATTGAACTGGTTGAGGTACCACAGCGGATAGCCATAGCGTGCAAGCCGATCATACAGTTCCAGGTCCGCCGCATCGCCCAGACCAACCGGCCTTGCCGTCACGCCGATCAGGCCAAGATCACCCGAAATCTGGGCAAACAGCGCGTCCGCTCCGGGCCCCTTGGGCATGGCAATCCGAACCACGGCATCCCGCCCTTGCGCGCGTTCCCAGGCTGTCACCCGCTGGCGTGCAATGTCGCGGCGGTCCTGAAGCGAGAGGTCTTCCCAGCGCTGCTGCTGCGGCCCGGCGTCGCCAAGCCCGCCAAGTGGCACGATCCAGGTTGAGGATTGCCAACCGCCGATATTGAGCGGCTGCATCAAGCCCGCACGGTCGATCGCCATCGACAAGGCCTCGCGCCGCTGCGGATCGCCCAGCAGCCCATTCTCGTTGCGGAAGACCAGCCCGAACAAGCCGTTGACCCCGTCCAGCCGGATGGTCCCACGGGTAAGCGGCCCGGTATCCGCCAGCGGGATACTGGCGATCCCGCCGTTCAGAACCAGATCGACTTCGCCGGAGGAAAAAGCCTCTACCGCTTGCTGAGCGGGAAGCGAGCGAACCATCAGCGGCCGCACAAACTCCCGCCAGTCTTCCCGGGCAGGCAAGCCGCGCCGCTCGGGCGGCAGGGCCTCAAGGGTTACGACGCCTTCTGCTCCGTCGGATACGATCCGCATCGGTCCTTCGCCGAGACTGCCCCGCATGATGCCCATTTCAGGTTGGGCGAGCAGCCTGAGGAAATCGGGCATCGGGCCCTTGAGGCGAATTTCGATCACTCGCCCGGTCATCGCCCTGATCTCGTCGATCTGCTCAAGGTCCAGTCCAAGCGAGGTGCCTTGGAGCCGGCGTACTAGCGACCGCAGCGAGTTGCGCACCTGTGTTGCGCTGACGGTTTCCCCGTCCGACCATTCGGAATTGCGCAGACGAAAGATGTAGCTTTGCCCGTCGTCGGTTACGATCCAGCGTTCCGCCAATGCCGGCACCACCTGGCCCGCTTCATCGAGCGCCACCAGACCTTCCGCGGTTGCAGCGCGCAAATGCTGGGCTGTCGGCGACAAACGCACGCCGCTCGCAGTCACTTCCGCAGGATCGCCGATAATCGCGACCTGGACCGGTCCGTCGGACCCGGAGGGGCTGCAGGCGGCCAGGACGCAAAGCAATAAAACCGAAATCAAGAATCGCATCGGATCAGCGATTAGCAGCTTGTTCGTTCAGGGTCAGCGCCGATCGGCCTTTCGGCGGCAAAATCATCGAGGCCGATATGCCGGCCCACTGTCGGTTATGGGTTCCCCAGTTCCGGCAACTCGTCATCGAAGGCCATGCCAAAGCGGGGATCCTGTACCCAAACGATGGTTCCGGATACCTCCCCGAAATCGGGCAGCGACACGACAAGCCTTGTGCCACTGGATACCGCCATGGGCGCTTCGCCCATGAGGCCGCGTGACGAAAGATTGCGCACCTTGATCCGGTGAATTGCCGGATCCTTGCCGATCTGCGCATCGGCCAGCTGGAACAGATTTTCGCGCTCGACGCTGCGTCGTTGCAAACCGGCCATGGCCCTTACCGCCCCTGCAATTGCAATTAACCATCGGCATACCGGAAACCCCGGCATTCTACCACGGCATTAACAATGCAATGCTAAGGAAGCTTTAACCGCAAAGCGGCGCCGTCCCCAGTCAATCAGTCGTCGCGCGAAATCTTTTCGCGCCGTTCATGCGCCTCTTGCGCTTCGACCGTCATGGTTGCCACCGGGCGGGCAATCAGCCGCCTGAGGCCGATCGGATCGCCAGTGACTTCGCAATAACCGTATTCACCGGCATCAATCCGGCGCAGCGCCGCGTCGATCTTGGAGATCAGCTTGCGCTGCCGGTCGCGAGTGCGCAACTCGATGCCCCAATCGGTTTCGCTGGAGGCGCGATCGTTGAGGTCCGGCTCGCGGATCGGTCCATCCTGCAAGGACTGCAGTGTCTGCCCTGCCGCCTGATGGATCGAGCGCTTCCATTCGAGCAACAGCATGCGGAAATAGTTCTGCTGCTTCTCGTTCATGTAAGGCTCGTCTTCGCTCGGCGTGTAATCCGGGCCCAAGATGCGTTTTGCCTTCGCCAGAATATCAATTTCTTCAGATGCCGCGGTGGCCATGTAGTCCTCTCAACCCAGTCAAACCCTGCCAGACCGTTCCATGCCCTGCTGCCCCGATGTTGCGGTGGCGAAGGGGGTGACCCTCTGCGCGCGCCTATAGGCTTGGGCCATTACACGCACAAGACGTTTCCCCCGCACACGTGATAAAGTCTGCGGATTAATCTCGCGCCAACCGGTCCGTTCTCCTGCGAAAGTGAAATCTTTGCGGCATCGTTAACCAATTATTGACCATGTTCTGGCGAATTCCCCTTAGGCGGACCGGCAAGGGGGCAGGGCCGCCAGAAACTGGGGGACCGGAATAATGGAACTGACGGGTATCGACGGAAGCGCGGCAACCGAACTCAAGCCGAGCGAGTGCAACAAGATTGTGGCGCAATGCCTGGCAGCCGCCGCGCAGGGGCAGATTGCCGCCTATTTCGACCTTGGCGTGGCATTTTCCACCGGAAGTCACGGGCTGGAATGCGACCTCGTCGAAGCGCACAAGTGGTTCAACCTTGCCGCTTCGAAGGGCCATGAGGAAGCGGCCTATTGCCGCGCCGATATTTCCGAGGAAATGACCGCGCGCGAAATCGCCGAAGCCCAACGCCAGGCCCGCGAGTGGCTGTCGAGCGAACGCCGGCAGGCCGCCTGATTACCCTTTCCGGAAAGGCGTCCGCCGGTCCAAATAGTTCTGGTCCTGCGCGACGCCCGCACGTTCGCGTTCCAGGAAATCGGACACAGCCTCGCGAAAGCCCGGATCGGCGATCCAATGGGCTGACCAGGTCTGGACCGGTTCATATCCGCGAGCGAGCTTATGCCCGCCTTGCGCGCCAGCCTCGACCCGTTTCAATCCGCGTTCGATGGCAAAATCGATCGCCTGATAATAGCACAGCTCGAAATGCAGGAAGCGCTTGTCGACGCTGCACCCCCAGTAGCGGCCATAGAGCGCTTCATCGCCGATGAAATTGAGCGCTCCGGCAATCGGGTGCCCCTCCACCAGCGCCAGAATCATCACGATCCGGTCTGACATCCGCTCGCCCAGCAGCGTGAAGGCCTCACGCGTCAGATAGGGCCGGCCCCATTTTCGCGCACCGGTGTCTTGGTAGAAAATCCAGAACGCATCCCAATGTTCGGGCCGGATGGCATCGCCTGACAGGCGCACGATCTCGACGCCAGCCTGCGCCGCGGCGCGTTCCTTGCGCAGCGTGCGCCGTTTGCGCGAGGCCAGCTCTCCGAGAAAATCGTCGAAATTCTCGTATCCGCGGTTCTCCCAGTGAAACTGGATATCGCTGCGCATCAGCCAACCGGCATCTTCGAACAGCTCCAGTTGCTGCGGTTCGATAAAGGTCGCGTGGGCGGAGGAAAGCCCGCTTTTCAGGCAGACCGTCTCTGCCGCCTTGAGCAGGTGCGGCGCAAGGCTTTCATCGCGCAGCAACAGCCGCGGGCCGTTGGCGGGTGTGAACGGCGCGGCGATCTGCAGCTTGGGATAATATTGCCCACCGGCGCGGTGCCAGGCATCGGCCCAGGCATGGTCAAACACATATTCGCCCTGACTGTGCCCCTTGGCATAACTCGGCATCGCCGCAAGCAAGGCGCCCGATGCATCTGTGATCACGATCGGCACTGGGTCCCAGCCGGTGCCCTCGCCCACGCTGCCCGAGTCCTCCAGCGCGGTGAGGAATTCATGGGCAACGAAAGGATTGCGATTCCCGCCCAGCGCATTCCATTCGCCGGCATCGAACGCGCCGACCGAGGGCGCGATCCTGACGGTGAGCTCCTGATCGCTCATGCCAGCCCCGCCCCCTCAGCGATAAGTGCATCGGCATTCTGCAAAGCGCGGGCGCGGGTTTCGGGCGAATTGACCGTCCAGGTCAGGATCGGCAGCCCCTTGGCGCGCAAGCCCGCCACCCAGCGGCTAGGCAGCGCGGCAATATGGTAGGCGAGGAAATCGGGCTTCGCGATCCAAAGCGCCAGCCGCCGCTGCCACGCCTTCTGGGTATAGCCATGTTCGTCTTCGCGCATGACCAGCCCTGCGCAGGTCTGCGGCGAGTGGTGGCGAAACCAGCGTGCCACGCGCGGGTCGAAGCTCATCACGGCGTGAGGGCCGGAGTAATCATGCAAACAGTCGGCAACTATTCGGCACGTGCATTCGACGTCATAGCCGCGCTTCGACTTGATTTCGATCAGCAACGGCACCCGGCCATCAACCAATGTAAGCAAATCGATCAGCGGAGCCGGTGCCTCTTCGCTATCGAGATAACGCAATTCGCGCAGTTCCACTGCGGTGCGGCCTTCGGTCAGGCCTTCGTTGCCCGTCAGCCGCAACAGATCCCAATCGTGGAACACCATCGGCCATTCATCACGGCTGCGCTGGATATCGCATTCGATCCCCATACCGCGTTCGATCGCCAGCCGCGCGCCGGCCAGCGAATTTTCCGGCACGCCCCCAAACTCACCGGCGCCATGTAGCCCGCGGTGGGCGTATTCCCACTGCGTCAGCCAGTCCGGAACAAGCCGGTCACGCACCCTTGATCGCGACCACCGCATCGACTTCGACCGCCACGCCGCGCGGTAGCGAAGGCACGCCCACCGCGGCGCGGGCATGCTTGCCGGCATCGCCGAACACATCGAGCATCAGGTCGGAGGCGCCATTGACCACCTCGGGCTGGTCGGTGAAGTCGGGCGTCGAATTGACGAAACCGCCAAGCTTCACAATCCGCTCCACCCGGTCGAGCGAGCCGAGCGCGGCCTTGAGCTGAGCCAGGATCATGAGCCCGCATCCCCGCGCCGCCTTGATCCCGTCTTCCAGCGAAACGTCTTCGCCCAGCCGCCCTTTCAGCAGCTCGCCGTCCACAAGCGAGACCTGGCCCGAAACAAAGGCAAGGTCGCCATGGATCACGACCGGGACATAGCTCGCCACCGGCGCGGCCGCCTGCGGCAGAGTTATCCCCAATTCCTCAAGGCGTGTTTCGATACTCATCGCGGTTCCCTTTCCAGTTCTTCGAGCAGCCAGGGCAAGGCCTCGGCCCATTGGTCTATACGGGCATGGGCGTGGCCCGCCTCATGCGCACAATCGATATGCGGTGCGATCATCGGTTCGCCGCACAGATGCAGGCGGCTGACGTTCGGTACGGTTTCCGCGGCAGACTGGTGGTGCTGCGGCAGATCGTCGATGAAGATCGCCTTGCTTGGTGCATACTCTTCCAGGATGGCTTTCAACGCCGGGCCTTTGGGCCCCTGGTTCGTATAGACCCGCGCATGCACCCCGTGTTCGGCCAATTGCCGTGTGCGCCGTTCCTGCCGCTCGTCATTGAGGTTGGTCAGGATCACGACATCGGCATTTTCGGCCAGCCGGTTGATCCCTTCAACCGCGCCTGCGATCGGCAGCTGGCGATGCATCTGGCTGTCGAAAAAGCCGCCAAGGAAACGCCAGATATCCGCCTGCTCCAGCGGTTCGCCGGTCTTTTCCCAGCGCATCGCCGTGGCAAAATTGTTGCCCTTCAGCTCGAAGCGGACACCCTCGCTCTCTTCAAGCCATTCCTTGAAATGCGCGACCATATGCAGCAGCACTTCATCGCAATCGCTGATCACCAGCGGGCGGCTCATCGTGCCAGCTCCCGCGCGGCGCTGACCAGTTCTTCCGGCGCCACCGCCAAGGCTTCCGCGCAACGCAGCAGGTCGGGCTCGTGGTTGGCGAGGAATTCCATCACGGCGGCAAGCACCGCCGGATCGCCCAACCCGGCTCGCAGATTGTCGGGGTCAAGGCCTGTCAACGACAGCAAGCGCTGCGCGCGATCCGTATCTTCCAGCAGCCAACCAAGCGCTGAAAGAGCCAGGACCTGAGGCTCGTCTGCCGCGCGGCCGGGGGCATGATTGGGGGATGAACTTCGCATTCGAATTGTCAGCAGCCTTTCCGCTCGACTATCTGGGGTACAAGACATGGGAGTGCCAGAGGGCAGTGGCAAAGAGAATCCTGGTTGTCGAGGATAACGACCTAAACCGGAAATTGTTCTGCGACGTGCTGAAGGCCAACGGTTTCGAAGTGGAACCGGTGGGTGATGGCAGAGTCGCGCTCGACGCCGCGCGCCAGCTCTCGCCCGACCTGATCATCATGGATATCCAGCTGCCCGAGGTATCCGGCATCGACCTGATCGAACAGGCCAAGCGCGACCTGCAATTGCAGGCGATACCCGTGCTGGCCGTGACCGCCTATGCCGCCAAGGGCGATGAAGAGCGGATCAGGGAAGCCGGTGCGGCCGGTTATCTGGCCAAACCGATCTCGATCATGCCCTTCATGAATGCTGTCAGGGAACTGTTGCCCGATTGAACTGGAGCGTTCAGCTTCGCCCCGCTATGAGCGACGGTGCTTGACAAGCGGGCCCAACAACCGCTTTTCCGCCGCAACCGCGTGGCAGCCGCCGCGCATGAGTCACACGAGAAGGTTTTGCCCGCATGGACCGCGCCGAAGTCGACACCACAATCCGCTCGCTGATCGAGCCGTTCAACAAGAAGGGCGTCGAGATCACCGATGCGACGACCTTCGCCAATGACCTCGAGTTCGACAGCCTGACGGTGATGGATTTCGTCGCCGAGATCGAAGACGCGTTCGACATCATCATCAGCATGAACCAGCAGGCCGAGATCGAGAATTTCGGGCAGCTGATCGATGCGGTGACCAAGCTGCAGGCCGACTGATGGATCAGGCCATGGCCAGCGGAGACCTGTTCTCGAAGTTCGACGAGCTCATCGCGATGCGCGAAGGCTTGCTCGCAGGCGGGCGGGAGGATCCCTTCAGCCTGGTGATGGAAAAGGTGCTGAGCCCGACGCAGGCGATCTGCAACGGGCGCGACACCATCCTGCTTGGCACCTACAATTACATGGGCATGACTTTCGACGACGATGTGATCGCCGCCGGAAAGCAGGCCTATGATGAATTCGGTGCAGGCACCACTGGCAGCCGGGTGCTCAACGGCACGTTCTTCCATCACCGCGACGTAGAAGACGCGCTCAAGGAATTCTACGCCATGGACCATGCCATGGTGTTTTCGACCGGGTACCAGGCGAACCTCGGCATCATCAGCACCATTGCCGGCAAGGGCGATTACATCGTGCTCGACATCGATAGCCACGCCAGCATCTGGGATGGTTGCGCGATGGGCAATGCCGAAGTCGTGCCGTTCAAGCACAATGACATAGAAGCGATGGAAAAGCGCCTTCGCCGCATTCCTGAAGGCGCCGGCAGGCTGGTGGTGCTGGAAGGCGTCTATTCGATGCTCGGCGATATCGCGCCGCTCGCCGAAATGGTCGCGGTCGCCAAGAAATACGGCGCCATGGTGCTGGTCGATGAAGCGCATTCGATGGGCTTCATTGGCGAACACGGCCGCGGCGTGTGCGAAGCGGCCGGC
Source organism: Altererythrobacter sp. BO-6 (assembly GCF_011047315.1). Lineage (NCBI taxonomy): Bacteria > Pseudomonadati > Pseudomonadota > Alphaproteobacteria > Sphingomonadales > Erythrobacteraceae > Altererythrobacter > Altererythrobacter sp. BO-6. Next base: position 2,005,275 of record NZ_CP049259.1, on the reverse strand, counting down.
TGCATCGACGATGTCGATTTCATCATCGGCACGTTCTCCAAAAGCGTAGGCACGGTCGGCGGTTTTTGCGTCTCGAACCACCCCAAGTTCGAAGTGATGCGGCTGGTCTGCCGCCCCTATGTCTTCACCGCGGCGCTGCCGCCTGCAGTAATGGCATCAAGTGCCGCCTCGATCCGCAAGCTCATGCACAATGGCAACAAGCGGGCGCACCTGTGGGAGAATTCGCGCACGCTGCATGCGGGGCTGCGCGCGCTCGGGTTCGAGCTCGGCACCGACGAGCCGCAAAGCGCGATCATCGCGGTGGTCATGCCCGATCTGGAGCGGGGCGCGGCGATGTGGGAAGCGCTGCTCAAGGAAGGACTTTACGTTAATCTGGCGCGCCCGCCGGCAACGCCTGCCAATATGACGCTGCTGCGCTGCTCGCTCTGCGCCGAGCATTCGTCCGAACAAGTGCAGACGATCCTCGGTATGTTCGAACGCGCGGGGAAAGCGGTGGGGATCATTTGATCAGCTGCGCTTGGCCGCGCTTCAATTGATCGAAATTACCCCGTCGACCGCGCGCCATTCCTGCGGGCCGATCAGCTGCTTGTGCGCCACCCGCACCGAATGCAGCACTGCATCGATCTCGCGCCGCCAGAATTCCAGGAACTTGCCCAGTTCGGGGAATTTCGGCGCCAAATCATATTGCTGCATCACGAACAGCTGCAGCAGGCTGACATGGTCGGGCATGTAATAGTGGATCTCGACGGTGGTCAGGCCATAACCGTCCAGTTGGCGAATGAACCCCGGATCGCTCATCAAACTCCTCCCCAAAGACCCCAGGTGAAGAAAGCTCGATGGCAGAATTTATGTCTATCGCATTTCGGTCAAGTTACCCGCGCGGGTTTTTCCGCAATTTGAAAGTGTTGGGCGGCCGGCACCTCTCCCTGCCGGCCGCACCTGGAAGCATCAGGCGCTTTGAGCGGCCATGCTCCCTTCGTCCTGTTCACCGCGCATAACCTTGTTTTCCGGAAAGATCGGCCACAGCAATTGCTGGCCCAGCGTCGCCGGTGCAAGGTTCTCCACCCCATAGCTTTGCGGGAAGGTGCGGGTGATCTTCGCCGTGCCGAACAGCACGTCCCAGAAGAACAGCAGATTACCATAATTGCCCTTGTAGTGGACCGCCGGGTCGTCGGCATGGCGGCCGTGGTGGGCGTGGTGCGTGGCGGGCGTCGAGATCGTGCGTTCGACCAGCCACATCAGCGGCGAAAGCCACTTGATCCGGTAGAGCGGCTTGTCCCAGGCAACGTCCGAATGCGCGCCGATGATCACCGCCATCTTCACCACCAGGTAAAAAGCATAAACCCAGCCGAGCCCCAAATAGAGCAGCGCGCCCGACAGCCACAGGCTGGGCATCATCGCATAGTAGATCACGTTGTTCCGGTAGACGAGCCGCACGCTCATATACTGCGCGTTGTGATGCGCGCGGTGGAGGTTGTAGAGCCATGAAAAGCTGTGGCTGGCGCGGTGCCACCAATATTGCGTCATGTCGTCCAGCACGAGGAACAGTGCGATCGCAGCGAACACGTTGATGCCGGCCAGCGCGCCTTCGAGCCCGGGTGCGGCCCAGCCCATCAGGGCAGCCGATCCGAAAACGATCGCGGGCTGCGTCACCGCGAGCAGCATGATCATGCTGATGCTTTCGACAATCCCGTCATCGCGGGTCTGCTCATCCTTGGAGAAGAGGTTCGATTGCCACAGCTCCAGCAAGGCGAAGCCGAAATAGATGGCCAGAATGGCGATGGTGTATCCGGGCATGATCCTCTCCTTTGACGCGAGATGGAATAGCCGATAAATCCGCATTAAAATGTCAGATATTTTACATTCTTCGAGCCGGTCGCTTAGGGCGCCGATGCTCTTCTCGACGCTGCCGGAAGAACAGCGGGCAGCGCTGGTAGCAGCTGCCCCGGCCCGGCCCTTTGCCGAAGGGGCGATCATCCAGCAGCGCGGCGAGGAGGCGGGCGGGTTCTACCTGATCGAGCGCGGCTCGGTCGCGGTAGGACAGTTCCTTTCCAGCGGCGAGTTCCGCAGCATCGCGCTGCTCGGCCCCGGCGATTCCTGGGGTGAACTGGCGATGTTCGCCCAGCGGCCCCGCGTGGTCGATGCCCTTGCCCGCGCGCCCAGCGTGGTGAGGTTCATTCCCACAGCCACTTTCGACCGCGTGCTGGCGGGCAACCCGCAGGTGATGCGCGAGCTGCTGGGGGCGCTGTCGAGCCAGCTGCAAGAAGTGCTCGACGTGATGGCCGGGATCCGTCGCGGCTCGGCCCGGCCGCGCGTGGCCGCGATCCTTGCCACGCTTACCCACGATGCGAGCATGATCGCGAACATTGCGATTACGCAGCAGGAACTGGCTGAGCTGCTCGGCCTGACTCGCGCGACGGTCAACAGCGTGCTCAGCGAGCTGGAAGGCGCCGGGATAATCGCGCGCGGCTATGGCACAATCCGCGTGCTCGACCGCGCGGCGCTGGACGAACGCGCGCTGGATGGCTGAAAGCGCTTAGCTCGCCAGCGCAACCGACTGTTCGATCGCCGCATTTGCGCATGGGTCATTGGCGTCTTCACTGTCCCCGCCGAATTGGGTGATCGCAACGATCCCGGCCACAACCAGCAACACGAAGGCCGTGGTTGCAAGGCCCAGGTACTTGTCGATGAAGGCCTTGATCGGCGCGCCGAATACCTTGAACAGCACGCCCACCGTGAAGAAGATCATGCCCCGCCCGGCAAGGCTTGCCAGTGTAAATGTGACGAGGTTCATGCCGATGAAACCGGCGGTGATGGTGAGCAGCTTGAACGGGATCGGCGTGGCCCCGGCGATGACGATCGCCTCCCAGTCATATTCCTTGAGATAACACGCCGCCTGCGGGAAGCTTTCGGTCAATCCCAGCAGCCCGAGCAGCCACGCGCCGACGAGGTCATACAGGCCCCAACCGATGAAATAGCCGAACAGCCCGCCCGCGACCGACGCCAGCGTGGCGATAATGCCGAAGCGCAGCGCCTTTTGCGGTTCGGCCAGGCACATCAGGCCCAGCAGCGGATGCGGCGGGATCGGGAAAAAGCTCGCTTCGACAAAGCAGAAGAACGCCAGCCAGCCCTGCGCATGCGGATGCGCCGCCTTGTCCATCGTCCAGTTATAGAGCCCGCGCAGCGGTTTCATGATCATGGAGGAAGCGATCCTAATGCGGTTTTGCGGCAATTACGGCAGCAGCGATGGCGAGGCAAGATTGACCATCTCGGCCGTGCTACCGGTGCTCCGCAGCCATGGTCTGCTAGGCAATTTTGCCTTATACCTCGGCAACTTCATGATAATCGGACGTTGTAACGTGCAGCATCAACGACAGAGCGATTGCGATGCAAGAATGCTGCTTAAATGCAACACTTTGGCTTTAAAGCCCGCTTGCTTCGGCACCTTTGAGGCGATAGAAGCGATACCAACCTAAATGCAGTTTGTAAGCAAAGGGGAATATAAAAATGCGCAGACTAGTCATGGGGATGGCGCTTGCGTCGACCGCGCTCGCCACGCCCGCACTTGCCCGCGACGGCCAATGGTACATTGGCGTTGATGGCGGTGCGATGATCGTTGAAGACGCATCGGACAATGACGCCGGTGTAACCGTTAGTCACGACGAAGGATACGATTTCGGCGGCGTGGTTGGCTATGATTTCGGGGCATTCCGTCTCGAAACCGAAGCTGCCTACAAGAAGGCCACGCTCGACACGATCGAAGTGGGCTCGGCAGTTCTCGAGGGCGATGGGTCAGGCAGTATCCTTAGCTTCATGCTGAACGGCCTTCTTGACTTTGGACCAGACGACGGATTGCAGGGCTTCGTCGGCGCCGGTATCGGCGTGGCACGCACAGATCTGCAGGGCACCCGCCGTACTGGTGGCCCGGATCTCTACAATGATTCGGATACCGGCCTTGCATGGCAGGCACTGGCTGGCATCCGTGCCCCGCTCAGTGGCAATTGGGACGTTGGCCTGAAGTATCGCTACTTCAACGCCACCGACGTTGGCATTGTCGACGCCGGCGGAAATTCGATCAATACGGACGTTTCGACGCACTCGATCCTGGGTTCGTTGATTTACAACTTCGGCGCCCAGGCCGCCCCGCCGCCGCCTCCGCCGCCCCCGCCGCCTCCGCCGCCTCCGCCGCCGCCCCCGCCGCCTCCGCCGCCTCCGCCGCCGGCGCCGGTCTGCAACACGGGCCCGTACATCGTCTTCTTCAACTGGGACGAATCGGACATCACGCCTGAGGCAGCAACGGTTCTCGATAACGCGGTCACCGCTTATGCGGATTGCGGCACGGCAAGCGTCATGCTGGCCGGTCACACCGACCGTTCGGGCACCGCGACATACAACATGGGTCTGGCAGGCCGCCGTAACGCATCGGTTCGCGAATATCTGACCGGTCGGGGCATCCCCGATGGCCGGATCAGCAGCGAAGCCTTCGGTGAAACGCAAAACCGCGTTCCGACCGAAGACGGCGTGCGCGAACTGCAGAACCGCCGCGTCGAGGTGACTTACGGTCCGGGCTCGGGCATGTAATCATCCGATCGTTCGGATAGAAAAATGAAGAGGGGCCGGAGCAATCCGGCCCCTTTTTCGTTAGTGCAGGGAAAGCTACTGGCGGAGAATTGAAATGCACTATCGCTCGCTCATCACGCTCACCCTGGCATCCGCGATCTCGGCTGGTTGCGTCACGACCGGTGGACCAGGCTTGGAAGAAGTCGCCTCAGGGGCGCTGATCAAATCGGATGGCGCGACGGCAGGCACCGCCCGCCTCGTCCGCGCGGACAATAGCCTGTCTCTAGAAATTCAGGGACAAGGGTTTGAAGCGGGCGAGCGAGCGCTGCATCTCCACCAAACCGGCACATGCGAAGGGCCCGCCTTTACATCGGCTGGCGGTCACTTGAATCCCTTTGGCAAAACGCACGGCCACCTGAGCCCGGATGGCAAGCACCTGGGCGACCTGCCAAATCTCCAAATTCCATCAAGCGGGCAGTTCGATGTTACCGTTCAAGTCAGCGAAGACGCTGCCGCCGTCTTGCCAAAGATCTTTGACACGGACGGAACCGCCGTGATGATCCATGCCGGGCCGGACGATTATCGCACCGACCCGACCGGCGCGGCCGGTGCGCGCATCGCCTGTGCGGTGCTTGCGTCCTGATTCGAAAGCGCCGCGCTTGGCCTAATCGACTCCCAGGCCAGGCTCTCCCGCCGCCTTGGCGCGCGCCAGAAGTGTCTCGCTCGCCTTGGGCACCAGTTTGATCGCCAAGGCGAGCAACACCAGTCCGACCGGCGTGATCCAGAGGGTCGACAGTACACCGCGTGACAGATCCCCGTCATGCTGGGCAGAGACATAACCGGCAAGGTAAGGCCCCAGCGCCAGACCGACGAGCGTGGTCGCGAGGAAGAACGTCGCCGTGGCTGTGCCGCGCATCCGCGGCAGTACCAGCGCCTGGCTGCTGGCCGCCGCCGCACCCAGCGCCGATGCCGCCAACGCGCCCACGACAACATTCAGGATCAGGAAGAGCGCGAAGCTCTCCGTCGTGTACTGCACGATGGCAAACGGGATCGGCGACAGCAGACCGAACATGATTACCCATATCCGCCCGGCGGCAAAGCGCGTGAAGAGGTAATCCGCCATCCGCCCGCCCAGGATAACCCCCAGGAAACCGCCAGCCGCACCGCCGCCGCCAAGCCAGAAGCCCAGTTCGGCCTTGCTCACATCGAACACGCGTTCCGCGTAGGGCGCACCCCAATAGGACGCGGCATAGGCCATGAAGGCGACAGTGCCATACCCAAGGATCGTGCACAGGAAGGCAGGCGATCCCCAGGTCAGGGCAAAGGTCGGGTAGTCCCGCTGGCGCAGCGCGCTGGCCCAGCAAAACACCGCGTAATAGCCGATCGCCAGCAGCAGCCACTGGTCGGTGATCTGCGGCACGATCAGGCCCCGGCCAGAATCCAGCACCTCGGTCAATCCAAAGGCGACGGACATGGCCAAGATAAACACAGCGATGTTGATGAGCAGCGCAACCCCGCCGCGAGCGGCTGCTCCAAGGAAGGTGAAGGGCGGTATGACGGTATAGAGTTCCCGCACAAATCCGCGGAAGGGTTCCGGGTCTTCAGGGCTTGCCAATCCGTCAATCGCTCCGCGCACGGGTTCGCGCAAAGTCATCACCCATAGAGCGAGCAGGAGGCCGGGCACGCCGACAGCAATGAATGCTGCCTGCCAGCCGGCAAACCCGAACCATGGGTCGCCATTCGGAAATGCCGCATTCCAGCGATCGACGATCACGCCGCCGATCGCGAGCGACACACCCCCGCCGATGTAGAGGCCTGAGCTGTAGATCGCCAGGGCCGTCGCCCGCAGTCGGGCGGGGAACCAGTCAGAGATCAGTGAGTAGGCCGAGGGGCTGGCCGTCGCCTCGCCGACGCCCACCCCGATCCGGGCAACGGTCAGCGTCGCAGCGTCTCTGGCGAAGCCCGACACGGCAGTCATCGCCGACCACAGTGTCAGGCCAAGCGTCATCAATCGCACGCGCTTCCAGCTGTCAGCCAGTTTGCCCAGCGGGATGCCGAACAGCGCATAAAAGATCGCAAAGGCGGTCCCGTAGAGGAAGCCGAGATAGGCATCATCGACGCCCAGGTCCGCCTTGATATCATTCGCAAGGATCGAAAGAATCTGGCGATCGATGAAGTTCAATACATAGATCAACACCAGCACACTCAACGCATACCAGCTGTATGCTGGAACACTGTCGCTCGGCGTTGCCGGCACCGCAGGATCGGTGTCTTGCTCGGTCATCAATCTCTCCCGGGAAAGGCTTTCGCCTTAAGCTGCGTAACAGGTGCTATCCTCAACGCCCGACTCGGCAAACCCCTTTTTTCGCAATCGGCAGGAATCGCACATCCCGCAGGCCATACCTTCGCTGGTGGGGTCATAGCACGACCAACTCCAGCCGGGATCGAGCCCCAAACGGTCGCATTCCCTGGCGATGTCAGCCTTTGTCATGTGCTGGAGCGGTGCATGGATCTGAAACGGCAGACCTTCCACCCCCGCCTTTGTACCCAGCCGGGCGGTTTCGGCAAAACTGGCAATGAATTCAGGGCGGCAATCGGGATAGCCCGAATAGTCGAGCGCGTTCACGCCGATGAAGATATCGCGTGACCCGACCGCTTCAGCAGCGGCAACGGTCAGCGAAAGGAAAACGAGATTGCGCGCAGGAACGTAAGTGACCGGTATGGTATCATCCACCCCGGTCTTGGGGACCTCGATATCGTCTGTCAGGGCAGATCCGCCAAATGCACGCAGATCGAGCGCCAATTCGATATGCCGCTCCGCCCCCAGTTGCTTGGCGATGGAACGCGCCGCCTGAAGCTCGCGCCGGTGACGCTGGCCATAATCGATCGACAAGGCATGAAGCCGGAAACCCTGCTCGCGCGCGATTGCTGCGGAAACCATCGAGTCCAGCCCGCCCGAAAGCAGGACCAGGGCTATCGGCTGGTGTTCGGAACTATCTTTGTGCATCCGCCCGGCTTAGCGTCTCGCGTGCCCGATGCAATCGGAACCGTTCCCGCGGTTAACCAGCCTGTTACTGGCAGGTGCCGGTGCGGCGCGCTTCGGCCTGGAACTGGAACGGCAGCCCCTCGGCGATCCCCTGGCTTTCGATCTGGACCAATGAAGACGTTTCCCGGCGGACATTGGTCCGGCCATAGCCGTTGCCACGGCAAGTGTACTGCACTGTGACTTCGCTGGCTGCATCATCGACAACAAAGCGGCTGCAATTGCGATCGTCGTGGCGCAGCTGGATCAGCTCGTCACCCTTGCGCAGGCAAATCTTGCGGTCAGGCGAACCATCGCGGTAGCGCACGGTCCACTCGCCCTTGGCAAGTCCATCCAGCATCGCCAGCGCCCCGGTTTGGGCCTGCCCAGGCGCAGCCAGCACAAGACCGGCCGCAGCAATCGCTGCAACCAAGCTTGTCATGCCTGCCAAAAACCTGTTCATCATGTCCGATCCACTGTGCGCTTTCGCATTTACATGCGGTGAATTAGCACCGCTGCGATAAACCGTTTCTGAACAGCGACGAACCGCTTCAAAGGTCGATAACGAACTCTTTCGAGCAAAAGGCGCAATCGACCACGATCTCGCCGTTGGCATTGCGCATCGCATTGCGCTCGTCTTCGGGAAAGCGGGAAAGCACGCTGTTGTAATGCGCGACATCGCAACGGCATCCCTTGCTGAGGCAAGCGCCCGGCTCGACCCGCACTTCGTCTTCTTCGTGGAACAGCCGCCAGACGATCGCCTCCATCGACAGGCCCGGATCGACCAATTCCTGATGGCTTAGCGATCCGGCCATCACCGCGACATGTTCCCAGTCAGGATGGTCAAGCCGCACATGCAGCCGTTCGCGCCCTTCCTCGCCTTGCGGCAGGTGCTGCAGCAGCAGCCCACCGGCAATGCAGCTGGAGCCCTGGGCCAGAATTCCGACCTTGAGCAATGTCGGGATCTGTTCGGACTGGAAGAAATATTGTTCGCAGGCTTCGGCCAGCGAAGCGCCCTCGAGCGGCACAATTCCCTGATAGCGTCGCCCCTGCCCGGTTTCGAAAGTGATCGCGAGATAGCCTTTCCCGAATAGCGCCGAAAGCGACGGATTGGTGCCGAGACTGCCCAATTGCTGGTCGTCGAAATCGGCATAGCCGCGCATCTGGCCGGAACGGTAATCGCACACCATCAGCCTGATCGGCCCGCCTTCGGTCTGCGCCTGCATCGTGAGCTGGGCGTGCTCTTCCTTGAGCAAGCCGCCCATCAGCGCGGTCAGCACCAAGGCTTCGGCCAGCAGGTGTTTGACCGGCGCGGGGTAGTCATGTGCGCTGAGGATATCGTCAAGCGAACGATCGAGCCGTACCACCCGTCCTCGCGCATCGCGCGACGGGACGCTGAAACCGAGCAGCTGCTCCGTGAAGATTTCCGATGTGTCCGTCATCCGCGGCTATATGGTGGCTTGAGCCGGGAAATTAAGGGCTGCTCGCCGTTCAGCCGTCACAACTGGCCAAAGCACCAGCGCAGGACCGACTTCTGCGCATGGATGCGGTTCTCGGCTTCGTCGAAGACGACAGACTGGCTTCCTTCGAACACTTCGTCGGAGACCTCCTCGCCCACGTGAGCCGGCAGGCAATGCAGGAAGATCGCGTCTGCCTTCGCCTTGGCCATCAGCGCCGAATTGACCTGATAGGGCGCCATGGCAGCCAGTTTTTCCTCGGCATGCGCCTGGCCCATCGAAATCCACGTGTCCGTAACGACCACATCGGCGCCTTCGGCAGCGGCTGCCGCATCATGGGTCAGGGTGACTTTGGCCCCGCCCGATCTCGCCATGTCAACGAATTCCCGATCCGGCTCATAGCCTGCAGGGGTGGCCACCCGCACGTTGAACTTCATCAGGCCGGCAGCCTCAAGGATCGAGTGCAGCACGTTGTTGCCGTCGCCGAACCAGGCGACTTCCAGGCCCGGCAGCGGTTTGCCATGCTCGATGATGGTGAGGAGGTCAGCCACGATCTGGCAGGGATGAGAACGATCGGTCAGGCCGTTGATCACCGGAACGCTGGCATGGCGCGCCATTTCCTCGATCTTGGCATGATCGTCCGTCCGCAGCATGATCGCGTCGACCATCCGGCTCAAGACACGGGCCGTATCGGCAATCGTCTCGCCCCGCCCCAGCTGGCTCGAAGCGGAATCCAGGATCAGCGTCGAACCGCCCAACTGGCGCATCGCGATGTCGAAGCTGACGCGGGTGCGGGTCGAATTCTTCTCGAACACCATGCCCAGCACGTGATCCGCGAGCGGCCGGTCGGCATCGGGTCTGCCCTTGGGCCAACCTTCACGCGCCGCTTTCCGGTCAATCGCATCGCCCAGCATGGCGGCAATCGCATCGCCGCCTGCATCGCCTAGATCGAGGAAATGGCGCGGCTGGGCCATTACTGCTCTGGCGAGAAGCTCGCCGCCCCGGCCGATAGTTTCTCGAAGAACTCGTCGATCTCGGCATCGCCGATCACCAGCGGCGGCAAGACGCGAATCGTGTTGTCGCCCGCGGCCACGGTCAGCAATTGATGATTGTCGCGCAGGTGAACGAAGAAGGGACGGCTCTCGACCTTCATCTTGATGCCCAGCATCAACCCCTTGCCGCGCACCAGTTCGAACAGCTCCGGATAATTGCCGATGAACTGTTCCAGGCGGCTGCGCAGGCGCTCGCCCTTTTCGCGGACGGAGCTGAGGAATTCTTCGTTCGCGACCGCTTCCATGACCGCGCTGCCCGCTGCCATCGCCAGCGGATTGCCGCCATAGGTCGAGCCATGCGTGCCGAACACCATGCCGCGCGCGGCCTTTTCCGTGGCCAGGCACGCACCCAGCGGGAAGCCGCCGCCGATACCCTTCGCGGTGGCAAGGATATCTGGCTCGATTCCGTATTGCTCATAGGCATAGAGCGTGCCCGTGCGCGCAACCCCGCACTGCACCTCATCCAGCACTAGCATCAAATCGTGCTGGTTGGCGAGTTCGCGCAGGCCCTTCATGAAGGCATCGCTGGCCGGGCGAATGCCGCCTTCGCCCTGGATCGGTTCGACCAGGAAGCCGGCGGTGTGCGGCCCCATCAGCGCTTTCGCGCTCTCCAGATCGTCGAACTCGGCATATTTGAACCCGGCGAGCAGCGGTGAAAAACCGTGGTGCATCTTTTCCTGATTCGACGCGCTGATTGTAGCCATCGTCCGGCCATGGAACGCGTTCTTGAAGGTGATCAGTTCGAACTTCGTCGTATCGCCTTCATGCTGGTGATAGGCGCGCGCCGTCTTGATCGCGCATTCGACCGCCTCGGCACCGGAATTGGTAAAGAAGACGGTGTCGGCAAAGGTGTTGTCGACCAGTGCCTGTGCCAGCTTTTCACCCTGCGGGCTGCCGTAGAGGTTCGAAACATGCATCAGCGTTGCCGCCTGCTGCTGGATCGCTGAAATCAGCCCTTCATGGCTGTGGCCCAGCAGGTTCACTGCGATCCCGCTGGCGAAATCGAGATAGCGCGTGCCATCCTCATCGATGAGGTGGCAGTGCTCGCCGCGCACCGGCCGCACGCCGCAACGGGGATAAACGGGCATCAGGGGAGTGATCGACATCGCGGAACCTCAAGCAAATTCAAATCAGGCAAATGAGAAATGGCGGCCCCGCAGGACCGCCATTTCCACGTCGTGTAAAGCCTCATCAGCGGCCGGTCAAATGGCCGCGCAAGGCAGCTGATCAACCCTGGACGGGAACGAGGTTGACCGCCGAGTGCTTGCCTCGTCGATCGACTTCGATGTCGAATTCGTAACGTTCGCCTTCATTCAGGCTGGAGAGGCCCGACCGCTCGACCGCGCTGATATGAACGAATGCATCCGGCTGGCCATCGTCACGTACGAGGAAGCCGAAACCCTTCATCGAATTGAAGAACTTGACTGTCCCGGTCGCCTTCTCACCGGTAAGCTCGCGCTGCGGCGCAGCAGGACGCTTTTCGACCGCGATCACGTCGCCCACAACCTGCAGGTCCTGCGCCGACACCTTGCCGCCGCGATCCACTAGGTTGAACTCAAGCTCTTGCCCCTCTGCCAGGCCTTCCAGCCCGGCCCGTTCGACCGCGCTGATATGAACGAAGATATCTTCGCCGCCCGAATCCTGCTGGATGAAGCCAAAACCCTTCTGGCTATTGAAGAATTTGACCGTGCCCTTACCGGTGCCGATCACCTGGGCCGGCATGCGGTTGAAACCGCCGCCACCGCCGCCACCACCGGGCCCACGGCCACCACCACCCGGACCGCGACCACCGCCGCCGAACCGGTCGCCGCCGCCCGGGCCGCGATCATCTCCAAACCCGCGGCCACCGCCGCCAAAACGATCCTGCTGTCCGAAATTGTCGCGCGGGGGGAAGCTGTCACCGCCGCCGAATGGATCGAAGCCGTCCTCGCCGAATCCGTCGCGCTTGTCCCGGCCGCGGCGGCGCCCTCTGTCGTAACCCATAACCTAATTCGTACCTTGTCTCTCCGCCCTGAAACACCCACGCCAATGCTGCGGACGGAAAGCAGCATTTTGCGCAGCAGGCATCGCAGCTGATTTGCCGGAACCCCACCTCTACTCCTGCAACATAGCGGACAAAGCCTTGCGAGGCGAATGATTTAACGCGCCCTGCTCGTTTGGCGCAAAAATGTGACATTTTCGCATTGCGATTGTTGCCGGGAATGCTTGCCCCAGCCAAGGGTTTTGGGCGAAACCACCGTGCGAGTCGCGCCGGCCGCGAGACAGGAGAGATATCATGACCGATTTTCGCGAGCTTTCGCCAACCATGCTGGCCAGTCCGCAGATCCAGCTGGACGATATAGCTGAGGCAGCGAACGCGGGGGTAACTCTGGTCATCAACAACCGGCCCGATGGGGAAGCCCCAGAGGAACCGCAGGGCGCCGAAATCGAAGCGGCCGTGCGCGCGGCCGGAATGGATTATCTCGCCATCCCTATCGGCCATTCCGGCTTCAGCGAACCGCAAGTGGCGGCGATGCAGGCGGCGCTTTCCAGCACTGACGGGAAGGTGCTCGGCTATTGCCGCAGTGGCACGCGTTCAACCTTGCTCTGGTCGCTGGCGCAAGCGCGCGCCGGTCATAATCCTGACGAAATCGCCGCGGCAGCGCGCAACGCTGGCTATGACGTATCGCCGGTCCGACCGGCGATGGACATGCTGGCTGCGCAAGCCAAGGGCTGAACGGCGAAGCTACTTGCGGTAGTCGAGCGGTGGCGGGCGATCGCCCAACAGCGAGCGGTACTGGTAGCCAGGACCGCGCGACTGGTCGAATTCCGCCCGGGCCGCAGCCCGCAATTCGGGATTGGTGAACAGCTCCGCCGCCATCAGCGCCATCGCTTTCGCCGCGACTTGCGCCCCCTTGTGCCCGATCGAATGGCCACTGGCTGCCACCGCCTGCCAGCTGTGTGCGCTGGTGCCTGGCACCCATGTCGCGGTGCGCACACCAACGGTCGGCGTCGCCCATGAGACATCGCCGACGTCGGTCGAACCATATCCCAGGCTCTTGCTGTAAGGCTGGATTTCAGCAGCGCTTTCGAGCGCTTTTGCTGCGTCGCCCAGCGACTTCTGGATTTCCGCTGCCCAGACCCGCTCTTCCGCTGAATAGGCCACGCCGCCGACCTGCCGAAGCTTGGCATCCATCACCATGGCCAGCGTTTCGTTCACGAGCAACGGGTTGTTGCCGTGGATCACTTCCCAATCGACCTTGGTGCCGGTGCCTAGCGCCGCGCCGCGCGCCGCATCTTCAAGTCGCGCCCAGATATCCTCTACGCCCTTCGGGTCTGGATGGCGCACATAATAGAACACCTCGGCAAAGTCCGGGACGACATTGGGTGCGTTCCCGCCCGACGTGATCACATAATGCATGCGCGCCTGCTGCGGCATATGCTCATGCATCATATTGGCCATCATGTTCATGGCCTCGACCCCGTCAAGGGCCGAGCGCCCGCGTTCTGGAGCACCGGCGGCATGGGCCGAGACCCCGTGGAAGCGGAACTTGGCGGAGCGATTGGCGAGGCTGGTGCGCGCCGCAGCGCTGTTTTCATCGTCGGCATGCCAATGGATCGCGATATCCACGTCATCGAACAGGCCCGCGCGGGTCATGTAGACCTTGCCCGAGCCACCTTCTTCGGCAGGCGTGCCGTAAAGCCGGATGCGGCCTGGTGTGCCGGTTGCCTCCAGCCAGTTCTTGACTGCAATCGCCGCCGTCAAGGAGCCCGCACCGAACAGATTGTGCCCGCAGGCATGCCCCGCGCCCTTGCCATCGACCGGATCGCGCGTGGCCGAAGCCGACTGGTTGATTCCGGGCAGCGCGTCATATTCGGCCAGGATCGCAATCACCGGCCCACCCTTGCCCCATTCGGCCACAAAGGCGGTGGGGATATCGGCTATGCCCGCTTCGATCCGGAAGCCTTCCCCGGCAAGCTCTTCCATCATCAGCCCGCTCGAACGCTGTTCAAGGTAGCCAAGTTCGGCCCAATCCCACAGCTGCTGCGCCACCCGGGCGGTGCGGTCCTTCTGCGCGGCCACCTCTGCAGCCGGGTCAGGCACCTGCGCGGCGAGCGGGGCGGCGATCAGTGTGGCGATAGCAAGAATGCTGGCAAATCTGGTCATGCAGTGGTCCTCTCTCTTGCCTGACTGCTTGCCGCAAAGCACCGCCCGTGCCAATCGGCATTTCGATGAATCTGCCGCCAGAAATCCTCCAGTTTGTCGGCTCGCTGCTGGCTATTCTGCTGCTCGCCTGGCTGGCGCATGCCTTGCGCCTGGGGGGCAAGCCAGCCTTGGACAGCGAAGCCGCCATCCGCAGGGCTGCCGACGAAGCGGTCGACGGCTATGAGCCCACCGCCTGGTCGGTCGACATGAGCGGCAAGTCCGCGATTATGTGCGACGCAAATGGTCGGCTGTTGTTGCTGAGACAGCATGGCAACAAGTTGGCAGGTCGAATTCTGGGGCCTGACGCAACCGCAAGAATTGCGCCGAGCACGCTCCGAATCGATAGCGGCGAACGTCGCTTTGGCAGCGTTGAGCTCAAGCTGGATGATGCTCAGGCTTGGGCAGAAGCGGTGAATGCATTAGGATCGCATAGCAATGCCTGATTTCTCACCTGTCGACTATGCCGTACCGGGCTTTGTGGCGCTCGTCCTGATCGAGATGATCTGGGCGTGGCGCAAACGGCCATACGCCTATGAGCCGCGCGACACGCTGACCAGCCTGCTGTTCGGCCTTGGCAGCACCGTATCCAGCCTGCTCTTCGGCGGCTTCTTTTTCGTGCTGTTCCTGGGGGTATGGCAGTTCCGCCTATTCGACATCGGATGGGCGTGGTGGGCCTGGCCGCTATGTTTCGTGCTCGATGATCTCAAATACTACTGGGTTCACCGGGCCGGGCATCGCATCCGCTGGATGTGGGCTGCGCATGTGAACCATCATTCGAGCCAGCACTACAATCTTTCGACTGCGCTGCGGCAAACGTGGACCGGGCCGTTCACGTTCGGCTTCCTGTTCGCGCTGCCGCTGGTGCTGCTCGGCTTCCACCCGGCGATGATCGCGATTTGCGGCGGGTTCAACCTGATTTACCAGTTCTGGATCCACACTGAGGCGATCGGACGCATGCCGCGCTGGTTCGAAGCGGTGATGAACACGCCCAGCCACCACCGCGTGCACCACGCCACCAATCCGCGCTATCTCGACCGCAACTATGCTGGCGTTTTCATCGTATGGGACAAGATGTTCGGCACGTTCGAGCCGGAGAGCGATGAGGAGCCAATCCGCTACGGCATCATCAAGCAGCTGGGCAGCTTCAACCTGCTGTGGGCGGTGTTCCACGAATGGATCGGGATGATCCAGGATATCTGGCGCGCGCCGTGGGGCAGCAAGCTGGGCTATCTGCTGCGCGAGCCGGGCTGGACTCATGACGACAGCCGCGACACGTCCGACACGATCCGCGCGCGCTGGCTGGAACGGCAAGGGCATAATCCTGCGCATAAAAACTCAGTGGTCAATCAAAACCCGATTGCCGGGCAAAGCGAGCCTGCCTAACACTCTCCGCCAAGAGGAGAGATGATGGACAGCTTCGATTATATCGTGATTGGCGCGGGCAGCGCCGGCAGCGCTGCAACCGCCCGATTGGCCGAAGACGGCCGTAACACGGTGTGCCTGCTCGAAGCGGGTGGCAACAATACGCATATCTTCACGCGCACGCCCGGCCTGCTGGCGATGATGCCCAAGGCCAGCAATTGGGCCTTCGATACCGAGCCGATGGAGAGCCTCGGCGGCAGGATCGGTTACCAGCCGCGCGGTCGCGGGTTGGGCGGGACCAGCGCGATCAACGGCATGGTCTATATTCGCGGAAATCCCTGGGATTATGACAATTGGGCCGCGATGGGCTGCACCGGCTGGGCGTGGGAGGATGTGCTGCCCGTCTTCAAACGGCAGGAAGGCAATCAGCGCGGCGGGGACGCATGGCATGGCGGTAATGGCCCGCTGACCGTGAGCGAGCAAATCAGCCCCAGCCCGGTTGCGCAGGCCTTTGTCGAGGCGGCCGAGCAGTTGCAGATCCCGCACAATGACGATTTCAACGGGCCGCGCCAGGAAGGCTTCGGCCTTTACCAGGTGACCCAACAGAATGGCGAGCGCTGGTCATCTGCCCGCGCCTTCCTCGATCCGCTGCAAGGCAGGCCGAACCTCGACATCCGCACCGGCGTGGTCATCGAACGGATATTGATCGAGGATGGCCGGGCGACGGGCGTGATGGTGCGCCGCGGCAGCAAGCGCGAAACGATCACGGCACGATCGGGCGTGATTCTCAGCGCAGGGGCCTTCGGATCGCCGCAGATCTTGATGCTGTCAGGCATTGGCCCGGGCGCAGAACTGTCGCGGCACGGAATTGACGTGCTGCTGGACCGGGGCGCAGTTGGCGAAAACCTGCAGGACCATTGCGACTTCCTGACCAGTTATGAGCTCAACGACCTCGGCCTGTTTGGCGGTTCGCTGCGCGGCATCTGGGCAGTTGCGAAGGCTTTCGTCGAACATCGTCGCCATCGTACCGGCATGCTGACCACCAATTTCGCGGAGAGTGGCGGCTTCGTCACGATCGACCCTGAGGCGCCCTGCCCCGACGTGCAATATCATTTCATCCGCGCCATCATCCAGAACCACGGGCGCGACAAGCTGAGGGAACACGGCTTCTCGCTCCACGTCTGCGTGCTGCGGCCAGAGAGCAAGGGCTGGGTGCGGCTGAAGAGCGCCGATCCGACTGATGCGCCCGCGATCAACCCCAATTTCCTGTCCGATCCGCGCGACATGGAGTTGCTCAAGAAAGGCGCGCGACTGATGGCGCGCATTGCCGATACGCCACCGCTGTCGACGCTGGGCGCGCGTGACCGTAACCCGATCGATTATGAGGATGATGCCGCGCTGGAGCGTCGCATTCGAGAGGTATCCGATACTATCTATCACCCGGTCGGCACCTGCCGGATGGGCTGCGATGCCGACAGCGTAGTCGATCCGCAGCTGAAGCTGCGCGGGCTCGATGGGCTTTGGGTGGCCGATGCATCGATCATGCCCAAGATCGTCAGCGGCAATACCAACGCGCCGAGCATCATGATTGGCGAACGCTGCGGGGATTTCGTGCTCGCGGCAGCGCGCGGCTGAGGCTCAGGCGATCCGCTTCCACATCGTTGCCAGCGGTACTGGCACAGCGCCATTCTCGTCGAACCATTCGCTCTCGACCGCGTAACCGCAAGCTTCATAAAGCGGCTTGCCTGCCATGGTTGCCGCCATCTCCAGCTCGCTAAAGCCTTCGCGCCGCGCAGCCTCCTCGGCGGTGTCGAGGATCAAGCGCCCGATCCCTTTGCGCGTGTGTTCCGGGTGGGTGTACATCGCGCGGATTCGCGCGCTTTCGGTTGCGGGATCGAGCAGGCGCGGATTGCGCCCGGCCGAATGATTACCGCCATAAAGCGTCGCGCGGCGCGACCACCCGCCGCACCCGACCAGCACCCCATCCTCTTCGACGCAGAAATAGGTGCCGTCTTCGATCAGCTGCAGGTCCAGCCCCATCGCGACATGCGATGCGGCGATCTGTTCAGGGGTTAGGAAACCCTGCTGCAATTCGGCGATGGCGCGATCCATCAGCGCCTTGATCGAAGGCGCATCATCCGAGGTGGCTATGCGAATCTCGAGCATGCCAAGGCTCCAAGCAAAAAGGGGCGACCCGCCACCCGCCTCCGCATTCTAGCGTAGAATTTGGCGAGGCAGAACAGAATGCGTGCTTACCCACCCAAGGCTGCCGCCATCAACAGCCTAGACAAAAAGGGGCCGGAGCGGCTGGCTCCGGCCCTTTCGCAGTTTGTTCGTTCGCAGGAGGAACGAGGTGAGGCGGGGTGGGGAGGGAGAGGAGAGAGAGAGGTTCCCCGCCCCGCCAAACTGGTGTTGCTTCCGGTTGCGTTGCGCGGAGAACAGTCCCCACTTCCCGCGCAACGCTTCGGTTAGTTGTAGGCGCGCTCCCCGTGTTCGGAGATGTCGAGCCCGTTGACTTCGGTCTCTTCGTCGACCCTGAGGCCGATCAGCAGCTTGACGACATAGGCGGCGATCAGGGTGCCGATACCGGCCCACACGATCGTCACCAGCACGCCATGCGTCTGTGTCCAGAGCTGCGCACCAAGAGTGGTCGAACCATCTCCAGGGCCGCCGAGGAACGGCTGGTAAACCACTGCCGTGCCGATCGCGCCAACGATCCCGCCAACGCCGTGGATGCCGAATGCGTCGAGCGAGTCGTCGTAGCCGAACTTCGCCTTGAGTTTGGCAACCGCGAAATAGCACACTGCAGAGGAAACGATGCCCAGCAGGATTGCGCCGAATGGACCGCTGTTGCCTGCCGCGGGAGTCACCGCCACAAGACCTGCGATCACACCCGAACAGAAGCCGAGCGCCGAACCCTTGTGGCCAGCAAGCCGTTCGATGACCATCCAGGTCAGCGCTGCAGCTGCGGTAGCGACGAAGGTGTTGAGCATGGCGAGGCCCGCGAAAGCGTCAGCTTCGAGCGCCGAGCCAGCGTTGAAGCCAAACCAGCCCACCCACAGCAAGCCGGTGCCAACCATAGTCAGGGTCAGGCTATGCGGGGGCATCGGCTCGGCCGGATAGCCGCGACGCTTGCCGAGGAGATAGGCCAGCACGAGTCCGGAGACGCCGGCGTTGATGTGGACCACGGTACCACCGGCAAAGTCGAGCGCGCCCTTCTCAAACAGGTAGCCACCGCCAGCCCAAACCATGTGTGCGATCGGGAAATAGACAATCGTCAGCCAGATCGGGACGAACAGCATCAACGCATTGAATTTCATACGTTCTGCGGTCGCACCCAGAATCAGCGCGGCGGTGATTGCTGCGAAGGTCATCTGGAAGCTGATGAACACATATTCGCTGATCACTTCGTCGGAGAAGGTCGCTGCTGTGCTTTCATAGGTTGAAGCAGTCAGGAACAGATTGCCCCAGCTGTAGAAAGCATTGCCCTCAGGACCAAAGGCAGTCGAATAGCCCCAGATCACCCAGACTATCATGGCCAAGGCAGCGGTAGCGCCGACCTGGGTCATGGTGCTGAGCATGTTCTTCGATCGCGTCAGGCCGCCGTAAAACAGCGCCAGGCCCGGCAGGATCATCAGCAGGACAAGCAGCGTGGAAGTCATCATCCAGGCATTGTTGCCCGGATTGGGAACGGCTGCTGCCGCCTCAACGACTTCAGCTGGAACGGCTTCTGCGACTTCAGCGACAGTTTCGGCCACCGCTTCGGCGGCTTCCTGCGCGAAGGCAGCGGTAGCGGCAAACATCGAAGCTGCAACAGCTCCTGTGCCGGTCACGAATTTGCGGATCATGGTTGAGCCCCTCATTGCGATTAAAGCGCCGTGTCGCCGGTTTCGCCGGTGCGAATCCGGGTGGCCGAAGCCAGGTCGAGCACGAAGATCTTGCCGTCGCCGATCGCGTCGGTGCTGGCGGTTTGCTGAATGGTTTCGACGACCTGAGCGGCGATGTCGTCACTCGCGGCGATCTCCAGCTTCACCTTGGGAAGCATGTTGGTCGAATATTCGGCACCGCGATAGATTTCGGTCTGGCCCTTCTGGCGACCGAAGCCCTTCACTTCCGAGACTGTCATGCCGGCGACCCCGATGGCGCCCAGCGCTTCGCGGACCTCATCGAGCTTGAATGGTTTTATTACGGCGATGATGAACTTCATCTCTGCCCCCTACTGCTTACCGGACACTCTTCCGGCTGTGCAGGTGCAGCAAAAGCCGTGCCAGAACTGAAAATAAGCAGGAAATCAGATTCTTAGCTGCTCACAAGGCTGCTAACAATCAAGGCATCGTGCGGGTAATTGCCTAAATATTAATCGCTAGCCTAGTATTTGGGCAATCTTAACCGGGCCCAGACAGGCAGGTGATCGGATGCCTGCACTGCGGTTGCGCTGTGGTGCACGCTGCTGTCGCAATAGTCCCAATGCGGCGTCGCCACGATCCGGTCGAGCGGGGCGATCGGCCGACGCGCAGGATAGCTGGGCCCTGGGGTAATCTGCTGCCACGCGACGCCGAAAGCACGCATCGCCCCCGTCAACCTGCTCCACTGGTTGAAATCGCCCATGATCACCGTCGGAAGGCGCGGCCCGCGCGCGCAGTGTTGCAACATGGCCTTGAGCTGGTCACGGCGCCTGAGGCCGGAGATATCGAGATGTGCGCCCATGACCCGCAACGGGCGCCCTTCGACCTCAAGTTCGGCAACCACCGCACCGCGCGGTTCCAGTGTCGGCAAATCGAGCGGGTGCGACAACACGCAGTCGATGTCGCGCCGCACCAGCAGCGCATTGCCATGCCAGCCCAGGCTGCGCGGCCGTTCCGCCACATCAAGCGCACGCCAATGCGTGTCATCAAGCAGCGCTCGAGGAAGCACCGATGCGCGCTGTCCGAACCGCCGATCCGCCTCCTGCAGGGCAATGATATCGGCATCCACTTCGCGTAGCACCGCGATAATCCGCTCGGGATCGCGCTTGCCATCCAACCCCACTGCCTTGTGGATGTTGTAGCTGGCGAAAGTCAGTTCCACCCGCTGCGCCCGCTAGTCGCCTGCGATGTAGCGATCTGTCGCGCGCGCGGGCAGGCCGTCGATACTGCTGATCCGCAGCGACATTTTGGCTGCCCATTCATCAGGGTTAGCCTGGGCATGCGCCTTCTTGAGTGTTTGCCGTTCTTCCTGGAATTCCATGAACGGAACGCCCCAGCCGCAACTGGTTTGCACGCTTTCAATATCGATCACGAAGATTTGCCTAGTGCCCGGCAGCAGGGTGAAGTGCGCGGCCAACCCTTCCCATTCGTCATCTTGCGGCAGGACAGCACGGCCCCGCCCGTAAATCCGCAGGATCAAGGCGGGCTGCTGGAAATTGCAGAACATCAGCGTGATCCGCCCGTCGGCGGCGAGATGGGCGTGGGTCTCATTGCCCGAACCGCCCAGATCGAGATAGGCGACCTGGGTAGGCGAAAGAACGCGAAACGCGTCATATCCCTTGGGGCTGAGGTTGATCCGCGCGCCCTCGGCGGCAGTAGCCACGAAGAACACCGGCTGCCGTGCGATCATCTCGACATGCTTGGCTTCCAGCGCTTCGTAAAAATCGGCCATCAGAGAAAATCCTTCAGCACCTGCATGAAGCGATCGAACTGGTCATGGTGAAGCCAGTGCCCGGCCTGTTCGAACTCGATCACTTCGGCATTCTTGAAATATTTGATCCGACCGTCCTTGGCCGGGTTCGATGCCCAGCTGTCTGCGCCGTACAGCAACAGAGTGGGGCATGTGATCGCGCCCCACAGCTGCTGGAGGAATTCATCGGCGATGTCTTCGACGCCCCATACGTTGAGGTGGGGATCGAATTTCCAGGTGTAAGTGCCATCCTCGTTGCGGTTGACCCCATGGATCGTGAGGTGCCGCGCCTGTTCCTCGGTGAGGTAGGAATTCTCTTCGATCATGCGGCGGAAAGCGTCTTCGATCGAAGCGTATTTGCGCGGGATCCGGCCCGATGCGGCGCGCTTCTTGCCGATCCACTCGGCAAAGCGCTCTGGATAGGGCGTAGCGCGCATTTCTGCTTGCCGATCGGGGCTCGGGCCCAGCCCTTCGATGGCCACGATCTTCCTGACCATCTCGGGAAACACCCCGGCATAGCGCAGCGCGACATTGCCGCCCATCGAATGGCTCACGATGGTTACCGGCCCGACATCGAGCTGGTGGACGAACTGAGCCAGGTCATAGACCATATCGTTGGAGCGGTAGTTGCCGTCGCTGACCCACTCGCTGTCGCCATGGCCGCGGTGGTCCATCGCCACGACATGCCAGTCCTGGCACAGCGCCTCGGCCGTCCAGTCCCAGCTGCGCGCATGGTCGCGCCCGCCATGCACCAGCACTAGCGGCGGCTTGCCGCGGTTGCCCCAATCGACATAGTTGAGCCGCAGCCGTTGCGATATGAAAGTCTGGTTGGTGGGTCCGGTGCCGTTCATGCCGCTTCCATGCCGTGAAGCCGCATGACCTGCAAGCCTACCGTTCCTTGGTCGCGGAGAAGGTCAGCTCAGGGTTCTTTTCGGCCTGGTAGCTTACGTCCCACGGGCTCTTGGCCATGAACACCAGATCGCCATCGCGGTCGCGCGCCAGATTGGAGCGGTTGAAATCGGCAAAGCCTTTGAGCGCCGCATCCGAACCTTTCAGCCAGCGCGCGGTGGCAAAGGGCGAGGCCTCTAGCACCGCCTCGACCTTGTATTCGGCTTCGAGCCGGCTGATCAGCACTTCCAATTGCAACTGGCCAACCACGCCGACGATCCACTGCGCGCCGATTTCCGGATAGAACACCTGGATCACGCCCTCTTCGGAAAGATCGTCGAGCGCCTTACGCAGCTGCTTGGTCTTGGTCGGGTCGCGCAGAACTACGCGGCGCAGGATTTCCGGCGCGAAATTGGGCAGGCCGGTGAAGCGCAGCTGGTTTTTCTCGCTCAGCGTATCGCCCACCCGCAGCGTGCCGTGGTTAGGTATGCCGATGATGTCGCCCGCTTCGGCGGTATCGGCCAGTTCGCGGTCCTGCGCGAAGAACAGGATTGGCGAATGCACCGCAATCGCCTTGCCAAGACCAGAAGGCGTCAGCTTCATGCCGCGCTTGAAGGTGCCCGAAACCATCCGCATGAAGGCGATCCGGTCGCGGTGGTTGGGGTCCATGTTCGCCTGGACCTTGAAGATGAAGCCGGTCACTTCGTCGCGCGTGGGCGGGACCTGCTCCTCCCCAGCGGGCTGCGGGCGCGGCGGCGGGGCATATTTGGCGATCGCGTCGATCAGTTCGGACACGCCGAAATTCTTGAGCGCGGAGCCGAAATAGACCGGGGTCAGATCGCCATTGCGATAGGCCTCGATGTCGAATTCGGGATAGCCGATCTGGGCCAGTTCGACATTCTCCGCAATCTCTGCGGGCAGTTCGACGTCGGTATCGCGCTTGCCAAGAAATTCCTTCGACGGGCCTTCCGGCCGCGCGACCGTGCCGCTGGCAAAATCGAGGATGCCCTGGAATTCGCCACCCATGCCGACCGGGTACATCTGCGGGCTGACGTCGAGCGCCAGCATGTCGGCGATCTCGTCGAGCAGTTCGAACACCGGACGGCCTTCACGATCGACCTTGTTGACAAAGGTGATGATCGGCACGCTGCGCAGCCGGCAAACCTCGAACAGCTTGCGCGTCTGCGGCTCGATCCCCTTGGCCGCGTCGATCACCATGATGGCGCTGTCGACCGCAGTCAGCGTGCGATAGGTGTCTTCGGAGAAATCCTCGTGCCCCGGTGTGTCGAGCAGGTTGAAGGTGATCGTTTCACCGTCATATTCCTTCTCGAAGGTCATCACGCTGGAAGTCACCGAGATGCCGCGCTGCTGCTCGATCTTCATCCAGTCCGAACGCGCACGCCGGGCCTGCCCGCGCGCCTTGACCTCGCCGGCCAAGTGGATCGCGCCGCCTTGCAACAGCAGCTTTTCGGTCAGCGTGGTCTTGCCCGCGTCAGGGTGGGAGATGATCGCGAAGGTTCGGCGATTTGACATGGTTTTCCGTCTGCACCGGGTTACCCGCGCAGTTCCGCCCCCTGCTTGGCTGCTGCTGCGACGATCGCATCGGAAATCGCCTTCAGGTCGGCATCCTTGTAGCTCGCCTGCTGCGGCTGCAGCGTCACTTCGACCGCGATCGATTTCTTCCCATCGGGTACGCCCTGCCCGGCGAACACATCGAATACGCGCGCGCTCACAATGTTGTTCTTGTCGGCACCGGCGACCGCGCGCACGAGCTCCGCGGCAGGCAGGTCTGCAGGAACGAGGAAGGCGAAATCGCGCGTGACCGCCTGCAGCGCGGGCGGCGCATAGGCTTCGCGGGCAAAGCCGGCGTTCTTCCTTTCAGGGATGGCATCCAGGAATATCTCAACCGCAGCCACCGGGCCATCGATGTCGAAAGCCTTGAGCGTTGCCGGATGCAGCATGCCGAAGCGCGCCAGCACGTTCTTGGGGCCCAGCCGCAGGGTTGCAGACTGGCCGGGATGGAACTGCGTGCCTGCTTCGCCCATCGTCATCAGCTTGTTGACCGGCGCACCGGCCTCAGCCAGCAGGGCGCGCGCAACCGACTTCGCATCATAGGCATCGAACTTCGTCGCCTTGCCGCTCATCCAGCGCCGCGGGTCCTTTTCGCCAGCGAGTATCACGCCGAGCGTCGGCCTCTCGTCGCTTGAACCGTTTTCCCCACGGAAATAGCGCCGCCCAATTTCGAACAGGCGCAGGCCTGAGGCGCCGCGATCCAGATTGCGTTTGGCCGCGCTAATCAGGCCCGGCAACAGCGAGGGCCGCATGGCCTTCATGTCTTCGCTGATCGGGTTTTCCAGTACCCAAAGCTGCGATCCATCCCCGAAATGCTCGGCATCGGGCACGGGAAGGAAGGACCAGGTCACCGCTTCATTGAGACCGCGCGCAGCGGCCGCACGGCGCAGCTTGCGCTCAATCACCTGCTGGGCTGTGGCAGTCGGCCTGGCGACGCCGTCGGCGCGCGGCAAGGCGACGCTTTCGACCTGGTCGAGCCCGTGAATCCGCACGACCTCTTCGACCAGGTCAGCCGCTCCTTCGATATCGTGCCGCCGCAGCGGGCAGGTCACCTGCCAGTCGGCTGAAAACTTGAAGTCGAGGCTTTCGAGGATTCGGCGTTGTTCAGCCTCGGGCACGTCAACCCCGCCCAGGCGCGCGGTAAGCGCCGGATCGAACGCAATGACCTTAGGCTCGCTTGGCGGCGTGCCGGCATGCACCTTTTCGCTCGCCGTACCGCCCGCCAGTTCGACGATCAGGCCGGTGAGCAGGTCCAACCCGTCATCGAGGAACGCCGGATCGACCCCGCGCTCGAAGCGGGTGCGCGCGTCAGAGGTTAGCCCCAGCGCCCGCCCGGTTGCCCCGATCCGTGCCGGATCAAAATAGGCGATCTCGAGCAGGACATCCTTGGTGTCTTCGCTCACGCCCGAATGTTCGCCGCCCATGATGCCGGCGATGTCATGCACGCCGCTATCGTCGGCGATCACCGTCATGGTGCTGTCGAGCGTGTAGGTCTTCTCGTTAAGCGCCAGCACCTGCTCGCCATCCTTCGCTCGCCGGGCAACCACCGCACCGTTCAGCTTGGCGAGGTCATAGGCATGCGCCGGGCGGCCAAAGGCGAGCATCACATAATTGGTGAGGTCAACCAGCAGCGAGATCGGCCGCTGCCCCGCGCTGATCAGCCGCTGCTGCAGCCATTCTGGCGAAGCGCCATTGGTCACGCCCGTGATCACGCGGCCATAGAAAGCCGGGCAGCCTTCGGGATCGTCGGTGCGGATCTCTACCGGGCAAGCGCCCTTTGCTTCGAAGGCGGGCAGCGCGATCGGCTTGAGCGTGCCCAGCCCTGCTGCGGCAAGGTCGCGCGCAATGCCATAAACGCCCATACAATCGGGCCGGTTAGGCGTAATCGCGACGTCAATTACCGGCGAAGCGCCGTGATAATCCGCAAAACTGGTGCCGACCGGCGCGTCTTCCGGCAGTTCGATGATGCCATCGTGCTCATCGCCAAGCTCGAGCTCGCGCACTGAGCACATCATGCCGTTCGATTCGACGCCGCGGATCGCGCTCTTGCGCAATTCCATGCCATTGGCCGGCACCACCGCGCCAGGCAGGCCAAGTACGCCCTTCATCCCCGCGCGGGCATTGGGCGCCCCGCAGACCACCTGCAGCGGATCGCCTTCACCCGTATCGACCGTGAGCACCCGCAGCTTGTCGGCATCGGGATGCGGCGCGGCGGTGAGCACCTTGGCAACGCGGAAACCGGCGAGCTTTTCCGCCGGATCCTCGATCCCTTCGACTTCGATCCCGATCCGGTTGAGTGCAGCCGCGATCTCCAGCACCGAGGCATCGGTGTCGAGATGGTCCTTGAGCCAGGTCAGCGAGAACTTCATGAACGTGCCCCCACCCCTGCAGAGAGCGTCGGCTGGTCCAGATGGCTGAAGCCATAGTGCTTGAGCCACCGCACATCGCCGTCAAAGAAGGCGCGCAGATCGTCCATCCCGTATTTCAGCATGGCCAGCCGGTCGACCCCGACGCCGAAGGCAAAGCCCTGCCACTGGTCAGGATCGAGCCCGGCGAATTCGATCACCCGGCGGTTGACCATGCCCGAGCCGAGCAGTTCCATCCAGCCGTGGCCCAGCGCGTCACCATCGCCGCCTAGCACGCGGCGACCACCTACTACTTCGAAGCCGACATCGACTTCGACCGAAGGCTCGGTGAAAGGGAAATAGCTCGGTCGCAGGCGCAAGACGATATCATCGCGCTCGAAGAAGGCTTTGAGGAAGGTTTCCAGCGTCCATTTGAGGTGGCCGAGGTGGATGTCCTTGTCGATCACCAGCCCTTCGACCTGGTGGAACATCGGGGTGTGCGTCGCATCGCTGTCGCTGCGATAGACGCGGCCCGGTGCGATGATGCGGATCGGTGCACCTTGCGCGACCATGCTGCGGATCTGCACCGGCGAAGTGTGGGTGCGCAGCAGCATCTTGCGGCCTTCAGCGTCGCTATCGGGGAAATAGAATGTGTCGTGCATCGCGCGCGCGGGATGGCTTTCATCCATGTTGAGCGCGGTGAAATTGTGCCAGTCGTCCTCGATTTCAGGTCCGGTGGCGACAGCGAAACCCATGTCGGCGAAAATTTCCGCCAGTTCATCCATCACCTGGCTGACCGGATGGACCGAGCCGGCCGGAGCTTCCGCTGCAGGCAACGTCAAGTCCAGCCGCTCTCTGGCCAGCTGGGCTTCGAGCACAGCCGCCTCCATGGCGTCTTTCTTCGCGGCCAGCGCATCTGAAATCTCCGCGCGCACCGCCTGGATTGCGGGCGCAGCGACAGTGCGTTCTTCAGGGGCCATCTGGCCCAAGGTTTTTAGGGCAAGGCTGACCCAGCCCTTCTTGCCAAGCGCCGCCACGCGCTGTTCTTCCAGCGCATCAAGCGTTTCCGCAGCCGCAATCGCCGCCAGTGCGGCATCCCTTTGTGTGGTCAAGTCAGTCATGGTGTTTAGATTCACTTCCGAAGGGCGCCCCGCTAGCGGCAAATGGCGCGCAAGGCAAAGTGCTTTCAGTCCGGGCGGTCGAGCGTTTGCGCAGGCGAACCCCAGATCCGCGCCCGCGCTTCGATAAATGAGGTGAGGATCGGATGCTCCAGCGCGGCATATTCGCTGGGCGACATGCCCATGAAGGTGCGGAACTCGCGGGTGAACTGCGCCTGGTCGTGATAGTGTTCATCCATCACGTCCGTCCATTTGCTTCCACGATGCAGCATGAAGCTGGTGAGGCTGCGCATGAAGCGCTGGCGCCGCAGCAGCAGCTTGGGCGTGAAACCGAAATGGCGTGCACACAGTCGCTCCAGATTGCGCGCGCCAAGCTCCGATCGCTCGGCAAATTCGGCTACGTTGGCGAGCTGTTCATCGACCATGACGCGATGCACGCGCATGATCTTTTCCTCATCGCGATGTGGGCGCGTCAACCGGCGCATCGTGTCTACAATCGCGTCAAACTGCTCCTGATCGCTGCATGCAGGGTCACACAATACCTCCGCGAGATGCGCGAATTTGGCAAAGGCCGGGTGCGTTTCGCCATCGCAAGTGTAATTGGCAAGCGAGCCGGCATCGACATCGAAGTAGCGACTCCAGCCGAGCGGCAGGAAGCCGATCCCCCACATGCGGGTTGAACCGATTGTGAAATGGGTTGGCAAGGAGCTGGGCCCGCTTGCGGCATAACGCGGTCCGCTGGTGCTGCTGCTGCCCAGCTGTGCCTGCGGCCTGGAACCTGCGAAAAAGCGTATCCCGGCCCATTCTGGCTGGAGGTGATCGCTGACCGTACCGCCATCTGCAACGGTCAGGTCCAGGTGATAGAAGGTGGTGAAGCAGCCGGCGAACTCTTCAGGCGGCGCAAAGAAACGGCTTCGGATTTCGAACCGTTGATCACCAGCTGCTGACACTTCCTCCGGCTCGGCCATGCGCGGCTATGTGCCGCAAGTGTCGCAAACATACAAATCAAAAGGCGCCGGAAGTTGCCTCCCGACGCCTCAGAAATTTGGCAGTCAGTGCTGCAATCAGGCGGGCAGAGCGCCCTTCGCCTGAGCAATCACCGCCTGGAAGGCTGCACCTTCGTTCATCGCGAGATCGGCCATCGCCTTGCGGTCGAGCTCGATCCCGGCCAGCTTCACCCCGTGCATGAACTGCGAGTAGGTGAGCCCTTCGGCGCGGACAGCCGCGTTGATGCGCTGGATCCAGAGCGCGCGGAAGTTGCGCTTCTTGATCTTGCGGTCGCGATAGGCGTACTGGCCGGCCTTCTCGACCGCCTGGCGCGCAACGCGAATAGTGTTCTTGCGACGACCGCGATAGCCCTTGGCCTGGTCCAGCAGCCGCTTGTGCTTGGCGCGAGTGGTCACGCCGCGTTTGATGCGAGGCATTTCAAATTCTCCTTAAACCAGCGCGCTCAGTCGAGCCCGTAGGGGGCCCATTTCTTCACCGTCTTGGTGTCGGCTTCCGACAGGACGGTGGTGCCGCGGTTGGTGCGGATATACTTCGCATTGTGGCTGATCAGGCGGTGGCGCTTGCCAGCGACCCCATGCTTGATCTTGCCGGTCGCGGTGATCTTGAAGCGTTTCTTCACACCGCTCTTGGTCTTCAGCTTGGGCATTTTCATCTCCTATTGCAGAGACACGTCCGAACCGGCCCTGGCAGCCCTTTCAGCCAGGCAGGCGGATAATCACGTGTCAGTGAAGGCGCGCGCATTAGCGATTCTCGCGCGAATTGCAAGCGAAACGGCCAGGACCCCCGAACGATCCGCCTGCGCTGTCTTAATATATCACCCGGCAGGCCTGCAACCGGAAGAAGAAATCGGTCTCGGCCTTCATCTTCCTTGTTGCGCAACGCGGTATCCGGTCCATGCCAGTGTTGGCAAGCCGCTCAAAAAACACCTCTCGCGGCTCGCTGGCGCAAGAATCGCCCACCGGCGCGCGAACATTGCCCTGCCTGTCCCGGAACTCGATCATGAAGGACCACCCACAGACATAGACTTCTTCCCGCGCAAACACATCGGGCAGCGCCTTGCCCTCCGCGACGATCTCCGCCCACTCCTGCTTGGGAATACGCACCCGGAAAGGAAGTCGCTCAGACGAACCGGACTTGGCGTATCGCTGGCGAAAAAGCTCGGCGCTCGCCGTCCCGTCCCGATTGGCGCGCACGGCGATTGCAAGACCCGCGCCCCGCTTTATGCGCATCATCGCCAGAATCAGATCGCCATCGGTTCCCATGTGCCGGTGCACTTCCTTGAGCGAAGGCAAGCCGAATGAACTGCGCCACCCATCGCGCTCCTCTTTGGTGCAATCCGGATTCGGGTCATAGTAACTACAGCTCTTGGTAGCCTCGCCCTCATCGTCAGCCATTGCCGGTCCTGAGCAAAGCCAGAAGAGCAGCGACAGCCCGATCATAGCGGCCAGTCTCACTGCATTGCCTCGAGCACATCCTCAAGCCGCGCGGGATCCCCGATCGCCAGCACTTCGCCTGTGCTTTCCGCATTGAGCGGCTCGCCGTTCCAGTCACACATCACGCCGCCCGCTCCTTCCACCACCGGCACAAGCGCGGCAAAGTCATGCAGTTTCAGGCCCGCCTCGCACACCACATCGACATGGCCGGATGCGACAAGCCCGTAATTGTAGCAATCGCCACCCCAGATGATCTTGCGATGGGCGACAGCGCCCGAGAGCTTCATGAAGGGTTCGATCTGCTCGCCTGAGAACAGGTGCGGGCTGGTGGTGGCGAGCACGGCATCGCTGAGTTCGCGGCACGGCGCCCCATGCACAGGCCGGTCGTTGAACAAGGTGCCCTGGCCGGTAACGCCCAGCCACCGTTCACCCAGGATCGGCTGGTCGATCACGCCCAGCACCGGCCAGCCTTCCTCCAGGAGGGCGATCAGCGTGCCGAAAATCGGCCGCCCGGCGATAAAGCTGGTGGTGCCATCGATCGGATCGAGCACCCATTGCCGGCCCGCACCCGGATTGCGGTTGCCATATTCCTCGCCGATAATTCCATCAGCAGGATATTCCCGCTCGATGATGGCGCGCATCGCTGCTTCAGCCGCGCGGTCGGCTTCGGTCACGAAACTGTGGTCGTCCTTGCGCTCGTGCGACCATGCCCCGCGATAAAGTGGCCGGATTGCATCACGCGCGGCTTCGGCCAGCCGCTGGGCGCACAAGATGTCGGATGAATCCATTACAATTGCTTCATTTCACGCTAGATAGTTAAGTGGTGGTCGCATCAAGCCTCTAAAAGGGGCGGGGAATCGCTGTGACCGAAACGGGGCACGAAGACAATCGGGTAGATACGAGCCTGGGGCTGCGCTCGCTATTGGGGCACACTGCCGCCGGTGAGCCGCTGTCGCTCAACCGGGCGCCGTGTGAAGAGCTGTCACCCTGGGTGGCGCGCGTATATGCCACGCAGGTCGAGGCCGAGCCGGACCACCTGATCGAATGCGGGCTGGTCGCCGACACTCCAATCCTGCGCGTGCTGTTTCGCGGCGAATGGGGGGCAGAAACGCGCGACGGCCATGGCCGTTACAGCAATGCAGCGCTGTTTTTCGGTCCGCATACGCGGCGGATGCCGGTTACCGTCAAGGGAAGCTTCGCCACTGTTGGTGTGGCGCTGAAGCCTGGGGCAGTGAGCGCGCTTAGGGGCCCGCCTGTGCCCGATACGCTTGATCGCATCATCCTTTACGATCACATCTACGGCAATGAGAACTGGGGTACGAGCGCACAATTGCTCGAATGGTTCGACCCTGCCGGTCCGCCTGAACGATGGCTGCGTGTTGCAGAAATCCTGCTTCAGCAATTGGTGGAGCGGGCCGGCGGTGCCAAGCCCGATCCGATCGTTGCCGCCTTCGACAGGGCTGCCTTCGCCGATCCGAACCTGAGCATTGGCGACTTCGCAGCGGAACACGGCATCGATCGGCGCAGGCTGGAACGATTGATCAAGAAGTCTTTCGGCCAGACCCCCAAGCAGGTGCTGCGGCGGGCCAGGGCGCTCGACATTGCCGCCAATCTGCGCGGCGTTGCGGACGACGAAGAAGCCGAGGAACTGGCGCTGCGATATTATGACCAGTCGCACATGATCCGCGAGTTTTCGGCCTTCTTCGGCATGACCCCCAAACAATTCTTGCGCAGGCCACAACCGCTGATGACGCTGGCACTGGAAGCCCGCCAGGCCCGGCGACTGGAAGTACTGGGCCGCCACGATCCATCCGCTTCATATCCCTGGCGACGCGCCTGACCCGGTGCGGTCACAGCATCGACTTGTGCCGCAGCTTGGGCTAGGTTGTTGCCATAACAAAAGGGGCGCAGATCATGGCAAGCGGGAACGACGCCGAAGCATGGCGTCGACAATCCGAACCGCAGTCGGGCGTGTCGCGCGATGGCATGCCGCTTTCGATCAACCGCGCACCGGCAGAAGACTTACGCCCATGGATTGCCCGCCTGGTCGCTGCCAAGATCGAGACCGGGCCGGGATCGCTGATCCGCTGCGGCATGTGCAACGATCTGGTTTACGAACGGATCGTTTTGCATGGCGACTGGACCACGTCGTCGCTTGACGGGACCGGGCATTATCGCGACGAGCCGCTGCTGTTTGGCCCCCATTCGCGCTACATGTCGCTGAGCTGCTCCGGGCCGGTAATCGCTATCGGTGTGGGGCTGCGGCCTGGTGCACTTCCACTTCTTTCCGGGCGTGCGGTCGAGCCGATCGTCAACCGGATCGAGCGCGGAGACCCGCTGGGTTTGATCAGGCGTAACCTGTTTGCCGAATATCCTCCAGAAGGCGAACCCGAACAATGGCTGGCGCAGTTGGAAGAGGCACTGCGCCGTACCATTGCCGAGCGCAACCCGGCGGTGCCGGACCCGATCAGCACGGCGTTCGAGCTGGCCAGCTTTGCCGATCCCAACCTTGCACTGCTGGATTTTTCAGAGGAGCAGGGCATCAGCCTGCGCAAGCTGGAGCGGGTGGTAAAGCGCGATTTCGGGCTTACTCCCAAACAGGTTCTGCGCCGTGCACGGGCGCTCGACATCGCCGCACAGCTGTGCGGCGTGGCCGACGAGGACGAGGCCGAACAGCTGATGCTGCGCTTCTTCGATCAATCCCACCTGATCCGCGAATTTGCAGCTTTCTTCGGCACCACGCCCAGCGCATTTCGCGCAGCCACTCACCCGCTGATGACCATCAATGTCGAAACCCGCCAGGCGCGGCGACTTGAGGAGCTCAACCGGCTGCAACCGGGCCAGCAACGCCCCTGGTTTGCCGGCGAGGGAATCTAGTCGAACAGCGAGCTGACCGAGCTTTCATCGGCAATGCGCCGGACCGCTTCGCCGATCAGGGGCGCGATCGTCAGCACCCGGATACGGCTCGAATTCTCCGTCGCTTCGGTCGGGCGGATGGTATCGGTAATCACGAGTTCCTTCAGCGCGGAACTGTCGACGCGCGCAACTGCCCCGCCCGACAAAACCCCGTGGGTGATATAGGCGGCGACGCTGGTCGCACCTTCATCGAGTAGCGCTTGCGCCGCGTTGCATAGGGTACCGCCCGAATCGACGATGTCATCGATCAGGATGCAGTGGCGCCCCTTCACCTCGCCGATGATGTTCATCACTTCGCTCTCGCCAGGGCGATCGCGACGCTTGTCGACAATCGCCAGCGGGGCATTGTCGAGCCGCTTGGCCAGCGCGCGGGCGCGGACCACGCCGCCAACGTCCGGGCTGACCACCATCAGGTCCTGGTCGCCATAGCGGGCCTGGATGTCCGCTGCCATGACCGGCGCGGCATAGAGATTGTCCGTCGGGATATCGAAGAAGCCCTGGATCTGTCCGGCGTGGAGATCGACCGCCAGGACCCTGTCAGCCCCCGCGCGGGTGATCAGATCCGCCACCAGCTTGGCCGAAATCGGCGTGCGCGGGCCGGGCTTGCGATCCTGCCGGGCATAGCCGAAATAGGGCACCACCGCGGTTATCCGCTTGGCCGAAGCGCGTTTGAGCGCATCGATGCAGATCAGCAGCTCCATCAGATTATCGTTCGCCGGAAAGCTCGTCGGCTGGATCAGGAACACGTCCTCACCGCGCACATTCTCATGAATCTCGACGAACACCTCCTCGTCGGCAAAGCGCCGTACGCTGGCATCGGTGAGCGGGATCTCGAGATAGGCAGCGACCGCACGCGCGAGCGGCAGGTTCGAATTGCCGGACATGATCTTCATCGGGTGCGAATCCTCCGGTGCGACTGGTGCAACCCGCCTAGCGGAGCGTCATGCAATTGCAACAGATGGGCGCCGGGTTTCCCCTTCGAAGTCGGTCAACGCGTCCGATGTTCGCCCCTGATCCAGCGGACCGTGCCGCTTGACGCACGCATCACCACGCTGTGGGTGGTCATCTTACCGCCGCGCAGCCGCTTCACGCCATCCAGCAGAGAGCCCGACGTCACGCCGGTCGCGGCAAAGATGCAGTCGCCCTTGGCCAGGTCCTCCAGCTTGTAGATGCGATCGAAGTCGGTGATGCCGAGCCGGCGGGCACGTGCCTTTTCATCCTCGTTGCGGAACACCAGCCGGCCGTTGAATTGCCCCCCGACGCAGCGCAGCGCCGCGGCTGCGAGCACACCTTCCGGGGCGCCGCCCTGGCCCATGTACATATCGATCGTGGTGTCTTCGTCGGTCACTGCGATCACGCCCGCGACGTCGCCATCGCCGATCAGGACGACGCCGCAGCCGATCCCGCGCAGTTCCGCAATAAGTTCGGCATGACGCGGACGGTCAAGCACGCACACTATGATGTCGGACGGCTTGACGCCCTTGGCGGCGGCCACCGCTTGAACATTCTCAGTCGGGCTCTTTGCAAGGTCGATGATATCGGGCGGATAGCCCGGCCCGACCGCGATCTTGTCCATATAGGTGTCGGGCGCGTTCAGGAGGTTGCCCTCTTCCGCCGCCGCCAAGACGGCCAGCGCGTTTGGACCGGCCTTGGCGGTGATGGTGGTGCCTTCGAGCGGGTCAAGCGCGATGTCGATCTTCGGTCCCTTGCCGGGCGCGCCGCCCACCTTCTCGCCGATATACAGCATCGGCGCTTCGTCGCGCTCGCCCTCGCCGATCACCACGGTTCCGTCCATATACAAGGTATCGAAGGCCCGGCGCATCGCCTCCACTGCCGCGGCGTCTGCCGCCTTCTCGTCACCGCGCCCGATCAGCTGCGAGGCGGCGACGGCGGCAGCCTCTGTCACGCGCACCATTTCAAGCACGAGCACACGATCAAGCGCGCTTTCACCGGCGGGTTTATTGGCCAGAATGTCGGTATTCATGTGCGATTCAGTCCCTCCGGTGTGTGTGGCTTGCGCCTAAGCAAAGGAATGGCGCTTGTCGAGCATCGCAGCATTATCGATCAACCGATGCATTGCGATGACAGCGCTGACGATCTTCTCGGCGCCGTTATCCGCGCAAGATGCGATCGGGCCCGTGGATGACCGCGCGGACAAGCCGGAAGTTATCGACCTGCTGGTGAAGGCACGCGAGCGCGAGGTTGACCAGCGCCGGATCGAACAATGCGAGCGCGAGCAGGAAGCGGCGACGATCTCGCGCGAGATCGTCGTGTGTCGCGAGATAGTAGACGACAGTGACCGCTTCACCACGGGAGATCGCGAACGGACGCAGCAACGCTATGCTGAGGAAACTATGTTCGCGGGTGATCTTCTGTCTCCCGACGTCGCTGGCCCCGGCATCTTCAAAGGCCCGGCGACGGTCGGCAGCCTGTGCATTCCCGGGCTGCAGAAATGCCCGCCACCGCCTGCGCTGATGATCGACCTCAGCGCCCTGCCCGAAGCACCTGCGGGCTCTGACGCAGACCGGATCGCGCGCGGCTTGCCGCCACTAGGGCGCGACACCGCGATCAAGCAGCCAGACCCGGCCGAAGCCGCCGAAATCAGTCCGGCAGGATCGGCAGCACCAGGGGTTGGGCCGTAAGGCTTTCCGAACCTTCGAGCAGCGCCAGTGCCTCGGCAATGCTGCGCTCCGGCCCTTCATGGGTGACCATCGCCACCAGAACATCGCCGCCATCGTCGGGCCGGGCCTTCTGGATCAGGCTTTCGATCGACACCCCGGCATCGCGCATCGCGGCGGTGATTTCCGCCAGCACGCCGGGGCGATCCGCCACCGTGAAACGCAGGTAGGTGCGCTCCATCCTGTGCCCTGGCTCGGCCGGCGGCATGGCGGCCAACTGGGCAACGGGAATCGAGAACGGCGCACCCACTTCGTCGCGCGCGATATCGATCAGGTCTGCAACCACTGCACTGGCAGTCGGGCCTTCGCCAGCTCCCGCGCCCTGGAACAGCAGCCGTCCGGAAAAGTTGCCTTCCGCCACCACCGCGTTGGTGGGGCCATCGACGCTGGCAAGCGGGTGCTGCTTGGGCACGAGGCACGGCCGCACACGCTGCAACAGCCGCGGCGTGCCGCCATCGTCGAGCTCGACATCGGTCATCGCGATCAGACGGATAACATACCCCAATGCATCGGCCTGGGCGATGTCGGCCGCCTTGACCTGCGCGATCCCCGTGGTGCGCACGGCAGCGAAATCGATCCGCGCGCCAAACCCGATCGCGGCAAG
This sequence comes from Altererythrobacter sp. BO-6, assembly GCF_011047315.1. Lineage (NCBI taxonomy): Bacteria > Pseudomonadati > Pseudomonadota > Alphaproteobacteria > Sphingomonadales > Erythrobacteraceae > Altererythrobacter > Altererythrobacter sp. BO-6. The sequence goes on along the minus strand of NZ_CP049259.1, from coordinate 1,969,419 downwards.
GATCGACAGCTTGTGTGCCGCGTCGATCGCTTCGATATCGAACGTCGGGTCCGCCTCGGCATAGCCCTTCGCTTGGGCTTCCCGCAGCACCTCGGCAAAGTCGGCCCCGGTGTCCTCCATGGTCGAGAGGATATAATTGCAGGTGCCGTTGAGGATCCCGTAGATCCGTTCGAGCGCATTGGCCGAAGTGCCTTCGCGCAGGCCCTTCACCACGGGAATGCCGCCGGCAACTGCTGCCTCGAATTTGAGCGCCACATCCTTCGCTTCGGCCAGCTCGGCCAGAGCCAGCCCATGATGCGCGATCATCGCCTTGTTGGCTGTGACGAGCGGCTTGCCCGCACCCAGCGCCGCTTTGGCCAGCGCCAGCGCCGGGCCATCCGATCCGCCGACCAGTTCAACCACTACATCGACATCGTCGCGCCGCGCCAGTTCCGACATGTCGTCTTCCCAGCCGTAAAGCGATAGATCGATGCCACGATGCCGATGCCGGTCGCGCGCGCTGACTGCCACGAGTTCCAGCGGTCTGCCCGCGCGCGCGGTCAGCAGGTTGCGGTTGGTTTCGAGCAGGCGGATCACGCCGGTGCCCACAGTGCCAAGACCAGCCAGGCCAATCCTCAGCGAATCAGCCATGCGCCTGCTCCTCGCGTTGTCCGAGTGCCTCTCTGGCAGAGGTTGGAATGGCCATCGAGCGACCGCTTGCGAGATCGACATGGACATGGACAAGTTCGATCACAGCGCGCCGGTCATCCTCGCTCCGGCCTGCGCCGTGAAATTCGATTCGCGTGTTGATCGATGAATTGCCGATCCTGGTGGTCCAGGCGCGACCCTCGACGATCTCGTCGGCGCGGATCGGCTTTTCAAAATCCACCACCGCCTTGACCACGTGGAATTCGAGCGCACCATCACCCGTGAAATGCAGGCCGGCTTCACGCCAGTACTCGGTGATAATGAGATCGGCATATTCAAGATAGCGCGAGTTGAAGACGACCGATTGCGGGTCGACTTCGGCATAGCGCACGCGGAATCGGTGGCGGAAAGGCTGTGTCATCGTCGACGCCTCTAGCGCGAGCCCGGGCGCGGAGGGAACCACTTTGTCTTGCTCCACTGCTAGATCGGCTTGCTGGCCCGCTTCAGAGCGTGCGCACGCAGGGGCCCAATTCGCCCAGCACCAGCGCATAGTCACGTGCGGCCTGCGCCTCGGCGGCGCTGTCCTGCGACAAGTTGGTTCCGCGTGGCAGACGCGCCGGAAGCGAGCAGGCAAGCCGATACCATTCGATCGATTCGGGCGCCGGCGGGCGTGCGGCCTGATCGATGATCTCGCCCCATGAGACCCCCACGTCGGTGGGCGACCGGGGCGCCGCAGCACTGTTATCGAAACGGGCGAGCCGGATTCAGTGTTCAGAAAAATCTGCGTCTCGGATTCGCCGGCAAGGTTGCCCGGCACAGACAGCGCATCGCTGATCCCGCTGATCTGCGGCGGCGCATCCGGTGCAGCCAGCGCGGCCAGAACCGGCCGCAAGCGCGCTTCCAATTCCGGTGTATAGACGAACTGGGCGGTTTCGCTGGTCAGCTGAAGTTCGCCCGGTCGCCCCGGCACACTGCGTGCGAACAGCAGGACTTCCGCATTCTTGAGCTTCGGCGCGCGTCCGCGCGAATCGAGAGGCACATCGACAAGATAGCGCAGCGTTTCGCCAACCCCGCTGGGCCCGGCTATCAACGCGACGGTGCGCGCCTCGATATAGAGCCGCGCGAATCCCGCAGCGACTCCCGCCGCACGCTCCGGCTCCAGCATTATCTGGCGGCGAATCTGTGCACGCACCACCAGCTCCGCACCATCGGCCAGGCCAGCGAGATCGGCATAGGTGAGTCGATCCGTCGGCGCCCCGGGCTGGGCCTGGGCGAGCGCTGGCGACGGCAGCATTGCGGCAGCGATCGCGAGACACAAAATTCTGAAATTCATGGCTTTATTCATTCTCTTGGATTTTCCTGAATGACGCCCAACAGCACCAGCACAGGATCGTGGCATGCCACCTGAGATCGAACCTGCATAGCAGACAATTGCCGCTGAATCGGCAATTAACCGATAAAGCGTTTGCCTGACCATGGCTTGCTCGTTAAAGCGCGGGAAGGCATGAGCGTCGTTGGGGACACGACACGCTACGGCCTGATTGTGGGTCTCTTTAGAGCATGCCTGCAATGCCTTCCGGGTGGTTTGCCGCCGCTCGGTCAGGGACGAAATGGAGTTTGGGGCTCCGCAAACAGAATCGTTTGCGGCGGCCTGCCGGTCGGGCTTTGTTCCGACGCAGCGAATGGAGAGAAAGCGACTGGATGGCTTACGCTGACCAACAAACAAGCGGCAACCGTATCGTCGCCATCATACTGGTGGGTCTGATTCACGTAGTTGTCGGCTATATCTTCATCAGCGGCCTGGCGATCGAAGCGGTCAAGAAGGTTGCCGAACGTGTTACCACGATCGACATCGAAGAACCGCCCCCGCCCGAGCCGGAAGATGAACCGCCGCCGCCCGAGCAACAGCAGCAACAGGCACCTCCCCCACCCGTGGCCCCGCCGCCGCCGATCAGCGTTGCGGTAAACCCGCCGCCGATCCAGACCCGGCCGACCATACCGCCGCCGGCACCACCGGCGCTGGTTGTTCCGCCGCCGGCACCGCCCGCGCCGCCGTCACAGGCACGCGGGGCGACCACCCGCGACGAGCGCCGCTGGGCAGCCCGGATCCAGGAAAATTACCCCTCGCGCGCACTGCGTGAGGAAATCCAGGGCACCGTGGGCGTGCGCGTCTCGGTCACCCCGGATGGCCGCGTTGGCACCTGCCAAGTCACCGCTTCCAGCGGATCGAGCATTCTGGACGAAGCCGCTTGCGCCGGCATGCAACGTTATGCGCGTTTCAACCCCGCGCTTGACGATGCCGGAAACCCGACTTCGGGCAGTTACAACACGCGTATCACTTACCGACTGAATTAGGCCGCCGGGCAGGCATTACGCCCAAGGCCCTTTGGGGACATCATTTAAGAGGACTACTCGCAATGACTATCGAACTTCTTGCTCCTGCAGCTGCCGACGTGGCACCGAACCAGTTCGGCTTCTGGGAAGCCATGGAACAGGGCGGCCCCGTCGCCTGGTTCATTCTCGCAATCATGATCATCATGAGCGCCGGCTCGTTCTACATCCTGATCACCAAATTGTTCGAGCAGAACAAGATCAACAAGCAGTACAACCGCGACGTGATCGGCAAGTTCTGGCAGTCGTCGTCGCTCAAGGAAGGCGCTGCCAAACTTGAGAAGAACAGCGCATGGCGCCAGGTGATCGATGACGCCCTCAAGGCCGAAGACGAGCATGGCAAGATGACTGACAAGCTCGAAGCACATGACTGGATGCACGGCTCGCTGCAGCGTTCGCAGGACGCGATCAATGCGAAGCTGGCTGGCGGCCTGCCGTTCCTCGCCACCGTCGGCGCGACCGCACCGTTCGTCGGCCTGCTCGGCACCGTGATCGGGATCTACCGCGCACTGATCAACATCGGCATCGCCGGTTCGGCCTCCATCGACAAGGTCGCCGGCCCGGTTGGTGAAGCTCTGATCATGACCGCGATCGGTCTGTTCGTGGCTGTGCCTGCGGTGTTCGCCTACAACTGGCTGCAGAGCCGCAACCGTCGCATCGCAGAGCGCCTCTCGGCTTTCTCGACCGACATCCTCGCGAACCTCAGCTCCGGCGGCGCCGTGCGGCCGGCGACGAAGGTTGCCGCCAAACCTGCCACCACCGCTGGCGGTGTGCAGACGGCTCCGAAGGCCTGATCGCCGATGATGCAAGGGGCGGCGTCAAACCCGCCCCTCATCAGCAACCCTTGGCGACAAATTACGGATAGGATGTAGCAATGGCGATTTCGATGGGAGGCGGGGGCGAGACCCCGATGTCGGACATCAACACCACGCCGCTTGTGGACGTGATGCTGGTGCTTCTGATCATCTTCCTCATCGCGGTTCCGGTGGCGATCCAGACGATCGAGAAGCTTGAAATTCCGGTGATGGAATCGGTGGAATCGAAGGATAAGGTGGAAAACCTGCTCCTGACGGTCAGCACCACCGATGCCGCTGGCCGCAGTGCTGGCGAACCCGGTTTCGAAGGGGCGTCGCGTAACGGCGAGTGCCGCGTCTATTTCAACAATATCACCCCGGTAACCTCGGAAGAACTCTACGATCAGGCGTTCCGCCGGCTCGAAGCGATCGTTGAGCGTGCAGGCGGGCCGGAAGCCCTGATGGAAGACCCGGACCAGATCCCGCAGGTCCACATTCGCGGTGACGTGAATGCACCGTGGCGCTGCGTGGCTGGCGCGATCTATAACGTTCAGTCGGCTGGCTACCCCACCGTGGGCTTCATTTCGAACCCGGTCGAGCCGGGCATCTGAAGCGCCTGAGAAAGACACAGGAGTATTAACCCATGGCAATGTCAGGCGGTAAAGACGATGGCTCGCCGATGATGGAAATGAACATGACGCCGTTGATCGACGTCCTGCTCGTTCTGCTGATCATGTTCATCATCACCATCCCGGTCGCCACGCACTCGGTCGACATCGACCTTCCGCAGCCGACCCCGAACGATAACCCGCCACCGATCGATCCGATCAAGAACAAGCTGGTGCTGACGCAGAATAACGAGATTCTGTGGAATGCCCAGCCGATCACGATGAGCGAGCTGGCAACCAACTTGCAGCAATCGCTGACGATCGATCCAGAACCGGAACTGCAGTTCGAACCGGAAGCACTCGCCAGCTACGAACTGTCGGCCAATGTACTGCGGATCATCAAGGCGTCGGGTGTGACCAAGTTCGGCTTCGTCGGTAACGAGAAGTATCGTACTTTCGGCTCCGTTGGCCCCGGGGCTGGCGGCCAGCAGTAAGCTGAAGTCACAAACAAACAGATCGAGGGGCGGAGCGATCCGCCCCTTTTTCTTCGCCCACTATTCGCCGACTATTCGCCGACTATTCGTCTCCGTTGGGGTCCACCCGCATTGCTTCGCCAGCCAGCGTCTCCGCCTCCAGCAGCAATTCCTCATCGATCGCGCCTTGCGGCACTGCCTCGCGCCCGATCATCGTCATCACGGGCACAGCCAGCGGGCTGACCCGCTCCAGCTCGACATGGACGAGCTCGCGCGCGGACCGTTCAAGCAGGTCGGCCAATCGCCCGACATCGGTCATGCGCGCGCGCGCATCGGCCCAGGCCGCTTCGAGCAGCACATGGTCAGGCTCGTATTTGCGCAGCACATCATAGATCAGATCGGTCGAGAAGGTGACCTGCTTGCCGGTCTTGCGTTTGCCCGGATGCTGCCGCTCGACCAACCCGCCGATCACCGCGACCTCGCGAAAGGCGCGTTTGAGCAGATAGCTTTCCTGCACCCACTCGACGAATTCGTGCTCCAGGATATCCGGCGAGAGCAGGGGTGCGGGATCGGTCACCGGTTTCAACCCCCACACGGCGAGCGAATAGTCATTGGCGACGAAACCGCCCGGCTGCAGCCCGCGGTCTTCCATCCGCCGTGTGATCAGCATGCCCAGGCTCTGGTTCGCATTCCAGCCTTCGAAGGTATAATACACGCTGTAATGCTTGCGTTGATGCGGGAAGCTTTCGACCAGCAACATGCCCGGCCCGGGCATCTGGCTGCGCCAGTCCTGCACTTCCAGCCATTCGCGCACATCATCGGGGAAGCGCGCCCAGCCCACGCGATCGACCAGCATCTCGCGTACCCGTGCCGAAAGATGCGTGGTCAGCGGCATGCGCGCGCCACCATAGCTCGGGATCGTTGCGCTCTTCTTCGCGGCGCGGACGACCACGTCCATGTCCTTCACCTGCTCGACCTCCAGGCTCATTCCGGCGAAGAAGAAAGTGTCGCCGGGTGAAAGCGTGGCGGCAAAACTTTCCTCGACCTTGCCGAGGCTGCGGCCGTTGCGGAACCGCACCGTCAGCATCTCGCTGTCGATAATGATCCCGGCGTTCATTCGGTGCCGCTGGGCGTGTTCGGGATGAGTAAGTCGCCACACGCCTTCACGGTCGCGCACGATCCGCTTGAACTTGTCATAGGCGCGCAAGGCGTAGCCGCCATTCTCGACAAAGCCGAGCACGCGCTGCCAATCTTCCGGCGTGACCCAGCTATAGGCCAGCGTCGAGCGCACTTCGGCGAGCAGCTCATCCTCCTGGAACGGGCCCGCACAGGCGCAAGCCATCACATGCTGTGCCAGCACGTCGAGCCCGCCTGGGCGGAAATCCTCACCATCGCGCTGGCCTTCATCCACCGCGTCCTTGGCCGCGGTCGCTTCGAGGAATTCGAAACGATTGCCCGGCACCAGGATGGCGCGACTGGGCATATCGAGCCGGTGATTGGCGCGGCCAATCCGCTGCAACAGTCGCGAAGAACCCTTGGGCGCGCCCATCTGCACCACGCAATCGATATCGCCCCAGTCGATCCCCAGATCCAGGCTGGCGGTGCACACCAGCGCACGCAAGTCGCCCCGCGCCATCGCCCCTTCGACCTTGCGCCGTGCTTCGGTCGAGAGGCTGCCATGATGGATGCCGATCGGCAGGTTTTCCTCGTTCACATCCCACAGCAGCTGGAAAATGAACTCCGCGAGGAACCGCGTGTTGGTGAACACCAACGTGGTGCGGTTTTTCCGGATCGTCTCGTACAGCTGCGGAATGGCCCAGCGCCCCGCATGCCCTCCCCAGGGCACACGTTCCTCGAAAGGCAGCAGGATCTCGACCTCGGGTGCGGCACCTTTCTCGCCCTCGACCAAGGCAACCGTGTCGATATCCCCCCACGGTGCCAGCCACCCCCGAAAGCCCTCCGGATCGGCTACCGTGGCTGACAGCGCCACCCGCTGCAGATCCGGCGCAATCGCTTGCAACCGGCTGAGCGACAGTGCGAGCAAGTCACCGCGTTTGCCGGTGGCAAAGGCATGGACTTCATCGATGACGACGCGTTTCAGCCCGCGGAACATCTCGAAACTGTCAGGATAGCTCAGCAGCAGCGACAGGCTCTCCGGAGTGGTCAGCAGCACATGCGGTGGCTTCACCCGCTGGCGTTTCTTGCGATCCGCCGGCGTATCGCCGCTGCGCGTCTCAACCCGGATCGGCAGGCCGATTTCCTCGATCGGAGTGAGAAGATTGCGCTGCACGTCATGTGCCAACGCCTTCAGCGGCGAGACATAAAGTGTGTGCAGGCCCTCAGGTGGCCTTGCCCCATCCAGTCGCGAGGGGCAGAAGTCTGCCAGCGTCGGAAGGAAGCCTGCCAGCGTCTTGCCCGCGCCGGTATCGGCCACCAGCAGTGCGTGCTTCCCCGCGCCTGACGCCGCGAGCATCTCCGCCTGGTGCCGCCGGACACGCCATCCCCGCCCGGCGAACCAGGCGGTGATCTCAGGCGGCACATCCGCAGTCGACTTGGCGGGCTCGCTGCTCATGACTGTCGCCACGAGTGAAACCTCAAGGCACCTGCGTCAATCGCAACAGTGTGCCGCGCTCACTCGTCAAGCGGCGTGTCGTCGGGGCCCGTTTCGGACATGAGGACTCGCCGAAAGGCGGCTTCGGCCATGGCTTCTGCGATCTGTTGCTGGTCAAAGCCGGTTATCGTTTCAATCCGCTTACGCTCAGCCATGCTGAGATCGCCGTAGCTGCGCGGCGCAGGCAGGTCAGCAGTCGCCGCCTTCATCTTTCGCTCGATTTCGCCGAACGAAGCCATCATCTGCGGCATGGCTTCGAGGCTTGCGCCAAGGATGCGCGGATCGCTCGACATGGTGAAGCTCTTGCGCGCAAAGGCGAGTCCGGACGGCGTCGAAAAGAAGGCATCGATATCGACCAGTTCAGCTTCGTCGAAATGGACTGCATAGGCCTGTATCATCGCCTTGCGCATGGTTGGCTCAAGCACTTCCATCATGGTCTGCATGATCTGCGGCAGCAGTGCGGCTTCGCGCTTGCGCCGTTCTTCCCCCGCCGGATCAAGGATTGTCGCCAGCACCGCCAGGTCCGCGTCCGAGACATCGAGATCGCCGCGCCCGACGCCAAGCTGGCGCGCGACATCCGAACCGGGATCGGACGCGACCGCTTCCATGATAGGATTCATGATCCGCTCGAACATCCCACCCATCGTTTCACCCAGGGTGCCGGGCGGGATCATCTTTTCGATCACCGAAGTCGCCAGCGGCAAACGTGCCTCCTGTTCGGCGGTTAGCGGTTCCGCCTGGAACATCCGCGCCAGCGCATTCGCATCTGACTGCGCGGCCGCCGGAACGGGTAGCGCCAATGCGGCCGGGGCAAGCGCAAGCAGCGCACTCTTCATCATCTTCATATCTTCGACCCTCCCAAATGACGCCTAATGGCCCACGCTTTCGCCGCGTTCGAGGCCGGACAGCAAGAGCTGCTCGTCGATCTGGGCGAGCAAGCGCTCCAGCCCCTCAGGCGTATCGCTTTCCGCGCGCGCCACCAGCACATCCTGCGTGTTCGAAGCGCGCAGCAGCCACCAACCGTCAGCGGTGGTAACGCGCACCCCGTCGGTGGTGTCGGCCACGGCATCGCTCGCCGCGATCCGCCCGGCAATCTCTTCGATCGCGGCAAACTTGCGGCTCTCATCGACCTGGAAGCGCAGCTCTGGCGTGTTGAGCATCGCGGGCATTTCGCCGCGCAGCTCTGTGACCGATTTGCCCAGTCTTGCGCTGGCGGCGATCAGCCGCACACCGGCAAAGAGCGCATCGTCGAAGCCGTAATAGCTGTCAGCAAAGAACACATGCCCGCTCATTTCGCCTGCCAGCGGCGAGGAAACTTCCTTCATTTTGGACTTGATCAGCGAGTGCCCGGTCTTCCACATCAGCGGCTTTCCGCCCTGCGCCGCAACATGGTCGAACAGCGCACGGCTGGCCTTCACATCGGCGATAATCGTCGCGCCGGGACGCGATTTGAGCAGATCCTCGGCATAGATCATCAGCAGCTGGTCGCCCCACACCACGCGGCCTTCGCCGTCAATCGCGCCGATCCGGTCACCATCGCCGTCGAAAGCCACTCCGAAATCGAGCTTCTTCTCCGCGACGAGCGCCTTCAGGTCCGCCAGATTGGCTTCGACCGTGGGATCAGGATGATGATTGGGAAAATTGCCGTCGACTTGTGTGAAAAGCAAATGATGCTCGCCGGGCAGGCGCGCCGCGAGCTTCTCCAGCGCAGGCCCGGCGGCGCCATTGCCTGCGTCCCAGCCAACCTTGAGGTCCGCGAGAGCGCCGGTGTCGATCCCTGCCAGTCCCTGCAGCAGGCGCTCGACATACTGGTCAAGGATATCGGCGCGCTCGACAATTCCGGCACCGTGCGCCCATGCCCCGCGCTGCGCGATTTCACCGAGCCGCTGGATGTCCGCACCGAAGAACGGGCGCCCCTGGAATACCATCTTGAAGCCGTTGTAATTGGCGGGATTATGGCTGCCGGTTATCTGAATGCCGCCATCCACGTCTTCAGCTGAGGCTTCTGCGTAATAGAGCATCGGGGTCGGCCCCATGCCGATCCGCACAACATCGCAGCCGCTGGCGGTAAGACCTTCGACCAGCGCGTGTTCGAGCATGGGCGAACTGATCCGGCCGTCATAACCGACAGCCACCTTGCGCCCGCCAGCTTCGCGCAGCAGCGTCGCAAAGCTGCGCCCGATTGCCCGCGCATCATCCGGCCCGAGCGTTTCGCCGATAATCCCGCGAATGTCATATTCGCGCAGGACGGTGGAATGGAACTGATGACTCATGTGAAGGGACCTGAATGGTGTGGCGTATGGCAGGATCCCTTAGCCGATGGCGCGACTTTATGTCACTGTTGTGGCGGAATTTCCGGTGGTAGCGCGGCCAGCAGCAGATCACGCGCCGCATTCGCTTCATGCACCTGCTCGTTGGTGCCGCCGCGATCGGGATGGACGATCGCAACCAGCCGCTTGTGCGCCTCGACGATCTGCTGGCGGGTGGCGCCGGCGCTCACCCCCAACAGCTGGCGCGCACGTTCCAGCGCGCGTTCGCGGGTAGAGCTCCCGCGCAGATATTCCCAGGGCCAGCGCCCGAACACCATCTTGCACGCAAGACATGCCAGCCCGACCAGCAGGAGCAGGCGCAACAGCATCGCGTCAGGCCAGTTCGAGCCGCGGCTGCGGCGGGATGAATTCGGGCAAGGCGAGCGACCTGACCAGTTCGCGCAGCTCCTGCCGCGCCACCAGATGGCTGGTGCCCAGCTCGCCCAGGTGGCCCTTGTCGAGCAGCGTCAGGCCGGACGGGAACAATTCGCGATAGATCACGCGTTCGCTAAGGCCCTGCGCCACGCGAAAGCCGACCCGCTTGGAAAGCTCGGTCAGCGCCTGTTCGATACGCAACATGTTGCGCGCTTCGACATGGCCGGTGCGGTTGCGCACCACCACCCAGTCCATCTGGCGGCGCTGCTGTTCGATCGTCGCGCGGCTGCGCTTGAGCCGGGCTTCCCAGATCAGTTCGGCATAAAAACTCAGCCGCTTGACCTTGAAGGTTTCGCCTTCAACCTGGCCGATCAGGTCGAAATCGACGAAGCTGTCATTCATCGGCGTGACCAGCGTGTCGGCCTCGGTCGCGGCATGGCGGGCCAGGGGATCGTCACGCCCGGGCGTGTCAAACACGATATAGTCGGCCCCAGTGCCGATTTCAGCCACCAAGGCCTCAAGCCCTTCGACATCGCCTTCATAGACACGGAACTCCGCCGTCGGCAGCGCAATCTGGCGGCGAGCCGCCGTGTCAGCACGATTTTCAAGGTAGCGCGCCATGGTGCGTTGGCGCGGGTCGAGGTCGATCGCCGCCACGCGTGCACCGCGATAGGCAAGCGCAATCGCAATATGCACCGCGGTGGTGGACTTGCCGGTGCCGCCTTTTTCATTGGCGAAGACAATCCGGTGCGGATGGCTGGCGGACATGGACGACTTGCCTTTCGATTCGCTTGTATCGCGCGCGCAATGGGCGCTAGGAGACTTGTGATTTCAATATCGGAGGGGTTGCCGAGGTGCAAACCGCCACGACGCTCGACATGTTGAGAAATGCCTTGGCCGACCTGCGTTCGGCGGGTGGCACAGTGGGGCTGGTGCCGACCATGGGCGCGCTCCACGAAGGGCATTTGACCTTGGTCCGAGAGGCGCGGGCGCAATGTGACCATGTGGTCGCGTCGATCTTCATCAATCCCACCCAATTCGGGCCGAATGAGGATCTCGACGCCTACCCGCGCCAGCTGGCCGAAGACTCGGCCATGCTAGAGGCGGAAGGCGTCGCGCTGCTGTGGGCACCCACAGTAGAGGCGATGTATCCGGCCGGCTTCGCCACTTCGATCACCGTCAGCGGCGTAAGCGAAGGCTTCTGCGGCGCGGCACGGCCTGGCCATTTCGATGGTGTCGCCACGGTCGTGTGCAAGCTGTTCAACCAGGTCATGCCCGACAAGGCCTTTTTCGGTGAGAAGGATTTCCAGCAATTGGCGGTGATCCGCGCCATGGCGCGCGATCTTGATCTGACCCGCCCGCATGTGCGCGATATCGTTGGCGTACCGACCGTGCGCGAAGCTGACGGGCTGGCGATGTCGAGCCGCAACCGCTACCTTTCGCCTGCGAACCGCGCCGCTGCCGCTGCGCTGCCGCGCGCGATGCAATCCGCAATTGCGCAGATCGAAGGCGGTTGTGACGTTGCGACTGCGCTCGCGGCGCTTGAAGCGGAGCTGCTCGAAGCCGGCTTTGCTTCGATCGACTACGCGGCACTGGCCGACGCGCAATCCTTGACACAGCTGGCCAGGCTGGAAGGTAAGCCATCACGACTTTTGGTGGCCGCCCGGATCGGCGGGACGCGGCTGATAGACAATATGGCGGTCGGTTAAGCCTGTTTTCCCAAGCGTGCCTAAGCCCTTTGGTTAAGCGGCTGTTTGGAAATTGGAAAGGATGCCGTCTAAAGCTTCCTTCAGGGGGACCGCGCTAAAGCGAGTCGATATGGCGCAAGATCGGATGGAATATTGGGATGCAATGGCGCTGATCGCGCATGCCCATACACTCGTCTCCTTTCGCCGTGCGATCCATGAGGCGTTGAAGGCAATCCGCTTCGGCGGCGTCTATTTCCTGGCGCCGGTTGTGGCGGACCGCCGGGTGGGCCGCGTGTTCTGGAATGTCGGTTTCCCCAGGGAGTGGGAAGCGGCCTATCGCGAAAAAGGGCGCTGGGAAGACCCGCTACCCAATCTCTCGCTCAATCGCGGCAATGCGTTCCGTTGGTCAGATGCCGCCAGGATAGCCACGCTCGACGAGCGGGGAGCAGACTATTTGGACAGGCTGCACCAAGCCGGGATGGGAGAAGGCGTCGCCGTGCATTGTACGGGCCCCTATGCCCGTTCAGGCTTTGTCGGGGTTGGCCTGCCGCAGGATCCGGCTTCGCTGGATGACGCGATGGTACGGCAGGTGCAGGTTGCCGCGCAATTGTGTTTCCACCGCTATTGCGAGCTGGTCGGAGCATTCAAGGAAGATGTGCCCGACTTGTCGCAACGCGAGCTCGACGTGATCCGCTGGATCGGCGAAGGCAAAAGCAACGCTGTCATCGCGGAAATCCTCGGCATCTCCAAGAACTCGGTCGACAGTTACGTCAAACGTATCTTCGCCAAGCTTGATGTGTCTGACCGCACCGCTGCCGCGGTGCGCGCCGTATCACTGGGTTTGATCGCGCCCGGCAAGCATTTCCGCGAGGCCGCGCATCGGCCCCGCTGGCTGACATGAGTCAGGCCTAGCGCTGACACCCAGTTGAGGGACAAGCCAAATGTGGCCGCCGCTGTTACGGCGAATCACGAAAGAGTTGGAGAGAGAGCCTTTCGGGTTTTATGCCGGGTGCAGCCATACAATTGGCGCATCCGGCATTTTCGTTTCCGGACGGCTGAAAGGCTGGAGCGGGTAGCGGGGAAGCACCGCTGAACGAGCGCAGCGAGGACGAAGCGAAGCTGAACGAGCGGAGCGAGGACAATCGAACCCGCACCAAAGGCTGTATTCTGAGAGCTGGAAGGCTGGAGCGGGTAGCGGGAATCGAACCCGCATAACTAGCTTGGAAGGCTAGGGCTTTACCACTAAGCTATACCCGCCCGCTCGATAGGACGCGGGCAATTGCCACGGTTGCAGGGGATTCGTCAACTGTCTGGAGACGCCGCATCTAATGCGCCTGCAAGCAATTCTATATTCTCCGTGGCGCAGCGAACCCCTAGGTCGCGGGTCCTGACAGACGACGCAAGCGATCATCAATGACCAACCTGACCCATCTCCAGCGGCTCGAAGCTGAAAGCATCCATATCATGCGCGAGGTTGTGGCCGAAGCAAGCAACCCCGTGATGCTTTATTCGGTGGGCAAGGACAGCTCGGTCATGCTGCACCTCGCGCGCAAGGCATTCTACCCTGCACCTCCACCCTTCCCGATGCTGCATGTAGCGAGCGGATGGGACTTCCAGGATTTGCTCGCGCATCGTGACAAGACCGTCGCGGCGTATGGCCTCAAACTGATCGTCGCGGAAAACGAAGAGGCCGAAGCGCAGGGGATCAACCCCTTCGACACCGGCAGCGCGCTTTATTCGCAGGCACAATTGACTGAACCGCTCAAGCGCGCGCTGAGCGAACACGGCTTCGATGCGGCCTTTGGCGGCGGGCGGCGCGACGAGGAAAAGGCGCGCGCGAAAGAACGTGTGTTCAGCTTTCGCAATGCCGCGCACCGGTGGGACCCGAAGAACCAGCGGCCCGAGCTGTGGAACCTCTACAACGCCAAGAAGAAGGACGGCGAAAGCATTCGCGTGTTCCCGCTCTCCAACTGGACCGAGCTCGACATCTGGCAATATATCCTGGCCGAGAAGATCGACATCGTACCACTCTATTACGCGGCGCGGCGACCGACCGTAGTGCGCGACGGCACGCTGCTGGTGGTCGATGACGAACGCTTCCGATCCGAACAGGGCGAAGTCGCGGTCGAACGCACCGTCCGCTTCCGCACGCTCGGCTGCTACCCGCTGACCGGCGCGGTCGAAAGCGAGGCGACCGAGTTGACCGATATCATCCAGGAAATGCTGCTCGCCACCGGTTCGGAGCGACAGGGCCGCGCGATCGACAAGGGCGAAAGCGCCTCGATGGAAGCGAAGAAGCAGGAGGGGTATTTCTGATGACGGAGATTTATCGCCCCGACACGCTGATCGCGGATGACATCGCCGCCTATCTCGATGCGCAGCAGCACAAGGAAATGCTGCGCTTCATCACCTGCGGCAGCGTCGATGACGGCAAGAGCACGCTGATCGGGCGCCTGCTGTACGATTCCAAGATGATCTTCGAAGACCAGCTGGCTGCGCTGGAAAGCGACAGCAAGCGCCATGGCACCCAGGGCGAGGAGATCGATTTCGCGCTGCTGGTCGATGGCCTCGCGGCGGAGCGCGAACAGGGCATCACGATCGACGTCGCCTATCGCTTCTTCGCGACCGAGAAACGCAAATTCATCGTCGCCGACACCCCGGGGCACGAGCAATACACGCGCAACATGGTGACCGGCGCTTCGACCGCCGACCTCGCGGTGATCCTGGTCGATGCACGCAAGGGCGTGCTGGAGCAGACGCGGCGGCACAGCTTCCTGGTGCACCTGCTGGGCATCCGGCAGCTAGTGCTGGCGGTCAACAAGATGGACCTGGTCGGCTACGACCAGGCTGTGTTCGACAAGATCGTGGCCGATTACGCCGCTTTCGCTGAAGAGATCGGTGTCGAGGAGTTCACCGCGATACCCATCTCGGGCTTCAAGGGCGACAATATCACGCAGGCCCCTTCGGCCAACACAAGCTGGTATTCTGGCCCCAGCCTGATCGGCCATCTCGAGACAGTCGAGCTGGCCAATGCCCGCGCGCAGGAGCGCGCTTTCCGGATGCCGGTGCAGTGGGTCAATCGCCCCAACTTGGACTTCCGCGGTTTCACCGGATTGATTGCCGGCGGCACGGTGAAGCCGGGCGATCCGGTGCGGATCGTGCCATCGGGCAAGACCAGTACGATTAAGAGCATTGTCACCTTCGATGGCGAGCTTGACGAAGCGGTGGCCGGGCAATCGGTCACGCTGACGCTGGCAGACGAGGTCGATTGCAGCCGCGGCGACGTGATCGCAGCGGCGGGCGATCCGCCCGAGGCTTCGGACCAGTTCGAAGCCACTATCGTGTGGATGGACGAAGAAGCGATGAAGCCAGGCCGCGGTTACTGGCTGAAGCTGGGCACGCAAACCGTCACCGCCAATGTCCAGCCCCCCAAATACGAGATCTGCGTCAACACCTTCGAACACCTTGCAGCCAAGACGCTCGATCTCAACGCGATTGGCGTCGCCGAGCTGCGCACTGACCGGGCGATTGCCTTTGAACCCTATGCCAGGAGCCGCCAGCTCGGTGGCTTCATCCTGATCGACAAATTCACCAATGCCACTGTCGCGGCGGGCATGATCCATTTCAGCCTGCGCCGCGCGCAGAACGTGCACTGGCAACCGACTGAGATTACACGCGAGGATCATGCGGCGCTGAAGAACCAGAAGCCGCGCGTGCTGTGGTTCACCGGGCTGTCGGGCTCTGGCAAGTCGACCATCGCCAATGAGGTGGAGAAGCGGCTGAACCTCATGAACCGCCACACTTTCCTGCTCGATGGCGACAATATCCGCCATGGCCTCAACCGCGACCTCGGCTTTACCGAGGCCGACCGGATCGAGAATATCCGCCGGATCGGTGAAGTCGCCAAGCTGATGGCGGATGCCGGGCTGATCGTGCTGACCGCGTTTATCAGCCCGTTCCGCGCCGAACGGCAGATGGTCCGTCAGATGCTGCCCGAAGGCGAGTTCATCGAGATTTTTGTCGATACACCGCTGAGCGTCGCCGAAGCGCGCGACGTAAAGGGCCTCTACAAGAAGGCACGCGCGGGCGAGCTCAAGAACTTTACCGGGATCGACAGCCCGTATGAAGAGCCGGAGACCGCGGAGATCCGGGTCAACACGGTCGACATGACGCCGGCGGAAGCTGCCGAATACATTATCGAACAGATCCTGCCGCTCAAATGACGGTGCCCGATCTTTCTGCAGACGCACGGCTTGCCGCGCAGCTCGCCGTGGAAGCCGGGCGCATCCTGCTCGATGTGCGCGCTTCGGGGCAGTTCGAAGGCAAGGCGCTGGGCAAGGAGGGGGATCGCCGGGCCAACGCATTCCTGTGCGAAGCGCTGCGCCATGAGCGCCCCGAAGACGGGCTGCTGTCCGAAGAGGAAAAGGACAATCCGGCACGGCTGGCGCGCGAACGGGTATGGATCGTCGATCCGGTCGACGGCACCCGCGAATATGGCGAAGCGCGCAGCGACTGGGCGGTGCATGTCGGGCTGGCGATCAAGGGGGTCGCGACGCTGGGTGCTGTGGCCTTGCCGGGACTCGATGGCGGGGTGGTGCTGCGTTCCGACCAGCCGCTGCCGCTGGCAGATGCGGCTGCTGTCCCGCGGCTCGTCGTCAGCCGCACTCGGCCTGCGAAGGAAGCGGTGGCCGTAGCAGACGCGATCGGCGGCGAGCTGGTGGACATGGGCAGCGCGGGCGCCAAGGCCATGGCGGTGGTGCGCGGCGAAGCGGAAATCTATCTCCATTCAGGCGGACAGTATGAGTGGGACAATTGCGCCCCGGTCGCCGTGGCGCAGGCGCACGGCCTGCATTGCAGCCGGATCGACGGATCCCCGCTGACCTACAACAATGCCGACACCTACCTGCCCGATTTGCTGATCTGCCGCCCCGAATGGGCCGAGAGAGTTCTGGAGGAAGTGCGCAAGCTGGGCTGACCCGGCCAGCGCCTAATCGCCTTCGAATTCCATCAGCGCGCTCACCTCGATACTGGCGTCGCGCAGCCGGGCCGCCCCGCCAAGATCCGGCAAGTCGATCACGAACAGCGCGTCATCCACCGTTGCCCCCGCCTGGCGCAGCAATTGCGCAGCAGCAAGCGCGGTGCCGCCGGTCGCAATCAGATCGTCGACGATCACCACGGTCTGACCGTGCGCGATCGCACTCGGATCGATCTCGAGCCGGTCGGTGCCGTATTCGAGCGCATAATCGATGCCGAGCACATCGACCGGCAGCTTGCCCGGCTTGCGCACGGGGACGAAGCCCAGTTCTAGCTCGACTGCCACCGCTGCGCCAAAGATGAAACCGCGCGCCTCCATGCCCGCAATCGCTTCCGCGCCCAGCGCCTTGGCCCGCTCGGCCAGCAGCCGGACGGTGGCGGCCAGGCCCAGTGGATGGCTGATCAGCGTGGTGATGTCGCGGAACTGGATCCCCGGCTGCGGAAAATCCGGCACGGTGCGGATCAAGCCCTTCAATTCGTCAGGCGTCATGCATTCCCCCAAATCGAAAACGCCCCACCATCGCGAAGATGGCGGGGCGCTTCAAGCATCGCTTGTGTGCGATGATCAGTCTTTCTTGCGCGGCTTCACCGAAGCCCAGATCTGCTTCTTAGACAGATAGGCCAGGATGGTAGCGAACAGCAGGAAGCCGAGCACTGGCCAGCCGGTCTGCTTGCGCTTTACCAGCGAAGGCTCGGCGGTCCAGGTGAGGAAAGCCGACACGTCTTCCGACATCTGGCTTACCGTCGCTTGAGTGCCATCGGCATAGGTGACCTGGCCGTCAGAAATC
Source organism: Altererythrobacter sp. BO-6 (assembly GCF_011047315.1). Lineage (NCBI taxonomy): Bacteria > Pseudomonadati > Pseudomonadota > Alphaproteobacteria > Sphingomonadales > Erythrobacteraceae > Altererythrobacter > Altererythrobacter sp. BO-6. The sequence goes on along the minus strand of NZ_CP049259.1, from coordinate 1,951,721 downwards.
AGCGGAGCCGGCATCGAAAGGTTCACATTGGGGAAGTAGGGATTGAAGTAGAGCCCGGCGGGCACTTCGAAATCCGGGTTCGCGGCCAGCAGCTCGGGATCGGGCTCCTGGTAACCGGTCAGCAGCGAATAGACGTAGTTCGATCCGTCCTTGCGCGCCTTGGTGATCAGCGAAAGATCCGGCGGATGGCCCGCGCCGAAATAGGGCACTGCCGGGAAGTTGTCGGTCGGCAGGCCTGGGCGGGTTTCCACCTCGGCGGTCGCCTTGCTGTAGACCGGGATGTTGAAGGTGGCAGCTTCCGCCTTCACCTCGGCTTCGTTGTAGCCCAGCTCTGCCAAATTGCGGAACGCGACATACTGGATCGAGTGGCAAGCCGCGCACACTTCCTTGTACACCTGGTAGCCGCGCTGCAGCTGCTGCACGTCCCACTTGCCGAAGGGGCCATCAAAGCTGAAGCCGCCCTCAGGGCCATGCGCCTTCTGCTTGAAGGCATAGTAGGCAGGCTTTTCAGCCGGGACCGTGAAATAGTTGATCGCCCCGGGGATGAACGACCACAGGGTGACGACGGCGAAGAAGAACAGGCCGACTGCGATTGCACCGATACGGATCATGGTTCGTGTCTCTCTTTATCCAGTCGTCCGGGACTTACTCGGCCGGCTGCGCCGCCGGAGCGCCCGCGCCATCCTTTGCCAACACCGCTTCGGTAATCGAATAGGGCAGCGGCTCGGTCTTCTCGATCGAGCTGATGATGGGCAGGATCACCAGGAAGTGGAGGAAGTAATATGCGGTCGCGATCTGGCTGAGCATCACATAAGGCTCTTCAGCCGGGGCGCCGCCGCAAATGAACAGAACGATCATCGCGGGGATCAGGCCGAACCAGAAGAACTTGCGGAAGGTCGGGCGATAGTGGCCCGAGCGCACCGGGCTCTTGTCGAGCCAGGGCAGGATGAACCACAGCAGGATCGATCCGAACATCGCGATCACGCCCAGCAGCTTCGCCTCGATCAGCACCACACCGGTGAACGGAATGGTGAGGTCACCGGTGAAAGCGCGCAGGATCGCGTAGAACGGCCAGAAATACCATTCAGGCACGATGTGCGCCGGGGTCGAAAGCGGGTTCGCTTCGATATAGTTATCCGGGTGGCCCAGCGCGTTGGGCAGGAAGAACACCATCGTCGCGAAGAACAGCAGGATCACGCCCAGCCCGAACCCGTCCTTGGCGGTGTAATAGGGGTGGAACGGCACAGTGTCGCTTTCGCTCTTCACTTCCACACCGGTGGGGTTCGACGAACCCGGGATGTGCAGCGCCCAGATGTGCAGGATCACCACGCCGGCGATCACGAAGGGCAGCAGGAAGTGCAGGCTGAAGAAGCGGTTCAGCGCGGCATTGTCAGGCGCAAAGCCGCCCAGGATCCACACCTGGATGCTTTCACCCACCAGCGGGATAGCGCCGAACAGGCCGGTGATCACCTGCGCGCCCCAGAAGCTCATCTGGCCCCACGGCAGCACATAACCCATGAAGGCGGTCGCCATCATCAGCAGGAAGATCACGACGCCGAGCAGCCAGATCATCTCGCGCGGGGCCTTGTATGAAGAGTAGAAGAAGCCGCGGAAGATATGCAGGTAGACGACGATGAAGAAGAAGCTGGCGCCGTTGGCATGCGCATAGCGCATCATCCAGCCCCAGTTGACGTTGCGCATGATGTGCTCGACCGTCTGGAACGCAACCAGCTGGTTGGCGGCATAATGCATCGCCAGCACTACGCCGGTAACGATCTGGAGCACCAGGAAGAAGCCGGCGAGCACGCCGAAATTCCACATGTAGTTGAGGTTGCGCGGCACCGGATATCCGGCACCCACGGCATTGTAGACCAGGCGGGGGAGCGGCAGCCGCTCATCCAGCCACTTGGTAAAGCCGTTCTGCGGTTCGTACTGGCGTGCCCAGGCAAAGCTCATCGCAAATCTCTCAGCTGTCAGCCGACGCGGATAACGCTGTCGGAGGTGAATTCGTAATCGGGAACGACAAGGTTCTTCGGCGCAGGTCCCTTGCGGATGCGCGCGGCCGTATCATAGTGCGAACCGTGGCAGGGGCAGAAATAGCCGCCGAATTCGCCCTTGTCCTCACCTTCTGCGGCGCCCAGCGGTACGCAGCCCAGGTGGGTACAGACGCCCATGGTGACCAGCATGTCCTCATGGCCTTCCTTGGTCCGGTCAGCGAGTGTCTCCGGATCGCGCAGGCCACCCACGTCAACGGCGTTCGCTTCCTGAATCTCGGCCGGTGTCAAACGGCGCACGAACAGCGGCTGCTTGCGGAATTCTGCCTTGATCGCCTGCCCCGGCTCGATCGCGGAAACATCGACCTCGGTCGTGCTTGCGGCAAGAACGTCTTTCGACGGTGCCATCTGGCTGACCAGCGGCAACAGCGTAACCACGCCGCCCACGCCAGCCGCGCTCACCGCAGCGATGTGAATAAAGTCGCGCCGCCGGACCCCGTCTTCGCCCGCCATTGCGGCGGCATCGGGTGTCACGGTGCCAGTCGTATCAGCCATCAGCCTTTACCCTGCTAATCTTGTCCGGCCGCGAATGCCCCCGGACGCTGTCGGAACATTACCTCTCGATCGAACTCTCGCTGGGGCGATTCGTTTCCCGAAAGGCGTCTGACGCTTCCACCCGGCAAGCGGGCTGCGCCTATTTGGCGGCGCTGATAGACGCAAAGTCAGGCCCTGCCAACCGTGTTTTGGGCACCAATCGTTCGGTTTCATGCAAGCCTGTGGACGGATGATCAGCGGAGCGCGATCAGGCTGAGTTGCCGTCCGTAATTGGGCGCACCCTGATGCGTTGCGCGGCGATAGGAATAGAAGCGGCTTTCCAGCGCATAAGTATCGAGCGCCAGGTCCTCGACCTGGCCGATCCCCGCATGTTGCAAGCGCGCTGCGACATAGGCGGGCAGATCGAATTGCCAGTGACCGGCGCGGCCCGGTGCGAAATGGCGCGCATCCTTGGGCGCAAATTGCGAACGGAACCCTTCATCCACTTCATAGCTAGCCTGGGCTATGGTGGGCCCGATCGCGGCGACAATCCGCGCCCGCCGGGCGCCCAGTGCTTCCATCGCGGCGACGGTATTCTCGAGCACGCCGCCATGCGCCCCGCGCCAGCCGGCATGGGCGGCGCCGATCACGCCTGCCTCGGCATCGGCAAACAGCACCGGCGCGCAATCGGCCGTGACGACGCCCAGCACCAGCCCTGGCGTGGCGCTTACAAGCGCGTCCGCCGTGGGCCGACCCGTCGCGGTGTCATCCCATGCTGCCGTGACGTGCAAGACATCGGGCGAATGGACCTGGTGCGGCATGACCAGCGCCCCACCGGGCAGGATCGCTTCAGCCGCCGCCGCGCGGGCCGCATGGAGTGCGGCTTCTTCGCCCTCGCCGCCATAGCCGAACTGGTGCGCTGCGCCGGAATGGCCGAAGAAGCCATGCGGCACGCCCTCCAGCGTATCGGCCAGGGTAATGTCGAAGGCGGAGGCGTCAGCCATCGAGGCTGCGGCTGACCTGCTCGAACGTATCGCGTGACAGCTTTGCCTTGCTCAGCCGTTCAAGCTCGCCCTTCATCAGCGCCGCGCGCACGGGCTCGATCCTGCGCCAGCGGCCCAGTGCCGGCACGAACCGTGCGGCGGTCTGCGGGTTGATCGGGTCAAGCTCGAGGATCAGGTCGGCCAGCAGGCGATAGCCCTCGCCGCTTGCCGCATGGAATGCCGGCGGGTTGCCTGCCAGCGCCATATAGAGCGAACGCACGCGGTTGGGGTTCTTGAGCGTGAAGTCAGGATGGGCGGCAAGCGCCTTGATATGCTCCAGCACTTGCGGGTGCAGCGACAGCGCCTGCAGCGTAAACCACTTGTCGATCACCAGCGCATTGCCCTGATAACGGTCATAGAACGCGGCCAGCCTTTCCTCGCGCGCCGGATGCTCCAGCCCGGCGAGCACCATCAGCGCGCCCTGCCGGTCGGTCATGTTGTCCGCCGCATCATATTGCGCACCGGCAAGCTCGGCTGCCTGCGCGGGGTCGCTTGCTGCCAGATAGGCCAGCGCCTGGGTCTTGACCTTGCGCGCGCCGCGGGCACCGTCGCCATTGTAAGGCACCTGCGCCGCACGGGAATACAAAGCGTGCAGCTCGCCCGCCAGCTCGCGGCCCAGCAGGGCCTTGAGGCCTTCGCGCTCGCGGTGGATCGCCGCCGGGTCGGCCTGGTCGAGCTGCTCCATCAGGTAAGTCTGGCTGGGCAGCATCATCAGTTCGCCGCGCATCGCATCGTCGAGGGCCACGTCGGTCACGACCGCGCCCAGCGCGCTGACGATCGCCGCTTCGCCAGTCGCCCGGTCGGCATCACCCAGGGTGCCGCCCGCTGCGGCAACCAGGTGGCCCACCATCAATTCCTGCATCGCTTCATAGCGCGCAAAAGAATCGTCATCATGCGCGGCCAGCAGCTTGAGGTCTTCGAGCGACGCCGCCCGCTCGATCATCACCGGCGCCGTAAAGCCGCGGTTGACCGAGAGCACCGGCGCAGCGTCAAATCCGTCGAAGGTGAAGCTCTGCTCCGCCTGATCGAGCACGATCAGTTCTTCACCGCGATGCTGGCCAGTGGCGCGATCGAGCAGCGCGATCCTGAGCGGGATCACCATCGGCTGCTTGTCCGGCTGGCCGGGGGTGGGCGGAACCATTTGCGTGAGCGTCAGCGTGACCGTGTGGCCTTCATGCGCCATTGCCACCTTCACGCGCGGCGTGCCGGCCTGGCGGTACCACAGGCGGAACTGGCTTAGGTCGAGCCCGGCGCCTTCCTCGATAGCGCAGACGAAATCCTCGCAGGTCGCCGCTTCGCCATCATGCCGCTCGAAATAGATATCGGTGCCCTTGCGGAATCGCTCCGGCCCGCAAATCGAGCGCATCATGCGGATGACTTCGGCGCCCTTGTTGTAGACCGTGGCGGTGTAGAAGTTCGAGATCTCGCGATAGCTGTCCGGCCGGATCGGATGCGCCAGCGGCCCCGAATCCTCGGGGAATTGCGCCGCACGCAGGATCCGCACATCCTCGATCCGCTTGACCGCTTCACCCTGCATGTCCTGGCTGAACAGCTGGTCGCGCAGCACGGTGAAGCCTTCCTTCAGGGACAGCTGGAACCAGTCGCGGCAGGTTACACGGTTGCCCGACCAGTTGTGGAAGTATTCGTGTGCGATCACCCCTTCGACCGCGTCGAAATCGGCATCGGTCGCGGTGTCGGGGTCAGCCAGCACGTATTTGGTGTTGAAGACGTTGAGCCCCTTGTTCTCCATCGCCCCCATGTTGAAATCGCTGACCGCGACGATGTTGTAGAGATCGAGATCGTATTCGCGGCCGAACACCTCCTCGTCCCACTTCATCGACTTCTTGAGCGATTCCACGGCGTGGTCGGTGCGCGCCAGGTCTTCCTCGCGCACCCAAACGTTCAGCTCCACCTCGCGCCCGCTCATGGTGGTGAAGGTGGCGGAATTGGCGACAAGGTCCCCTGCCACCAGCGCAAAGAGATAGCTCGGCTTGGGCCAGGGGTCATGCCATTCGGCCCAATGCGTTCCATCCGGATTGTCGCCTTGGGCCAGTTTGTTGCCGTTACACAGCAGGATCGGGAACTGCTCTTTCAACCCGCTCATCCGCACCCGATAGGTGCTGAGCACGTCAGGCCGGTCGGGGAAATAGGTGATGCGGCGGAACCCCTCGGCCTCGCACTGGGTGCAGAGCATGCCATTCGAGGCATAAAGCCCTTCGAGCTGGGTATTGGCCGAAGGATCGATTTCGGTCGCGATCTCGATCTCATGCGCGTCGCCGGAAAGCGGCAGGATCAGGTCGCCTTCATCTTGGGACCAGTCATTGCGCACCTCGCCATCGACCTTGACGGAAAGGATCTGCTGCCCGTCGCCGTCCAGCCGGATCGCGGTCGCAGGATCGGCCTTGGCATTGCGCGCGACGGTAAGTTTGGAGACCA